>JBIQJW010000179.1:0-4585 GCA_044507145.1 Actinomycetota bacterium
GTCGCCGAACAGCCGGAACACGGGCATGCCCACCGCCAAGACCGCATCGTGGGGGGCGAGGATCGGCGCGATCTCGGCGGCGAAGGCCGGCAGCGGACCGCGCCAGTGACCGTGGTCGGTCGCCAGCGGCACCGTCGCGCCCATCGGTTCGCCGTAGATCGGCGCGCCGAGCCGTTCCGCCACGGCCGCCAGCGCCGCTCCGGCCCCCGACCGGGCCACCTCGTCGCCGGCGATGATCACCGGAGCGCGGGCGTCGGCCAGCAGCGCGGCCGCGCGCGCCAGTGCGGCCGGCGGCGGAACGGGTGCGCCGTCGCCGTCACGGCGGGCATGCGGGGCCGGTGCGGCACCCACCTGCACGTCCAGGGGAAGGCTCAGCACCACCGGCCCACGCGGCGGCGTCAGCGCGGTGCGGACCGCCAGGTCGAATGCGGCCGGGAGTTCCGCGGTATCGGCGACCTCCCAGGCGCCCTTGGCGATCGGCGCCGCCATCGCCACCAGCTCCCCGCCCAGGAAGGGCGCCCCGGGGAGGAGCCGCTGCACCTGCTGGCCCACCGTCACCAGCAGGGGCACGCGGGCCCGCGCGGCGTTGAGGATGCCCGACATCGCGTTGGCCAATCCGGGCTGCACGTGGACGTTCACGGCCGCGAGGCCGCCGGTGGCCTGCGCGTACCCGTCGGCCATGCCCATCACCACGGCCTCGTGCAGTCCCAGGACGTAGCGGGGCGTGCCGGCGCGCCCGATCGCCTCGGTGAGGGGAAGTTCCGTGGAACCGGGGTTGCCGAACAGCAGCGGCACGCCCTGCGTGGCCAGGGCGGCGCAGAGCCAGTCCGCACCGTCGGGCCGGGGCACCGCGCTACTCCAGGGGCGCCATGGTGAGGCCCGCGCCCTGGAGCTGGCTCCAGTACAGCTCGCCCACCTCCCGGTCCCCGCGCCAGACGCGGGCGCGACCCCGGTTGTGGATCTCGTTGGCCAGCGCCATGCCACGCGAGAAGTCGACGCCGGGCAGCACGTGCGCCAGCACGCTCGCGACACCCTCGAACGTGTTGTGATCGTCGTTCAGCACGACGATGCTCACGGGGTCGCCGAGTCCGCCGCCGGAGCCCGGCTCGCGTACGCGCGGCTTGACAGGGGTCTGGGTGCCCACAACAGGGAGGATACCCCCGGGCACCGGATTGTCAGCCCAGCCGCACCAGACCCGCGTACTCGCCGGGGCCGTAGCTGCGCGCCGACACCGCGTCCGACGAGTTGCCCTCGACGGTCTGGATGGACCCGTCGGGACCGACGCCCGTGACGATGCCGATGTGGTCCAGCAGGCCGTCGTTGCCCCGGTCGAACAGGACCAGGTCGCCCACGGCGGGCGCCCCCGCGCCCGGCGCGATGTGGCGGCCCTGCGACACCGCCCAGTCCCGCACCGCCGGGACCCAGCCCTCCCCGGCGCCGCCGGCACCGATCGGGACTCCCGCCTGCGCCGCGACCCAGGAGGTGAAGTAGGCGCACCAGGGGCCCACCGCGGATCCGGCCGTGGCCGTGCGGTACTCGGCGATGCGCGGCGCGTCGTTCGAGCCGGGTGGCTGTTCGGCCACGCCCAGCTCAGCCGTCGCGATCGCGGCGATCTGCTGCCCCACGCCGCCGGCTCCCACGCCGGCGACCGGCGCCACGGCGCCGGCCTGCCCCACCGCGACGCCCGGTATCCCGGGCAGGGTGAACGTGCCGGTGGCCGCGTCGATCATGTTCGTGGCCGGCGTGGCGGAGATCGCGGACGCCAGCCGGTCGGCGAACCCGGTGCCGGCGGCGCCCGCGCGGGCCGGGACGGACGGGTTCAGGATCTGCTGGACGCGGCTGACGGCCTGGGCGTAGCCGATACCGGCGGGCTCGATGGCGGGGGTGGGCAGCATTCCTCCCAGGGGGTGACCCCACCCGCATCGGCGCCGTGTCCGCTGGTCTTGAGCGCCGGTCGCTCCGGCCACTGCCGGCGCTACGCTGGGCCTGTGACGGGTGCCGCCGCCTCCGAGGGGACGCACGACGCCGCGCTGGCGCCGTTCCACCCGGCGGTGCGGCGGTGGTTCACGGGCGCGTTCGCATCCCCCACCCCCGCCCAGACGGCGGGATGGCCGCGCATCGCCGCCGGCGACCACACGCTCATCCTGGCCCCGACCGGGTCGGGCAAGACCCTGGCGGCCTTCCTGTGGGGGCTCAACGCGATCATCTCGGCGCGCATGGAGGGTCGTCGCGCCGGTCGCCTGCTCTACATCTCGCCGCTCAAGGCCCTGAACTACGACGTGGAGCGGAACCTCGACTCGCCGCTGGCCGGCATCGCGGCCGTGGCCGACCGGATGGGACTGCCGGCGCCGTCGGTGTCGGTGGCCGTGCGCACCGGGGACACCCCCGCCCGCGACCGGCAGCGGATGCTGCGCACCCCGCCGGACATCCTCATCACCACCCCCGAAAGCCTCTATCTGCTCCTGACATCGCGTGGGCGGGAGATCCTGGCCGACGTCGACACGGTGATCGTCGACGAGATCCACGCCGTCGCGGGCACCAAGCGCGGCACCCACCTGGCGCTGAGCCTGGAGCGGCTGGAGCGGGTCGTGTCCGGTCGTGGCGGGCGGCTGCAGCGCATCGGTCTGTCGGCCACCCAACGGCCGCTGGAGGAGACCGCGCGCTTCCTCGGGGGGCACGGGCCGGACGGCGCCCTCCGGGCGGTCGCGATCGCGGATGCCGGCGCCCGGCCCGACCTGGACATGCGCGTGGTGGTGCCGGTGGACGACATGCGCCAGCTCCCCGATGCGGAGCTGGGAGACGGCGTGGAGGCGGCCGGCGCGGAGAACCGGCGCCGGTCGATCTGGCCGGCGATGTATCCGGAGCTGCTGGAGCTCATCCGGTCGCACACGTCCACCCTGCTGTTCGTGAACAACCGCCGCCTGGCCGAGCGCCTCGCCCTGCGGCTGAACGAGCAGGCCGAGGAGGAGGTGGCCCTGGCCCACCACGGCAGCCTGGCCCGGGAGCGGCGCACCCTGATCGAGGGGCGGCTGAAGGCGGGTGAGCTGCGGGCGCTGGTGGCGACGTCCAGCCTGGAGCTCGGCATCGACATGGGCGCCATCGACCTGGTGGTGCAGGTGGAGAGCCCGCACAGCGTCGCGCGGGGCCTGCAGCGCGTCGGCCGGGCGGGGCACCGGCGCGATACCACCAGCAGGGGGCGCATCTTCCCCACCCACCGGGGCGACCTGGCCGAATGCGCCACGGTGGTGGCCCGGATGCAGGCCGGCGCGATCGAGGAGACCCGCATCCCGCGCCAGCCGCTGGACGTGCTGGCCCAGCAACTGGTGGCGATCTGCGCCGACGGCACCTGGACCGTGGACGATCTGCACGCCCTGGTGCGCGGAGCCGCCCCCTTCGCGGATCTGTCGCGCGACCAGTTGGAGGGCGTGCTGGACATGCTCGCCGGGCGCTACCCCGGCGACGAACTCGCCGAGCTGCGGCCCCGGGTGGTGTGGGACCGCGTGGCCGGGACGGTGCGCGGACGCGACGGGGCGCAGGCCCTGGCGGTGCAGAACGCGGGCACCATCCCCGACCGGGGCCTCTACGCGGTGGTGCTGCCCGACGGCGCGCGCGTGGGTGAGCTGGACGAGGAGATGGTGTTCGAGGCGCGCAGCGGGCAGACGTTCATGCTGGGGGCCTCCACCTGGCGGATCGAAGAGATCACGCGTGACCGGGTGGTGGTGACCCCGGCGCCCGGCGCGCCGGGAAGCCTCCCGTTCTGGCGCGGCGACGGCATGGGGCGGCCCGTGGATCTGGGCGAGGCGGTGGGACGGCTGTCGCGGGAGTTGCTGGCGGCCTCCCCCGCCGCCGCGGCCGCGCGTCTGCGCGACGAGTGCCGGTTCGATCCCCGGGCCACCGCGAATCTGCTGGACCACCTGCGCGAACAGGCGGCGGCGACCGGCACGGTGCCCAGCGACCGGGCCATCGTGGTGGAGCGCTTCCGCGATGAGGTGGGCGACTGGCGCCTGTGCATCCTGTCGCCGTACGGCGCGCGGGTGCATGCGCCGTGGGCGATGGCGCTCACCGCGCGGATCAGGGCGAACACCGGTCAGGAGGTGCACGCGATCTGGAGCGATGACGGCATCGCGTTCCAGTTGCCGGATGCCGACGAGGCCCCCTCCGCGGAGATGGTGCTGATCGAACCCGAGGACGTCGAGGAACTGGTGGTGGGCGAACTGGGCAACACGGCCCTGTTCGGCAGCACCTTCCGGGAGAACGCCGCCCGCGCCCTGCTGATCCCGCGCAGGCGTCCGGGGCAGCGGACACCGCTGTGGCAGCAGCGGCTTCGTGCACAGTCCCTGCTGCAGGTCGCGCGTCGCTTCGGCAGCTTCCCGGTGGTGCTGGAGACGTACCGCGAGTGCCTGAACGACCGGTTCGACATGCCCGGCCTGCGGATGCTGCTGGCGCGCATCGCCCGCCGCGACCTCGCCGTCGTGGAGGTGGAGACGCCGTCGGCGTCGCCGTACGCGGGCTCCCTGCTGTTCTCCTACGTGGCGTCGTTCATGTACGAGGACGACACCCCGGTGGGCGAGCGCCGGGCCCACGC
>JBIQJW010000180.1:0-4575 GCA_044507145.1 Actinomycetota bacterium
CGTGGTCGTGGGTCGGCCCTTGGCGGGTCGCTGTCGCTCCGCCTCGGGCCTCACCGTGGGTGGTGTGGCGCGCTCTTGAAGCGCACCCCCCTCGGGCATTTCCTTGGTTCGGCCCTCGTCCCGCGGCGTCTGTCCCGGTCAGCCTGACCGGGACAGACGCAGATCCTGCGTGCTACAGGGGGCAGACCACCGTCAGGTCGAAGGCCTGACCGTTCGCCGTCTGCGAGCTGCTCGCGCGAGTGACGACGGCCACCGTGGTGCTGGTCGCAATCTGCGCATGCGCGCTCCGCAGCGACGTGTTGGTCGAGTTCGAGCGAACGGTCGCCGACGTGAAGCAGCCCGTGAGGCTCTGCCCCGCGAAGGTCACCGTGTACTCGCCGTCGTTGCCACTGACCGAGGTTGCGCCCAGCTGCGTGCCGGAGAGCGCCGCAGTCTGGTTCTGGCCGGTCACCTGCACCCGCGCCGCGTAGAGGCGGGCGCCGGCGCTTGCGCCCTGCTCACCCCGGTCGCCCTTCTCACCCTTCTCACCGGCGGGGCCCTGCTCACCCGGCTCGCCCTTCTCACCCTTCTCACCGGCGGGGCCCTGCTCACCCTGCGGGCCCTCGGGGCCTGCGGGGCCCTGCTCACCCGGCTCGCCCTTCTCACCCTTCTCACCGGCGGGGCCCTGCTCACCCTGCGGGCCCTCGGGGCCTGCGGGGCCCTGCTCACCGGGCTCGCCCTTGTCGCCCTTCTCGGCGGCGGCTCCGTCCTGACCGGCCGGGCCTGCCGGACCTGCCGGGCCCGTCGCGCCCTGGGCTCCGGTGTCGCCCTTCTCGCCCTGCGGGCCGGCGGGGCCCGCCGGTCCGGCGGCGCCGGGCACGCCGGCGGGAGCACCGGCCGTCACGCCGGCGCGCAGCTCCTCCAGGAGCGTCTGCAGCGATTTGATCTGCTTCGCCTGCGCGTTGGTCCGGGTGAGGGCCTTCTTCACCTGGGCGTTGGTCTTCTTGAGCTGCTGCTGGGTCACCGGCTTCGGCTTCGCGCCGTTCGCCGCGTCGGCGGACAGTCCATCGGTGAACACCACGCCAGCCGCCATGGCCACACACGCGACGCCGATACTCACGGGCATCAGGGGTTTCATCAGAACACCTCTTGTTCGGGTGGAACTTCGACGCTTGCAATCAGACATCGCACCGGGGTTCCCAAGGCCACCCCGCGCGTCTGGTTCGCGCCCACCCGCACGGCCAGTCCGCCCCGCGCCGACGGACGGCCGCCACCGCCCGTCTCGCACAGCCCGTGCTTTCGCCGCGGCGTCGACCCGGCTTACACTCGCGGCCCACCCCCTCCCGGAGGCACCTCATGGGACGCGAGAGCGAGACCTTCCTCTACCTGGGCGTCTACCTCGACCCGCTTCACGCGCGCGCCGACTTCGACGCCGTGAAGGACCTGCACGCCCTCGGCGTGATCGGCACCTACGACTCCGCGGTGATCACCAAGGAGGCAGATGGCAAGCTCCACATGAGCAAGGACTCGATCCCCACCCGCAAGGGCGCATGGGGCGGCATCGGCGTCGGCGCGATCCTGGGACTGCTGTTTCCGCCCTCCATCATCGTGTCGGCGGCCATCGGCGGCGTGGTCGGCGGCTTCGGCATGCACCTGTGGAAGGGCCTGTCGCGCGGTGACCTCAAGGACCTGGGCGAGGCCCTAGACGAGGGTCAGGCCGCGCTGCTGGTGATCGGCGACTGGCGCCTGGAGGAACAGATGGAGAAGGCCTTCAGCCACGCCGAACGCCGGCTGGTGCGCGAGATCAAGGGGCTGGAGCGGGCCGAGGCCGAGGCGGAACTGGGCCGGCTGATGTCCGGATCCGGCACGGCCGGCTGACGGCGCCTACGACGACAGGGGCGCCCGCACCTGCTCGGCATCCGGCGCCCCGCCCTGCAGCCTTCGGCGCCAGCCCAGCAGCAGGGCGTGAACGGCCTCGGCGCCCACGATGGGCCCGTCGGGCGCCGGGAACCGCGCCGGGAACATGATGAACGGCCGGGTCTGCGGCCCTCCCAGACCCCCATGGAACGAGATCAGCTCCTCGAACGCGCAGGCGTCATCCAGCTCCGGGTCGTAGAAGCTGTTCACCAGGATGTCCGGCGCGTTCGCGAAGCCCGATGTGCGCAGCAGATGCCGGGCCGCGTTCGGGCCGAACGGCTCCAGCGGATCGCGGCCGCTCACCCGGCCGCTCACCAGATCCCGCTCGCCCGCCCCGCCGATCACCACCGCCCCGCCGTCGTCGTCGGCCACCATCACGAAGCCGATGTGGCGATGGCCCGCCAGCGTCCCCAGCAGCCCCGGATGGCGTCGCTCGATCTGGGCGCGCGTGAGCCGGTGCGGCGTGTGCATGAGCGAGACCAGGCCGAGGTTGCCCGACGCCAGGACAACGGCCCCGCCGTCGGCGTCGGCCGACTCGCCCTCGGTGGGATCCGACACCGCCGTGCCGGTGGCCTCGTGGACGGCCCGGCCGACGGCGTGGTCGTTCTCGTCGCCGCCGGCCAGGTGCACCACATCGCCCTCGGCCAGCGTCCGGCGCACCAGGTCGTCCAGGCCGTAGCCGTTGCGCTGGCGGAAGGTTGCGCCCTGCGTCTGGCCGTGGTCGGACAGCACCACGATCTCGTAGGGGCGCGGCGCGTACCGGCGGGCGCGCTCCAGGCGCCCGAACTGCTGGTCGAGCTTTCTCAGCGCCTCCAGGGTGTCCGCGCGCTCCAACCCGGAGTGGTGCGCCACCTCGTCGTACGACGCGAAGGTGGCGTAGACCGCGGGTCGGCCCTTCATCATGTCCCCCAACACCGCGAACACCACCAGGTCGCGCACCGCCACGCACATCGCCGCCCGAAGGAGCGGATACATGCCGCCACGGTGGCCGCGCGGGCGCACGCCGCGGCGCACTGCACGCAGCGAGGCGACGACCTCCAGGTTCACCTCCCACGCCATCAGCACCAGCATCCGCGTCACGTTGAAGCCGTTGGCGAAGAACGCGCGGTACCCCGGGTTGGCGGTGCGCTCGGCGTCCACGCGACTCACCGTCAGCAGCGCCTCGTCGGCCTCTCCCGACAGGAGGTTCCCGCGGCTGGCGCCGCCGTCGCGCAGCAGCCCGATGCCGACGGTGTGACGGCGCTCGAGCTCGGCGCAGTCGGCCGGCGACGAGCACGCCATCGTGCGCCCGGTCTCCTTCTCCACCCACCGGAACGCCGGGATGTCGTGGTTGCTGCCCATCAAGATCCCCGCCTGGCTGGCGCCGGTCTGCGACGACAGGTCCGTCTCCCACTCCACCAGGCGGTGCGTGTCGTCGGCCAGCCAGCGCGCCATCTGCGGGGCGCTGCCGTCGCGCATCGCGCGTCGCAGCACCGGCAGCGCCAGGCCGTCGATCTCCAGGTAGACGATGCCCGGCACATCGGTGTGGATCGCACCGCCCGAGCGCCGGGCGACGCGGCGCACCACCTGCAGGCTGTGGGCCAGGTCGTCGTTGGTGCCCAGCACCACCTCCAGCACGATCCCCACCGCCGCCATGAGCAGCGCCGTGGCCAGCGCCCAGCCGAAGTGGGTGATGGCGATCGTGCCCGGCCCCACCGCGGACGCCAGCATCAGGATCCCGGCATCCACCAGCAGCACCAGCAGGAAGACCAGCCCCACGGTGAACGGGATGCGCAGCGCGGCCACCACCGCCGGGAGCACCAGGTTCAACGCGCCGATGAAGCCGGCAGCGATCAGCGCGCCCACGATGCCGTCGATCCAGACGCCCGGCAGGATCGCCGCGGCGATCCACAGTGCCACCGCCACGCTGATCCACGACACCAGCAGGCCCAGGGGCCGCAGCCGGATGCGCTCGGGCCGCCACCCGTGGGTGACGGCGTCCGCTCGCAGGGTGCTCACGTGCGCACCAGTGGGGGGAGGAGGGTTCGAACCTCCGTAGGCTGAGCCGGCGGTTTTACAGACCGCTCCCTTTGACCACTCGGGCATCCCCCCGCGCTCAGGCCCGGGAAACCTACCAGCCGTGTCGAACATCGTGGGGCACGTCCGTGCCCGCGCGGGCCGGCGGCACCGTCAATCGTCACCACGGGAGCATCCGATATGCCCGATTCGCCCACGGCGACACCTTCCTACCCGATGCGTCTGCTTGTCGAGACGCTGGGAACGTTCTTCTTCCTCTTCATGTCCTTCGCCGCCATCGCGGTGACCGTGAACCACCCCGACGTGTTCGGTACACCCGGCATCGTCGTCGCGATCGGATTCGGGTTCGGCCTGGCCCTCGCCATCTTCGCCTTCGGCCACATCTCCGGCGGCCACTTCAACCCGGCGGTCACGCTGGGCCTGTTCGCCGGCGGCCGCTTCCCGGCCAAGGAGGTGGTCGGGTATTGGGTCGCGCAGATCATCGGCGCCCTGATCGCCGCCGGGGTCATCGCGCTCACCTTCGGCGAGACCGTGCGCGACGCGCTCCCCAACCACCCGGGCGGCACCACCGGCGAGGCCTTCGTGCTGGAGTGCATCGGCGTGGCGCTGTTCGTCATCGTCATCGCCGTGGTCGCCACCGACGACCGCGCCCCGTGGAAGGGC
>JBIQJW010000181.1:0-4524 GCA_044507145.1 Actinomycetota bacterium
CCACCACGGTCCCGGCGAACACCAGCGCCAGCACCAGGGCGATGGCCGTGATCACCGCCACCCACTGCGCCTCGTCGTCGACCGGATCGGGATCGATCGCGGCGACGGTGATCCGCACGGGTTCCAGGGCCACTGCCGCCTCGGCCTCGCTCACCCCGGCGGCGGCCAGGGCCGAGCGCACGCGGGAGTCGGCGAGGGCGCGCATCACGATCCCGCGGTCGCCGTCGGCGAGCTCTTCGCGGACCACCACGCGCGCCCCGTCACCGTCCGCGATCAGGGCGATGTCGGCCTCGCCGGAGTCGACGGCTGCCGGCGCATCCTGCGCCGACGCATCCGAGACCCGGACCGGCCGGCCGTACTCGGTCCCCGCGCGCTCCAGGGCCGCCGGCAGCGTGGCCGGCATCCCCGCGACGGCGACGTTCAACGGGTCGTCCGAGTCGTCGTCAAAGAACGTGGGCGCGATCACCGCCGCCAGCGCCACCAGCACCAACACCGCGGTGCTGATGAGGAACGTCTTGGTCCGCGCGCGCACCCTGAGCTCGCGCCCGATCACCAGCGACACGACCTCACGCCTCATCGGGATTCCTTCCCGACCGCCTCGAGGAAGAGGTCCGCGAGGCTCGGTGCGTCCAACGAGAAATCTTCGACCGGCCCATCGGCCCGGGCCGCGTCGAGCACCTCCAGCGGGTCGACGCCGGGCGCGAGCGACAGGCGCACACCGGCCGCGTCCTGGCCCACCACGCGCACCCCGCCGTCCAGGCGCGCGACCCAGGCACGGGACGCCGTGTCCACGCGCAGCACGCGTCGGCCGCTGGCGCGTCGCAGCGCCGCGACCTCGCCCTCCAGGACGGTCCTCCCGCCGTCGATGACGCACGCGGAGTCACAGACATGCTCCACCAAGTCGAGCTGGTGGCTGGAGAACAACACGGGGCAGCCCTCGTCGGCCGCGTCGCGGATGATCTGCGAGAGGTCCGCCACCGCCACCGGGTCGAGTCCGGAGAACGGCTCGTCCAACACGAGCGCCTCGGGTTCGTGGACGAGCGCCACGGCCAGCTGCACGCGCTGCTGGTTTCCCAACGACAGCCGCTCGAGCCGTTCGTCGGCGCGCTCGCCGAGCCCCAGGCGCTCCAGCAACGCATCGGCGCGCCGCCCGGCCGCAACACCGCCGAGCCCGAACAGGCGGCCGAAGTACACCACCTGTTCGCGGACGGCCATGCCCGGGTACAGCCCGCGTTCCTCGGGCATGTACCCGAAGCGCCGCCGCTCGGCGAGCCCCAGGGGAGCACCCCGGTAGGTGACGCTGCCGGCGTCGGCGTCGATGACGCCGAAGACCGTGCGGATGGCCGTGGTCTTGCCCGACCCGTTCGGCCCGAGGAGTCCCACGACGCGCCCCGGAGGGACCGTCAGGCTCAGGTCGTCGAGGGCGAGGCGGTCTCCGAACGCCTTGCGCAGCCCGTGCAGTTGCAGTTCGCCACCGCGCATCTGCGCACCCGTTTCCCGAGCGGTGCTCGTCCCAAACTCAGGCACCGGCCCGTTTCACCCGATAGCGCTGCTCCAACCTGGCCACGACCTTGTCGCGGTGGTCGCCCTGGATCTCGACGACACCGTCCTTCACAGACCCCCCGGATCCGCAGAGCTTCTTGAGCTCCACGGCCACCGCGGCGGCCTCGGACGTCGGCAATCCCGTGATTATCGTGACGGTTTTGCCCTTTCGACCCGCCGAGCTGCGGCTGACCCTGACAATCCCATCGCCAAGCGGTTTCTTCGGCGCGCGGTCCGGCTCGTCGCGCACCCTCCCGCCCTCGCTGGAGTAGACGAGGCGGGCATTCTCCCTATTTCCTGCTGCCATTTACGGATTACCTCTGGTAGCCTGCGCGCCGATGACCGCGCCCCCCCTCAGCGCCAGCGAGATCGCGGCCCTCGCCGACCGCTTCGAAGACCGGACGGCGCAGGAGATCCTGGCATGGAGCGCAGAACGCTTCGAGGGACGCGTGGTACTCACCTGCTCATGGCAGCGCCAGTCCTCGGTGCTGGTGGACATGCTGTGGCGCATCGGCGCCCAGGTTCGCATCGTCGAACTGGACACCGGCCTGCTCTTCCCCGAGACGCACGCCACACGCAACCGGCTGATCGAACGTTACGGCGTGGAGGTGGAGACCATCCACCCGCTGCACACCGTCGACCAGCAGGCCGCCGCCGAGGGGCCGGCGCTGTGGACCCGCGAACCGGACCGCTGCTGCTCGCTGCGCAAGGTGGAGCCGATGGGTCGCGCGATGGCCGGAATGGACGCGTGGATCACCGGGATCCGCCGTTCCCAGAGTGTCACTCGGCGCGGCGCGCGGGCCGTGGAACTTGACGCGGGGCGCGGACTCGTGAAAATCCAGCCCTTGGTCGGCTGGAGCGATGAGGATGTCACCGCGTACCTGTACCTTCATGACGTGCCGTACAACGGGCTCCATGACGAGGGCTACCCGTCGATCGGCTGCGTGCCGTGCACCGCACCGGTGCAACCGGGCGGCGATCCCCGCGCGGGCCGCTGGGCCGGAACCGGCAAGACCGAATGCGGTCTGCATCTGCCGACCCCCTCGCCGGCCGCATCCTGAATTGATCGTGACGACGGGGACCCGGATCCCCAAGGAGGGCCTCGCGTGAGCGACCGACGCGGTTTCACCCTGTGGTTCACGGGCCTGTCCGGCTCGGGCAAGACCACCATCGCCGGCATCGTCGGCCCCGAACTGGAGCGTCGGGGTGGACTGATCGAGTACCTGGACGGCGACGTGGTGCGCACGCACCTGTCCAAGGGCCTGGGGTTCTCGAAGGAGGACCGGGACACGAACATCGAGCGGATCGGCTGGGTGGCCAGCCGCTTCACCCGCGCCGGCGTGTGGACGCTCGTCTCGGCCATCTCGCCGTACAACGAGACCCGTCAGCGGGCCCGGGACCTGGTGGAGCCGTTCGGCTCGTTCATCGAGGTGTTCGTCGACACGTCCGTCGAGGAGTGCGCACGACGCGATGTGAAGGGTCTCTACGCCAAGGCGTTCGCCGGGGAGATCAAGGAGTTCACCGGCGTGAGCGACCCGTACGAGGCCCCGCCGGCGGCGGATGTCCACATCCAGACCGAGTCGGAGAGTCCCGAGGAGAGCGCGGCGAAGATCGTGGCCGAGCTCGAGACCCTCGGGCTGATCCCGGCGGCGGTACCGACCGGCGCCTGACGCCCCCGGCCCGCTGAAGGCCGACCTCCACACGCACACGCTGGCCTCCGACGGGGCGCTCTCACCGGGCGCCCTCGTCGCGTTGGCGGCCGAGCGCGGGGTGGGTGTGCTGGCGGTGACCGACCACGACACCGTGGCGGGCCTCGCGGAGGCCCGGGACGCCGGCCGCCGACTGGGGGTGCGGGTGGTCACCGGAGTCGAACTGTCGGTGCGCGCGCCCACCGGGTCGATGCATCTGCTCGCCTACTTCCCGGACGCGCCGCCCGCGGCATTCACGGACCGCCTCGCCGAGCTGGCCCGGGCCCGTCGCGTGCGCGCCGAGCGGATCGTGGAGCGGCTGGGCGTGCTGGGCGCACCCATCGCCCTCGCCGATGTCGCGGCGCGCGCCGCCGGTCCGATCGGGCGCCCCCACATCGCCGACACCCTCGTGGCCGCCGGGCACACCCGCTCACGGCAGGACGCGTTCGACCGCTACCTGGCCGACGGCCGCCCGGCGTGGGTGGCGCATGAGGGCCTGGGGCCGCAGGACGCGGTGCGGATGGTCCGCGAATCCGGGGGCGCGCCCGTCCTGGCGCATCCGGGCACGCTCCGCCTATCGTCCGACCACCTCACCAGCGCCGTCGCCCGGCTGGCCACCGCCGGCCTGGTGGGCATCGAGGTCCACCGTCCCGAACACCTCCCGGAGCGGCGTCACCTCTACGGGCGTCTCGCGCGGGCATTCGACCTGATCCCGTCGGGCGGATCCGATTTCCACTCACCCCTGGGGACGGTGCGCCCCGGCGACACCGGCGACCCGCCACTCCCGGCCGACACCGTGGACAGGCTGCTCGCCGCGGTATGACGCGGCCGGGCCCCGGTTCGGTACGGTGATCGCATGACCACGACCGATGCCGCTCCCGGACGCCGCGCCGCAGGCGTCCACTGGGACCTCTCCCCCCTGGTGTCCGACGCCGCCGAGGCCCGGCGGCGGCTGGACGCCGCCCTGCAGGACTGCCGCGACTTCGAGACGCGACACCGTGGCACCCTGGCGGGCCTCGACGGCGCCGGCCTCGCCGCGGCACTCGCCGAACTGGCCGCGATCGACAACGAGCTCTCACGCGTGTCCTCGTACGTGCACCTGCGTGAGTCCGTGGATGTGACCTCACAGGAGAACCGCGACCTCGCCTCGGCCGTCGACCGTGCCATGGTGGAGGCGGGTAACGTGCTGCGTTTCTTCGATCTGGAATGGATCGCCCTGGACGAAGACACGGCCCGGCCCCTCTACGACGCACCCGAGGTCGCCGCCGACCGGCACTACCTGGTCGCCCTGCGA
>JBIQJW010000182.1:0-4514 GCA_044507145.1 Actinomycetota bacterium
CGGCCCAGCGCGCACCGCGCATGCCCGCACCCCGACCCGGCGAACCACTGGCCGAATAGCGCGAGCGGCGGGGCCGCGGCTGTACGCTGTGGCCCATCGCCGATCCTCTCGCATGGCTGGATCCTCCCTGCGTGATGGGGATCCTCAACGTCACGCCCGACTCCCTGTGGCACGGGAGCGGGGCGCTCGATGCTCCGGCGGCGCGCGCCCGAATGGCGGCCATGGCCGCCGACGGCGCCGCGATCTGCGACATCGGCGCCGAGAGCACCCGCCCGGGCGCCGCGCCGGTGGACGCGACGACGCAGCTCGCGCGGCTGGCGGGCGTGATCGAGACGATGCGCGAGGGCGCCCCCCCGCTGGCGGTATCGGTGGACACGTCGCTGGCCGCGGTGGCGGAACCGCTGCTGGACGCCGGCGCGGTCCTGGTGAACGATGTCACCGCCGGCCGGGCCGATCCGGACCTCCTGCCGCTGGCGGCAGAGCGCGGTGCGGCCGTGTGCCTGGTCCACATGCGTGGTACCCCGCGCGACATGCAGCAGGACCCGCGCTACGAGGACGTGGTGGGGGAGGTGCTCGACCACCTCTCGGGCCGACTCGACGCCGCCCTCTCGGCGGGCGTCCCCCGCGAACACGTGCTGTTGGACCCCGGAATCGGGTTCTCCAAGACCCTGGCCCACAACCTCGCCCTGCTTGCCGCCATCGACCGGTTCGCGGCGCTGGGCTGCCCGGTGCTGGTGGGGGTCTCGCGCAAGAGCATGTTCGGCACGCTCCTGGGGCGCGAGGTGGCGGACCGCATGCCGGCATCGCTGGCGGGGGGCCTCGCGGCCCTGCGCCGCGGCGCGGCCGTGCTGCGCGTGCACGACGTGCGCGAGACCTCCGACGCGGTGCGCGTGTGGAGCGCGGTGGAGGCCGCTCGGTGAGCGACGCGCCCGACACGCTCGTGGTGCACCTGCGCGGGCTGGAGGTCTTCGGCCGCCACGGGGTGTTCCCGGCCGAGAAGCGGCTGGGCCAGCGGTTCGTGATCGACATCGACATCGAGCTGGCCCACACCGGGGCGGTCACCGATGATGATCTCGCGGCGACGGTCGACTACGCCGCTTTGGCGGATGACGTCGCGGCGATCGTGGGCGGTCCGCCGTTGGACCTCCTGGAGGCCCTGGCCGGGCGCATCGCCGACCGCGTCCTGGCCGAGCCCCACGCGGCCGGCGTGGTCGTGACGGTGCGCAAGCCGCACGTGGCCCTCGCGCACGTCGTGTCCGAGGCGGCCGTGACCCTCACGCGCCGCCGGGCCGGCGCATGAGCGGGTCGCGCTACTGGATCGGCCTGGGCGCCAACCTGGGTGACCGGTGGGCGGGCCTGATGGGTGCGGTCGATGCCATCGCGGCCACCGGCGCCCGGATCGAGGCGGTCAGTTCCGCCTATGAGACCGCACCGCGCGAGCTCGACGACCAGCCGGCCTTCCTGAACGCCGCCCTGCGCGCGTGCAGCGACCTGGACCCGCCGGGCCTGCTGGCGGCCGTCAAGCGCATCGAGCGCGACCTGGGTCGCGTACCCGGCGGTGTGCGGTACGGGCCGCGGGTGATCGACTGCGACATCCTGGTGTGGGACGGGGGGACCTGGCACGACGACACGCTGACCGTGCCGCATCCGCGCCTGGTGGAACGGCGGTTCGCCCTCGTGCCGGTGCTGGAACTCGACCCTGCGCTGACGCTGCCCGACGGCACCCGGCTCGATCGCGCCGAGGCCGCGCTGGACCGCGTGGAGCAGCGCGTGGCCCGG
Organism: Actinomycetota bacterium; assembly: GCA_044507145.1. Lineage (GTDB taxonomy): Bacteria > Actinomycetota > Thermoleophilia > Miltoncostaeales > Miltoncostaeaceae > JAVJSF01. Next base: position 1,780 of record JBIQJW010000182.1, read on the forward strand.
GTGGACGACGCACGATGGCCGCCCCCGGCGCCCGTGGCGTAGAATCGCAGGCTGCTCCGATCGCGACCGGGATGCACCATGAGCCACACCGATGAACTGGAGGAGTACGACGCCGAACTCGAGCTGCGGCTCAAGCGCGAGTACGCGGACGTGTTCCCGCTGTTCCGGTACTGCGTGATCACGCAGGAGGCCACGTACCTGTGCAACCGGTTCGAGCGTGACTTCATGCCGCAGGCGTCCTACCCGTTCTTCCACGTCACGATGGAGGACGTGTGGGTGTGGGACAAGAACAGGCCGTCGCGGATCATCCCGAAGGTCGAGATCTACACCACCCAGGACCTGACGATCGAGATCCTCAAGGATCCCGACGGCTTCACGGCGGACGGCGGACCGGCCGCGTAGGCCGGGTCGCGGCCGGGAGGGGACCAGTTGCTGCTGGCGATCGACGTTGGCAATACCCAGACGATGGCCGGCGTGTACCACGGCGCCGAGCTGCTCCATGAGTGGCGCCTGTCCACGGACCCCGGCGCCACCGCGGACGAACTGGCGGCCGACCACGACCAGATCCTGCGCCTGCGCGGCGGCAGCCTGCAGGCCCTGGACGAGATGGTGGTGGGATCGGTGGTGCCCGCCGTCTCGTCGGCCTACCGGCAGCTCGCGCGCAAGTACCTGGACCGCGAGGCGCTGGTGGTGGGCCCGGGGGTGCGCACCGGCGTGTCCCTCGCAATCGACAACCCACATGAGGTGGGCGCCGACCGCATCGCCAACGCCGTCGCAGCCCTGGACCGCTTCGGCGGCCCGTGCATCGTGGTGGACTTCGGCACCGCCACCAACTTCGACGTGGTGTCGGCGGCCGGCGAGTACATGGGCGGCGTCATCGCCCCCGGCATCGAGGTGTCGATGGAGGCCCTCACCTCGCGGGCGGCCCGGTTGGCACGCGTCGACCTGGTGGCCCCGGAACGGGTGATCGGGAAGTCGACCGTGGAGTGCCTGCGGTCGGGGATCGTCTTCGGGACGGTGGCGATGGTGGACGGGGTGGTGGAGCGCATGAAGGACGAGCTCGGACCCGACACCCTGGTGGTGGCGACCGGAGGTCTGGCGGGCCTGGTGGCACAGCACTCGATGCAGATCGACGAACAGGAGCCGCTGCTCACCCTCGAGGGGCTGCGCATCGTGCACCAGCGCAACGCGGCGGGCGAGGGCGCCCGGCCGGTCCGAGGCCGGCGTGCGCCCACGGGAGCCGCCGAATGAAGAAGCGCATGCGAACGGTCCTCCACGGGCGCGGGGCGCCGGATGCGCCGGCGGTGGTGCTGGACGGGCCCAACACGGTGGCCGAGCCGTTCACCATCGGCGGGCTCACGCTCCAGAACCGCCTGGTGCAGGCGCCGCTCGCGGGCATCGCGAACCGCGCCTTCCGGATGCAGTCACGCCGCCACGGGGCGGGCCTGACGGTCTCCGAGATGATCTCCAGCTTCGGCATCGTGCATGAGAACCGCAAGACGCTGGACATGCTCCGCGTCGATCCCGCCGAGGGGCCGATGGGGGTCCAGCTCTTCGGCGCCAGGCCCGACGCGATGGCCGAGGCCGCGCGGGCGGTCGAGGCCGCAGGCGCGGACCTGGTGGACATCAACATGGGCTGTCCGGTGCGCAAGGTCTGCTCAACCGGCGCCGGCGCTGCGCTCCTGGGCGATCCCGAGGTGGGCGCGCGGGTGATCGAGGCCATGGTGCGCGCGGTCGACATCCCCGTGACCGTGAAGATGCGGCGCGGGCTCACGCCGGCGTCGTCCGCACCGGTTGAAACCGCGCGCCGTTTCGAGGCCGCCGGGGCCGCGGCGCTGTGCGTCCACCCCCGGGCCGCCGCGGAGGAGTACGAGGGCACGGCCGACCACCGCATCACCGCCGAGGTGGTCGCCGCGGTGGACATCCCTGTGATCGCCAGCGGCGATATCGCCACGCCGGCCGAGGCGCGCCGCGTGCTGGCCGACACCGGCTGTGCCGCGGTGGCGATCGGCCGGGGGGCGCTGGGCTACCCGTGGCTCTTCGGCGATATCGCCGGCGGCACGACCCGCGCCCGGCCGGGGCTGGCCGAGGTGGTGGCCGAGGTCGCGACCTTCGCCGCCGACGCGCGCGAGGTCCTGGGGGACGGGCGCGCCACCGGCTACATGCGTAAGTTCTACCCGTGGTATCTGGCCGGGCAGGAGGTGGAACCCGGCCTGCTGGAGGCGCTGGTGCGCGTCCCGACCCTCGACGAAGCGCTCGAACTGCTCGCCGCGGCCGCGCGGACACCGGCCGCCGCTTGAATCGCCCCGGGCGCCCGGCTACCTTTCGGCGCCGCCAGCTGGCTGTCCGCTCAGACGGAAGGAGACCCACCTGATGGACCGCGAAGTGATCCTGACGGAAGAGGGCCACGCGAAGCTCAAGGAGGAGATCGAGTATCTCTCCACCACCAAGCGCCGCGAGGTTGCTGAGCGGATCAAGGAAGCGCGTGAGTTCGGCGACATCTCCGAGAACTCGGAGTACGACGACGCCAAGAACGAGCAGGCCCAGGTCGAGTACCGCATCCAGCAGCTCGAGCAGAAGCTGCGCAACGCGCGTGTGGTCGACACCGAGCACCTGCCCAAGGACACGGTCTCCATCGGCACCCTGGTGACGCTGAAGGATCCGAAGACCAAGAAGACGCGCGAGTACTCGATCGTCGGCTCGGCGGAGGCGGACCCCAAGAACCAGCGGCTCTC
>JBIQJW010000183.1:0-4452 GCA_044507145.1 Actinomycetota bacterium
TTGATGGTGATCTCGTCGTCGATGCGCGCCACGACGATGCGCCCGTTCGGCGCCTGCGGCGCGCGCTTCACCGCCACCAGGTCGCCGTCGAGGATGCCGTCGTCGCGCATCGAATCGCCGCGCACGCGCAGCAGGTAGTCCGGCACGGGATCGAAGCAGCGCGGATCGAGCACGAGCTGCTCGTCGCTGCCGATGTCCGCGCCGATGGGGGCACCCGCGGCCACCCGGCCCAGGACGGGCAACTCGATGTGGGAGCCATGGCGGCGAGCTTTCCGCGAAGGGCTCGCCGCTGTAGCGGCTCCCACACCACTGTCGACCAACCTCAGAGCGCGGGCCTTGTGTGGCGTCCGCTCGATGAACCCGGCCGCCTCCAGCGCACGCAGGTGGTAGGCCGCGGTCGCGTTCTGGCGGAAGCCGAAGGCCGCGCAGATCTCGAGCTGGCTCGGCGGCACGCCATCGGCGGCGATGCGCTCGCGCAGGAACTGCAGGATCGCCTGCTGGGTATCGGAAAGGGCCGCGTCGGTCATGGTGACTAATCTTAGTCATTCCGGTTGCACGGGATGAGACGACCGGCCTGACCGGAAATGGCCATAACTGAACCGACAGTTGCCATTTTGGGTAATATGGACCCGAACCCGACGCACTGGAGCCTCCGATGGCCCGCCCCGCACCCCGCCCCACCCCGCCCGAGGGCCTCGATGCCCTCCCCCGCACGCCGGCCTCCGCGCTCAAGCTCCGCGGCTGGCGGGGGGTGATGGACGACGTGCGCCGCGACGGCGCCGTGCTGGTCACCAACCACGACCGCCCCGAGGCCGTGATCCTCCCCGCCGAGGCCTACGCCGCCCTGGTGCGCGCTGCGAACGCCGGCGGGCAGCGGGACGCGGACGTGCTCGAGACCCTGCGCGCACGCTTCGACGCCAGGCTCGCCGCCCTGCAGGACGACGACGCGGGCGACCGCCTGCGCGACGTCATGGACGCCCCCGCGGCACTGCACGGCAAGGCGAAGGCCGGTGCCGGCCACTGACCGGAAGCCCGCGCGGCGCCGGCCGGTCCTGTTCGTGCTGGCAGGCGTCAACGGCGCCGGCAAGAGCTCGGTCGGCGGCCACCTGCTCGCGCGCGCCGGCCTGGCGTGGTTCAACCCGGACACGTTCGCCCGCGAATTCCGAGACGCCACCGGCTGCGACCAGCGCACCGCCAACATCGCCGCCTGGCACGAGGGCGTGCGCCGCCTCGACGAGGCGATCGCCCGGCGCCGCTCGTTCGCCATCGAGACCACCCTCGGCGGCCATACCCTGCCCGCCAAGATCGCGAAGGCCGCGCGCACCCACGACGTGCTGGTGTGGTTCGTCGGCCTGGACAGCGACGACCACCACGTCGCCCGCGTGCGCGCCCGCGTGGCCGCCGGCGGCCACGACATCCCGGAGGCGAAGATCCGCGAGCGCTATCCCGCCGCGCTGGCCAACCTCGTCGTGCTGCTGCCCAAGCTGGCGCGGGTCAAGGTGTTCGACAACAGCACCGATGCCGCGCCCGGCGAACCGATCCCCGATCCGGTCCTGGTCGCCGACATCGTCAAGGGCACGCTGGCCTGGCCGACGGCGCCCGCCGACCTGGCACGCACGCCGGAATGGGCCAAGCCGATCCTCGCGGCGGCGATGCCGGCCTAGCCCAGGTCACGAGTGGACTTTCCGCCGCATCGACCCCATATGGAATGAAGTCCCGCGGAGGCCGCCATGGCGCACCACCACAACGGATCGGCGGACCCCGGCGCCGCGACCGCCACCGACCCCGTCTGCGGGATGACCGTGGACCCGGCGAAGACGCCGCACCACGCCACGCACGACGGCGTCGAGTACCACTTCTGCAACCCGCGCTGCCGCGAGAAGTTCGTCGCCGACCCGCAGCGCTACCTGTCGCCGCGCGAGCCCGAACCCGCCGCGCCGCCGGGCACGATCCACACCTGCCCGATGCACCCCGAAGTCCGCCAGGAAGGCCCCGGCACCTGCCCCAAGTGCGGCATGGCGCTCGAGCCGGAGATGCCGAGCCTGGACGACGAGGAGAACCCCGAACTCGTCGACTTCTCGCGCCGCTTCTGGTGGACGCTGCCGCTGACGCTCGCGGTGTTCGTGCTGGCGATGTTCGGCGACCGGCTCGGCCTGTTCGATCCCGCCACGCGCAGCTGGGTGGAGCTGGTGCTGGCCACGCCGGTTGTGCTGTGGGCCGCCTGGCCGTTCTTCGAGCGCTGCGTGCAGTCGGTGCGCAACCGCAGCCCCAACATGTGGACGCTGATCGGCATCGGCGTGGCGGCGGCCTACGGCTACAGCGTGGTGGCGACGGTCGCGCCGGGCGTGTTCCCCGACTCGTTCCGCGAGCACGGCCGCGTGGGCGTGTACTTCGAGGCGGCGGTGGTGATCGTCTCGCTGACCCTGCTCGGCCAGCTGCTGGAACTGCGTGCGCGCTCGAGGACGTCCTCGGCGATCAAGTCGCTGCTGCGGCTGGCGCCGAAGACCGCGCGGCGCCTGCGCGACGACGGCAGCGAGGAGGACATCCCCCTCGACCACGTGCACGTCGGCGACCGCCTGCGCGTGCGCCCGGGCGAGCAGGTGCCGGTGGACGGCACGGTGCTCGAGGGACGCTCGAGCCTCGACGAATCCATGCTCACCGGCGAGTCGCTGCCGGTGACGCGCGACGTCGGCGACGCCGTCATCGGCGGGACCCAGAACGGCACCGGCGCACTGGTGATCCGCGCCGAGCAGGTCGGGTCGGGCACGGTGCTCGCGCGCATCGTGCAACTGGTCGCGCAGGCGCAGCGCTCGCGCGCGCCGATGCAGCGCCTGGCAGACACGGTGGCGTTCTGGTTCGTGCTGGCGGTGCTGGCGGTCGCGGTGGCGACGTTCGTGGCGTGGGGCCTGTGGGGTCCGTCGCCGTCGTGGACGTACGCCGTGCTCAACGCGGTGTCGGTGTTGATCATCGCGTGCCCGTGCGCGCTGGGCCTGGCCACGCCGATGTCGATCATGGTCGCCAGTGGCCGCGCTGCGCAGGCGGGCGTGCTGTTCCGCGACGCGGAGGCCATCGAGCGCCTGCGCGCGGTGGACACGCTGGTCGTGGACAAGACCGGCACCGTCACCGAAGGACGCCCGGCCTTCCGCGAGGTGATCGCGGCGAATGGCTTCGACGAGGCGCAGGTGCTGCGCCTGGCCGCGGCCGCCGAACAGGGCAGCGAGCACACGCTGGCGATGGCGGTGGTCGCTGAGGCCCGCGAACGCGGCCTGCCCATCGACACCGTGGACGGCTTCGAGTCCGTGACCGGCCAGGGCGTGCGCGGCACGGTGGCGGGCGCCCACGTCGTCGTCGGCAACCAGGGCTTCGTCGAGGCGGCCGGCGCCTCGGTGGGTGCGTTGGCCGATACCGCCGCCTCGCTGCGGGCCGAGGGCGCGAGCGTGGTGTTCGTCGCGGTGGACGCGCGCCTGGCCGGCGCCATCGCCGTCGCCGACCCGATCAAGGCGAGCGCGGCGGAGACCCTGGACGCCCTGCGCGCCGAGGGCGTGCGCATCGTCATGGCCTCCGGCGACGCGCAGGCCACCGCCGACGCGGTCGCCCGCCGGCTCGGCATCGACGAGGTGCACGGCCAGGTGCGCCCGGAGGACAAGATCGCGCTGGTCGAACGGCTGAAGGCAGAAGGCCACGTCGTCGCCATGGCCGGCGACGGCATCAACGACGCCCCCGCGCTCGCCGCGGCGGACATCGGCATCGCCATGGGCACCGGCACCGACGTAGCCATGTCCAGCGCCCGGGTGACCCTGGTGCGCGGCGACCTGCGCCGCATCCTCGACGCGCGCCGCATCTCCCGCCAGGCGGTGGCGAACATGCGCCAGAACCTGGGCTTCGCCTTCGCCTACAACGGCCTGGGCGTGCCGATCGCCGCCGGCGTGCTCTACCCCGCCTTCGGCCTGCTGCTCAGCCCGATGGTCGCCGCGCTGGCGATGAGCCTGAGCTCGGTGTCGGTGGTGGGCAACGCGCTGCGGCTGGCGCGGAAATGAAAAAGCCCCGCTTGCGCGAGGCTTTTCCGGTGTCGCCTGGTGCCCAGGAGAGGACTCGAACCTCCACGGTTTTACCCGCTAGTACCTGAAACTAGTGCGTCTACCAATTCCGCCACCTGGGCAGGCGAGCCGCGCATTTTCGGTGTCCGGGCGGGCGATGTCAACGATCCGCCGTTGCCGGGTCGGGCGGCGTCCGGGCTCCCCCTAGAATGGCAGGGTCGCCAAGCAAGCCGCCGTCCATGACCGACCCCGTCCGCCCCGCCTTCCACGGTTTCGAGCAGATCCCGCTGCGCGAGTACGCCGAGCGCGCCTACCTGGACTACTCGATGTACGTGGTGCTGGACCGGGCGCTGCCGTTCATCGGCGACGGGCTCAAGCCGGTGCAGCGGCGGATCATCTACGCGATGAGCGAGCT
>JBIQJW010000184.1:0-4420 GCA_044507145.1 Actinomycetota bacterium
GCGACTCCTGGTAGATCAGGAACGGCGCGGGCTTGCTCAGCGCGGCCTCGGCCACGGCCTTCCAGACCTGGAGCAGGTAGTCCAGGTCCCACTGCAGCTCCTCCGCGTCGCGGCCCACGCCGGCGGTGCGGATGATCACGCCCATGTCGTCTGGGATCGTGAGCGCGTCCATGGCCTTCTTGAGCTCGGCCCGGTCGTCGCCCTCGATGCGGCGCGACACGCCGCCCGCCGTGGGCGAGTTGGGCATCAGCACCATGTAGCGGCCGGCCAGCGAGATGAACGTGGTCAGGGCCGCGCCCTTGTTGCCGCGCTCCTCCTTGTCCACCTGCACGACCACTTCCTGCCCTTCCCTGAGCAGCTCCTTGATCGTCCCCTTGTTGGGGTCGACCCCGGCCTGGAAGTAGTCGCGGGAGATTTCCTTGAGCGGGAGGAAGCCGTGGCGGTCGCCGCCGTATTCCACGAACGCGGCCTCGAGCGAGGGCTCCAGGCGCGTGATCTTCCCCTTGTAGATGTTGGACTTCTTCTGTTCCTTCGACGGCTGTTCGATGTCGATGTCGTACAGGGTCTGGCCGTCGACGATGGCGACGCGCAGTTCCTCTGCCTGCGTCGCGTTGATGAGCATGCGTTTCATGGTGGCGTCCTCGCGCGCTCTACCGCGCGACGACGCCGTGGCGTCCGCCTCTGGCTGCTGCAAGCCCGGGTCGCGACGGGCGCGCCCCCGGGGCTTCGGAGTCCAGCGCTGCACACCACGGCGGGCCGCGGGAGCGCTTGTGTCACGGAAAAATCGTTTCGGGGCCGGTGGCGGTCGGGCAGGGCCCTCGTGCCGCCGGGTCATTGTTCCAGCGCGATGTTCCAGCGCGATGCGCGGGGCCACCGGGCGATGGCGGGTGTCGCCGGCAAGCCGCTAGACTGGCCTTTGTGCCTGCGAAATCAAACCCTTATCTCGCCCGGCGAGTGTAGCAGCAAAAGGACGCGGATGACCCATTCAGACGCCCCGCCCGCCGCCGGCGGGGGAGCCCGCCTGGTGCGCGTGCCCGACGACCGGGCCGGCCAGCGGCTGGACAACTTCCTGCTGGGCCAGCTCAAGGGCGCCCCGCGCTCGCTGGTCTACAAGCTGGTGCGCTCCGGGCAGGTGCGCGTGAACGGCGGCCGGGTGAAGGCCGAACGCAGGCTCGAGGGCGGCGACGAGGTGCGGATCCCGCCGGTGCGCCTGGGCGAAGCGACCGAGCGCGGGGTGCCGCCGAAGGGGCTGCTGGCCGCCATGGAGGCGGCGATCGTGTTCGAGGATGCGCGCCTGCTGGCGGTGGACAAGCCCTCGGGCGTGGCCAGCCACGGCGGCAGCGGCGTGTCGTTCGGGGTGATCGAGACCATGCGCGCGCTGCGTCCGGGCCAGCCGCTCGAGCTGGTGCACCGCCTGGACCGCGACACCTCCGGGGTCATGGTGCTGGCCAAGAAGCGCGCGGCGCTGGTCGAACTGCAGGCCCTGCTGCGCGGGGACCACGGGATCGCCAAGCGCTACCTGGCGCTGCTCACCGGGCGCATGCCCGACGGCGTGATGAGCGTGGACGCGGCGCTGCACGTCGGCCTGCGCCAGGGCGGCGAGCGCCACGTGCAGGTCAGCGACGAAGGCAAGCCCTCGCTGACCCACTTCCGGGTGCTGGAACGGCGCGGCGGGCAGTCCTACTGCGAGGCCCGGATCGAGACCGGACGCACCCACCAGATCCGCGTGCATGCCCGGCACATCGGCCATCCGGTCGCCGGCGACGACAAGTACGGCGACCCGGAGCACAACCGCCGGCTGCGGGACCAGGCCGGGTTGCGGCGGCTGTTCCTGCACGCGGCATCGCTGGAGTTCGCGCTCGACGGCGGCCGCGTGCCCTACGTGCTCAATGCGCCGTTGCCGCCGGACCTGGCGGCCGTGCTCGACCGGCTCGGCTAGCGCGCGGTGCCCGGCACCGGCTGGCCGGTGCGGATGTAGTAGCAGTCCTCGGGTTCCTGCGCCGGCACGTTGAACGTCATCGGCACGGCGATGTCCGTCGCCACGGGCTGGCCGTTGGCGGTCGCGGCGCGGAAGCGCCAGTCGCGCACCGATTCCAGCGCGACGGCGTCGAGCGCCTCGCTGCCGCTGCTGCGGTCCAGGCGCGCATTGGCCACGCCGCCATCGGCACCCACGGTGACCATCAGTTGCACCGTGCCCCCGATGCCCTCGCAGGCCAGCTCGATCGGGTAGGTCGGTGGCGGCGTGTCGACCGCGGCCACCGGCGTGGTGGTGTAGGCCTGCGGGGCGGGCGGCGCGTCGCAGCCGGCGAGCAGCGTCGCCAGCGCGATCCCGGCGGTCGCGACGGCGCCGCGCATCATTCGACCAGCGCCGACGCCTTCGCGGCGCAGATGAAATCGTTCTCGCTCAGGCCGCCGACGTCGTGGGTCGAGTAGCGCACCACGCAGCGGTCGTAGTGCACGCCCAGGTCGGGGTGGTGGTCCTCCCGGTGCGCGACGAAGGCGAGGGCGTTCACGAAGGCCATGGTGCGATGGTAGTCGTCGAAGGTGAACGTCCTGCACAGGGCCTTGCCGCCCTCGGCGAGCTCCCAGCCGGGGACCTCGGGCAGCAGTTCGCGCACGCGCGCCTCGGCGAGGCGGTGCTCGATGCCGCGACGCGGGATGCAGTGGGCCTGGGCGAGGGGAACGAGGTCGGACATGGACGGGCTCCAGCAGCGCGGTGGAGGGCGCGTGAACGAAATCCTTCCACCGGGGGTCGTATGGTGCGTGCGCGCCGGGCCGGGTGCGCACCCGTCGCTAGAATAGCCCGCAGTCATGCACCGTCGTCACGTTCCCCGGGACCGAATGATCCAGATCTCCGAATCCGCACAGGCCCACTTCCGTCGCTTGATCGAACGCGAGGCCCTGCCCGGCCTGGGCGTGCGGCTGGCGGCGATGCACCCCGGCACCGCGCGCGCGGACGTGCGGCTGGAATTCGCCGAGCCCGCCGAGCTGCAGGGCGACGAATGGGCGATCGACTGCGAGGGCTTCACGCTGTGGCTCGACGCGCCGAGCGTGCCCTACCTGGACGGCGCGGAGATCGACTACGCGCAGCAGCCCACCGGCGGACAGCTGCAGATCCGCGCGCCGCGCATCAAGGGCGTGGCGCCGGACGCGGAGGCCTCGCTGGTCGAGCGCGTGCGCTGGCTGGTCGAGCACGAGATCAATCCCCAGCTCGCGCAGCACGGCGGGCACGTCGCGGTGCAGGAAGTGACGGCCGAGGGCGTGGTGGTGCTGCGCTTCGGCGGCGGTTGCCACGGCTGCGGCATGGCCGACGTCACCCTCAAGCAGGGCATCGAGAAGACCCTCGTCGAGAAGGTGCCCGGCGTGACCGCGGTGCGCGACGCGACCGACCACGCCACCGGCCAGGCGCCGTACATGCCGCGCGACGCGGCCTGACCGACCCCGGCGAGCCAGCGGCCGACCCGTGTTCTCCGCCGCCGACCTCCTCGATGCACTGCGCCGCCGGCGCACCCTGAAGTCCATCCGTCCCGAGGCGCCGCCGGGGATGCCGCCCGGCTGGGCGCAGTGGCTCGACGCCATGCCGGCGGGTGCGGGCCGCGTTTCCGGGGCACCGCCGCTGGCCTACGTCGAACAGTTCCTGCGCCGGGAACCGCGGCGGCCGCCGCGGCGCGCACGCGCGCTGTCGCGCTGGGAGGCGTTCGCGACGCTGTGGCGCCAGCAGTGGGAGCCGGCGCCGCGCGACGAGCGCGCGCTCCGCGTCGTCTCGATGTCCGGCAGCATGGTCGTCCACCTGGTGCTGGCGGCACTGCTGGCCTGGTTCATGTACGTGCAGTTCCTGCGCCTGCTGCGACCACCGCAGGCGGGCGGCGAGGCCGCGGTGGTGCAGGTCGAGTGGATCGGGCGCGGCACGCCGGAGGACACCGGCGGCGGGAGCGCGTCGCCGGCGGTCGCGCCTGCGGAGGCGCCCGCGCCCACGCCGGCCCGGGCGGCCGCCGCATCGCCGCCGCCCGCGCCGGTCGTCGATCCCGACGTCGAACCGTTGCAGCCCGACGCGCCGTCGCTGCCCGCGCTGCCGGTGGACGTGGCCACGCCCGAGCTGGCGACCGCCGCACCGCCGGTGCCGCAGCGCGACATCCCCACGCCGCCGGTGCCGGCCGAGCAGCCGCTGCAGGTGACGCAGGTCGACGTCCCGGACATCACCTTCGTGCTGCCGCCGCCCACGCCGCGCACCGACGCCGTGCGCACGCCGGAACTCGTCGTGCCCACGCGCGACGTGCCGGCGCCCGAAATCGTGGAGGCGGTCGAGGCCGAGTTGCGCGCGCCGGCGCCGACGGTGGCGATCCGCACGCCGGACGCGGCGCGCCCCGCGTTGGCGGTGCCCACGCGCGCGGTGCCCGCGCCCGAGGCGGTGGCCGCCCCG
>JBIQJW010000007.1:0-9739 GCA_044507145.1 Actinomycetota bacterium
ACGCTCCCGCGGCGGACGCCCCGGCGGCCCGGGTGCTCATCACCGCCGACTACGGCGCCCGCGACCTGCTGGACGTGCGGGTTCCGCCCGGCCAGTCGGTGATGCGCGCGCTGCGTGGCACGACGGAGGTGGACACCGAATACGCGGGCGGCTTCGTGTCGCAGATGTTCGGACTGCGCTCCGATCTGGGGGCGCGACGCGACTGGTTCCTGTTCGTGGACGGCCTGCTGTCGCCGGTGGGCGCGAAGGACGTGCCCCTGGCCGACGGCGACGAGGTGTGGTGGGACTTCCGCGGCTGGCGCCTGGTGAGCGACCCCTGGGCCGTGGTGGGCCTGTGGCCGCGGCCCTTCACGCGCCCGGCGCCGGCCGTATCGGCCGACGCCCCCCTCGACACCGCGCTGCACGACGCGGGCGCCACCCTCACCGACGACGCCGACGCCCCGTGGCGGGTGCGCGTGGGCGCGAGCGATGCCATCGAGGCGCGCGATGCCGCGTGGCGGCGCGCCCTCGCCGAACCCGCGGTCGCCGGGCTGACGGCCACCATCGAGGACGGCGTCATCGTGGCGTTGGACGCCGCCGCGCAGGAGCGCCGCCCGGTGCCCGGCGCGCGGGCCCTGATCGCGGCGGTCCCCACCGACGGGTTTCCGGAGGACGGCGTGCTGATGGTGGTTGCCGGGCTGGATGAGGACGCCGCGCGCGCCGCCGCCGAGCGGCTGGCCCGCGAGCCCGAGATGCTGCGCGGCGCGTACGCCCTGGTGCTGGACGGCTCCGGCACACCCCTGGTGGCGGCGGGCCGGGACACGCCGTGAACGGCGGGCGACGCGCCCCCGGGGCGCTCGTCCTGCTGGTCGCCGCCGCCGCGACCCTGGCGTTCGCCGGCGATCAGCCGCTCGTGCTGGGGGCGGTGGCCGCGGGGGCGGTGGCGCTGTTCCTTGCCGCCCCGGGGCGCCCCAGCCGGTGGTTCCTGGTGGGCGGGGCCATCAGCGGCCTGGGGTTCGCACTGCTCAATCCGTTCGTGTCGGCGGAGGGCGACCTGATCCTCTGGCGCGGGCCCGAGATGACGCTGATCGATCTGGAGATCACGGTGGAGGAGGTGGTGATGGGCGTCGCCATCGGCCTGCGCGTGTTCGCGGTGGCCGTGCTGGTGGGCGCCGCCCTGGCCCACATCGACACGGACCGCCTGCAGGCCCAGGTGGCGCGGGTGGCCCCGCGCTCGGCGCTCACATGCGCGCTGGCCGCCCGGCTGCTGCCCACGCTGGAGCGCGATGCGCGCTCCATCGCCGAGACGGCCCGCCTGCGCGGTCTGGACCTGCGCACCGGGCGCTGGTGGCGCCGCGCCGGCCGCGCCGCGCCGCTGGCGCTGCCCCTGCTGGGGTCGGGCCTGGAGCGGGGGCTGGACGTGGCCGAGGCGATGGTGGCGCGCGGCTACTCGGCCGGTCCGCGCACACGTGTGCCCGAGCGCCCCTACGACCGTGCCGAGTGGACCACCCTCGCCGTGGGTGCCGGCGTGGCGGTGCTGGCCGTGGCCGCCATCGCCACCCCGCTGGACGACTACCGCTACTACCCCACCCTGGCGCCGGTGCTGGCGCCCGGTGCGGTCGTGGTCGCCTCCCTCGCGCTGGCGGCGCTGGTGGGTGCCGCCGCGCTGCTGCGGGAGCGCCGGTGAGCGCGGTCGCCAGCGTGCGCGGCCTCACGTTCGCCTACGGCGACCGCGCCGCGCCGGCGTTGCGCGGGGTGGACCTGGACGTGCACGCGGGGGAGATCCTGCTGCTGGAGGGGCCCTCGGGCGGCGGCAAGTCCACGCTGCTGCGGGCGCTGTCGGGCTCGGTGCCGCATTTTCACGGCGGCCGGTTCGGGGGACGGGTGGTGGTGGCGGGTCTCGACACCATGGTGGCCCCGGCGGCCCGGGTGGCCCGCGCGGCGGGGCTGATGTTCCAGGACCCGGAGACCCAGGCCGTGCTGGGTGCCGTCCACCGCGACGTGGCGTTCGGCCTGGAAAGCGCGGGCCATCCCGCCCGGGCGATCCCCCGGCGCGTGCGCGAGGTGCTGGAGCGGGTGGGCGCCGGGCACCTGGAGGGACGGCGTATCGCGACGCTCTCGGGCGGCGAGCGCCAGCGGGTAGCCATCGCCGCGGTGCTGGCCTGCGCCCCGACCCTGCTGCTGATGGACGAGCCCACCTCGCAGCTGGACGACGCCGGCGCGGCCGACCTGGCCGGCGTGGTGCGCGATCTGGCGGCGGAGGGCACCGCGGTGGTGATGTCCGAGCACCGGGCCGAGCGCGCCCGCCCGCTGGCCCACCGGATGCTGGGGGTCCACGACGGACGGCTGGCCGCGGTGGGCGATCCCGCCCCGCCGCACGGACCCGCCGGCGACCCGGCGCCCGGGCCGGTGCGGTTACGCGTGGAGGGCGTCAGCGCCGGCCACCCGGGGCGGCCGGTGCTGGCCGGCGCGGAACTCGACCTGCACGCCGGCGAGGTGACCGCTCTGCGGGCGCCGAACGGCGCCGGCAAGACCCTGCTTGCGCGCGTCATCGCGGGGCTGCACGCACCCGACACGGGGCGTGTGCTGCTGGACGGGCGCGACGTCACCGGCATGCCGGCGGAGCGGCGGTTCCCGGACCTGGTGCTGGTGACCCAGGACCCCGGGCGCCACCTGCTGACCGAGCGGGTGGACGACGAGGTGGCATACGTCCTGGTGCGCCTGGGGGTGGCCGACGACGAGCGCCGGCGCGCGGTGGCCGGCGCGCTGCGTGAGGCGGACCTGGAGGGGATGGACGACCGTCATCCGCTGGATCTGTCGGTGGGCGAGCGCGAGCGGGTGGCGCTGGCGGCGGGCCTGATCACCCGGCCCGGTGTGATCGTGCTGGATGAGCCCACCCGGGGCATGGATCCGGTGCGCAAGGCCCGTCTCGGGGCCCTCCTGCGTGCCCGCGCCGCCCAGGGCGCCGCGGTGCTGGTGACCACGCACGACGCGGCCTTCGCCGCGGCCACCGCCCACCGCATCCTCACGCTCGACCAGGTCGCGGTGCGGGCGTGAGCGCGGCCACCACGGTGATCGTGGTCCTCCTGGCGCTGGTGGCGCTGGGCCTGGTGGCGCTGGAGCGCGGCGGCGGCGGGCCCAAGGAGCTGGCGCTCGTCGCCACCCTGGGCGCCGCGGCCGGCGCCGGCCGGGTGCTGTTCGCGCCCATCCCCAGCGTGCAGCCGGTCACGGTGATCTGTCTGGTGGCCGGTGCCGCGCTGGGTCCGCGCGCAGGCCTGGCCGTGGGGCCGGTGGCCGCGCTCATCTCCAACACCTTCCTGGGGCAGGGCGCCTGGACGCCGCCGCAGATGGCGCTGTGGGCGCTGGCCGGGCTGGTGGGCGCGGCGCTCGGGCCGGTGTGCCGCACCGTGTGGGGCCTGGCGACCGTCGGCGCGGTGTGGGGGATCGTGTTCGGCCTGGCGATGAACCTGTGGTCGCTGGCGGTCTTCGGCCCCGAGGTGAGCTGGGCCGCCTTCACGCTCATGGCCGGGCGCAGCATCCCGTTCGACGTCGCGCATTCGGTGGGCAACGTGATCCTGGCGGTGGCCATCGGACCGGCGCTCGTGCGCCTGCTCTCGCGGTACGCCGCGCGCATCCGGATCCATCAAGAAATCGCGTCGGAGGCAATTGATAAAGCTTATGACTTGACATCCTCCGGGCGGACATAGAAACTCCCGCAGCCTTATTCGCGGAATAACCCGAACTGATTACCGGGTTTTCACCGCGGGAATTTCGTGGTTTCCTTTCCGCCAACCCGAGGGGGTCAGGTGTTCCGACGACGTCTTGTGCGACCGCTCACCGCGCTGATCGCCATCACCGCCGTGCTGGGTGTCGCAACGGCGTGTGGCGGCGGCGACGACGATTCATCGCTGACCCTGGTGGCCTACACCACCCCGCGCGAGGTCTACGAGGTCCTGATCCCCGAGTTCCAGAAGACCGACGCCGGTGCGGAGATCACCTTCGAGCAGTCGTACGGCCCGTCGGGCGACCAGAGCCGCGCGGTCGAGGCCGGCCTGGACGCCGACATCCTGGCCCTCTCGCTGGCGCCGGACGTGACGCGCCTGGAGGAGCCCGGGGTGGTGGACGCCGGCTGGGCAGAGGGTCCCACCAACGGCTTTGTGAGCAACTCGATCGTGGTCTTCGCGGTGCGCGAGGGGAACCCGAAGAACATCAAGACCTGGGACGACCTGGTTCGCGAGGACGTCGAGGTGATCACGCCCAACCCGTTCAGCTCGGGTGGCGCGCAGTGGAACGTGGCCGCCGCCTACGGGGCCCAGCTCGAGCAGGGGAAGAGCCACGAGGAGGCGCTTCAGTACCTGGCCGACCTCTTCGAGCGGGTGCCCGTGCAGCCCAAGGGTGCGCGTGAGTCGCTGCAGGTGTTCAACGCCGGCAAGGGCGACGTGCTGATCGCGTACGAGAACGAGGCGATCACGGCGCAGCAGAAGGGTGAGTCCGTGGACTACGTGGTGCCCGACGAGACGGTGCTGATCCAGAACCCGATCGCGATCACCAGCGAGTCGTCCAACCCGGAGGCCGCGCAGGCGTTCGTCGACTTCGCCCTGAGCGAGCCGGGACAGCAGGTCTTCGCCGAGAAGGGCTACCGCTCGGTGCTGCCGTCGGTGCTGGCCGAGCACGCCGACACCTACCCCGAGCCCCCCGGGCTGTTCACGGTGGACGGTGAGCTGGGCGGCTGGGCCAAGTTCCGCGAGGACTTCTTCGACCCGAACGACGGCTACATGTCCGACATCTTCGCCGGCAGGGGCTTCACCCAGGAATGAGCAGCAACATCCTCACACGACTGAGGGGTCCGCGAGGCCAGCGGGTATCGCGGGGCACGGCGGGGCGCATCGGCGCCCCGCTCGGTGTTGGTGTGGCGGTGATGTACATGAGCATCATCGTCCTCATCCCCCTGGCCGCGCTGGTCGGCGGGGCCTTCGACGACGGCTGGGCCGCCTTCTGGGAGGCCATCACCAACGACCAGGCCATCGCGGCGGTGAAGCTCACGATCAAGCTGTCGCTGATCGTCACGCTCATCAACGCGGTGATGGGCACCATCATCGCGTGGGTGCTGGTGCGCGACCGGTTTGTGGGCAAGGGCTTCGTCAACTCGCTCATCGACCTGCCGTTCGCGCTGCCCACCATCGTGGCCGGCCTCACGCTGCTGGCGCTCTACGGCCCGAAGGGGCCGATGGGCATCAACATCGCGTTCACGCAGACCGGCATCGTGCTGGCGCTGCTCCTGGTCTCGATGCCGTTCGTGGTGCGCTCCGTGCAGCCGGTGCTCCTGGAGCTGGACCGCGACATGGAGCAGGCCGCGGCGTCGCTGGGCGCCGGCCAGTTCACGATCTTCCGCCGCATCATCTTCCCCAACCTGCTGCCGGCGATCATCGGCGGCAGCGGCCTGGCGTTCTCGCGCGCCCTGGGTGAGTTCGGCTCGCTGGTGCTCATCACGGGGAACATCCCGTTCCAGGACCAGATGGCGTCGTTCTACATCTACAGCCAGATCGAGTCCGACAACCGCACCGGCGCCGCCGCGGTGTCGGTGCTGCTGCTGGTGCTGTCGCTCGCCGCGCTGCTGCTCCTGTCCGCCCTCGAGCGCTGGACGTCCCGCCATGCCCGATAGCCCCACCGCACCGGGCGCCGGCACCACCGTGACCACCATCGCCCCGCGCCGGCACCGCGAGAGCGGACGCACCCGCGCGGCCCGTTGGGGGCTGCGCACGGTCGCGCTGGTGTACGTCGCGGCGCTGCTGCTGGGCCCGCTGGCGCTGGTGTTCTGGAACACCTTCGACCAGGGCTTCGGCGCCGCATGGGACGGCGTCACCTCTCCGGCGGCGCTCCACGCGCTCTATCTCACGATCCTGATCGCCCTGATCGCCGTGCCGCTGAACGCGGTGTTCGGCGTGGCCGCCGCGCTGATCCTGGTGCGCCGGCGGGTGCCCGGGCGTTCGCTCATCAGCGCGCTCATCGACCTGCCGCTGGCGCTCTCGCCGGTGGTGGTGGGCCTGGCCCTGGTGCTGGTGTGGGGTCGCCACGGCTGGTTCGGCCCGGCGCTGGGCGACATGGGGATCCAGGTGATCTTCGCGCTGCCGGGGATGATCTTCGCCACGATCTTCGTGTCGCTGCCCTTCGTGGTGCGCGAGGTGGTGCCGGTGCTGCGCGAGGTGGGCACCGACCAGGAGGAGGCCGCGTCCACGCTGGGCGCCGGCGGCTTCCAGACGTTCTGGCGCATCACCCTGCCGGCGATCCGGTGGGGGGTGATCTACGGCGTGGTCCTCACCACGGCCCGCGCTCTGGGCGAGTACGGCGCCGTGCGCGTGGTCTCCGGCGGCATCGCCGAGAAGACCGAGACCCTGACCCTCCACGTGGAGGAACGCTTCCAGGGCTTCGATTACGTGGCCGCCTATGGATCCTCGATGGTCCTTGCCATCCTGGCCCTGGTGGTGGTGCTTGCGATGAACCTGCTCAACCGGAAGGGAGGCCGCGGTGGCGATCACGGTCACTAACGTGAACAAGCGCTTCGGCGACTTCGTGGCGCTGGACGATGTGAGCCTCGAGGTGCCGGGCGGGTCGCTGACCGCGCTGCTCGGCCCGTCGGGGTCGGGCAAGTCGACGCTGCTGCGCGTCATCGCCGGGTTGGAGTTCCCGGACACGGGCCGGGTGGAGATCTCCGGCGAGGACGCCACGACCTTCCCGCCGCAGAAGCGTGGGGTGGGCTTCGTGTTCCAGCACTACGCCGCCTTCAAGCACCTGACCGTGCGCGACAACGTGGCCTTCGGGCTCACCATCCGCAAGCGGCCGAAGGGCGAGATCCGCGACAAGGTGGACGAGCTGCTGCACCTCGTGCAGCTGGACGGCCTGGCCGAGCGATACCCCAGCCAGCTCTCGGGCGGTCAGCGCCAGCGGATGGCGCTGGCCCGGGCCCTGGCCGTGCAGCCCAAGGTGCTGCTGCTGGACGAGCCGTTCGGCGCGCTGGACGCCCGCGTGCGCAAGGACCTGCGCATCTGGCTGCGCCGCCTGCACGAGGAGGTGCACCAGACCACCGTGCTGGTGACCCATGACCAGGAGGAGGCCATGGAGGTGGCCGACACCATCGCGGTGATGGACCGTGGTGCGATCCAGCAGGTGGGTTCGCCGCGCGAGCTGTACGAGGAGCCGGTGAACGAGTTCGTCATGACGTTCGTCGGGCCGATCACGCGCATCGGCGAGTCGCTGGTGCGCCCGCACGACATCGAGCTGGCCAGCAGCCCCAACGGGGGCACCTCCACCCCGGCCCACATCGAGCGCCTGGTGCACCTGGGCTTCGAGGTGCGCGTGGAGCTGCGCGCCGACGACGGCGGGGAGCTCTCGGCGCAGGTCACCCGCGACGCGGCCGACCAGCTCGGCCTGCGCGCCGGCGACCAGGTGTTCCTGGTCCCGCGCCGGGCGAAGGTCTTCGCCAGCCCGGAGGCGGCGGCGGTGGCCGCGGACGCCGCGGCGGAGGACCGGGCCTAAGCGTCCCTGCGCCGAGGGGGCGGCGTGGAACTGATCCTCGCCGCCCTTGCCGGGTGCGTGGCCGCGGTGCTCACCACGCCGGCCGGCGTGTCCGGGGCGGTGTTCCTGCTCCCGGTGCAGGTCGGCCTGCTGGGCGTACCGGCGACCGTCGCCGCGCCCACGAACCTGGTGTTCAACGTGGTGGCGGTGCCGGCCGGGCTGGCCGGCATGGGGCGCCCGGTACCCGCCGCCGCCGCGTTGGCGCGCGTGGTGGTGGCCGCCGCCGTCCCCGGCATGGCGCTGGGGATCGCCCTGCGCGCCACCGGCGTGGTCCATGGGGCCGCGCTGCGGGTGCTCGTCGCGGCCGTCCTTATCGTCGTGGGGCTGTCGCTGCTGTTCGATCGCCGCCCCTCGCGCGACCGCGCCCCGCGGATGCCCGGGGCGGCGGCTGTGGCCGCTGGCGCCGGGGTGCTTGGCGGGCTGTACGGGATCGGCGGCGGGGCCCTTCTGGCGCCGGCCCTGGTGGCGATGGGGGCGGCCGTGTCGCTGGTGGCCGTGCCGACGCTGATCGTCACCCTGGTGACGTCGGCGGCCGGCCTGGGGATCCAGCTCGCATTCGTGGCGGCCGGCCACGGCTCGGCACCCGACTGGGGGATCGGCCTGGCCTTGGGCCTGGGCGGACTGGTGGGCGCCTTCGCCGGCGCGCGGGCCGCGCCCCATGTCCCGCGGCGGGCCCTGCGAGCGGTGCTGGGCGCCGTGGCGGTGGCCGCCGGTGCCATGTATCTCGGCCTGGGGTGATCCGGGCGGAGCCCGGTCTAGACCGGCGCGAGCTCCCGGTCCACCACCGCGGCCAGGACCGCGGTGGCCACCTGGTGGCCGTGCTGGCGGATCTCCGGGATGGCGGTGGTCTCCCAGCCCTCCCCTCGGCGCAGCGGGCCGACCGCGTACAGCCCTGGCACCGGCACGCCGCCGGAACCGATGACGCGCCCGTACCGGTCGGTGTCGATCCCCAGGTGCAGGGGATCGGGCCGCAGCAGCCCGCGGTCGCGCATGTGCGTGAGGAGGGGTGGGGCCAGGCGGTCGATGTCGCCGCACGGCCCGGTGCAGTTCACCACCACGTCCACCTCGCGCAGCAGCGGTGCGCCGCCGCCGGCCTGGCGCAGGGCGACGTGGACCCCGTCGCCTCCGGCGCGGGCGCCCTCCAGGCGGGCCCGCGTGATCGTGACCGTGCCCGCCCGCACCAGCGACCGTAGACGGCGGTCGAGTTCCGGGGCCATCCGGTGGCGGTGAACCTCCCAGTAACGCGCCGCGTGGCGCAGGAGTCGCCGTCGTTGGTCCAGCGGCAGCGCGCGCCACAGGCTCGGCGTGGCCGAGCGCAGGCTGTCGATCGCGCCGCGCCAGTCGCCGCCGGCGGCCTCGGTGGCGCGCACGTGCGCGCGGATGCGCCGTATCAGGCCGAGTGCGGTGGCCGGCGCGGGATGCACCGGCGGCGACGGGGGACAGCGGGTGATGCGGTGCGCGCGCGGCAGGAGCCCGTGCCGCGATACGGCCTCGATACGTGCCCCGCGCCGGCCGGTGGAGGCGAGCGACAGGGCCACGTCGACCATGGTGAGCCCCGTGCCCACCAAGAGGACGCGGCGATGCCCGCCGATCCGCGCCAGGGCACCCGGTGCCCAGGGATCGTCAACCACCCGGTCCGCGGCGTCCGGGTCCACGCCCGGCAGCGGTATGGGCGCGACGTTCCCGGTGGCCAGCACCACGTGGCCGGCGCGCAGGGTGCGCCCGTCGCCCAAGCCCAGCACGAACCCGTCGCTGCGTCGCGCGAGCGTGTCGACCGTGGTGGCGGCCACATCGAAGGTGGTCTCGGGGGCCGCGTTGCGCACGCATTCGGCCAGCCGCTGGCGCAGGTACGCGCCGTAGGTGAGCCGCGGCAGGAAGTCCTCCCACGCCGGGATCTGGCTGCTGTTGCGCAGCCAGTCCAGGAAGTCGGTGGGGTCGTCGTGGAACGCGCCCATCCGCCCTGCGGGCACGTTGAGCAGGTGCTCCGGGGCCGCGCGTCCGTGCGCCAGCCCGGGGCCGGGATCACCGCTCGGGTCGATGAGCGTGATGGTGAGCGGACACCGCGCGGCGCGCAGCAGGTGCATGGCGGCCACAGCTCCCGCGGCGCCGCCACCCACGATCGCGACGCGGTGGCTCATGCGGCCACGGCCGCCGCCATTGCCGTCCAGCTGGGCCTGGCACAGCATCC
>JBIQJW010000007.1:9749-26216 GCA_044507145.1 Actinomycetota bacterium
CGGGAGATGAGCGGGTGCGCGGGGATGCCGCCCACGGTGACGCCCGCGGGCACGTCGCGCAGCACCACCGCCCCGGCGCCCACCACCGCGCCCTCACCGATCCGGATCCCCTGGATCACGACCGCGCCGGTCCCGATGTGGGCGCCCGCCCCGATGGTGACCCCGCCGGCGATCTTCGCCCCGGACGCGACGTGGCTGCACTCGCCCACGTGGGTGTCGTGACCCACGATGGCCCCGGCGTTCACCAGGCTGTCGCGGCCCAGATGCGCACGCGCGTTCACGATCGCGGCCGCAAGGATCTGGGCGCCCTCGTCCAGCGTGGCGGTGGGGGACACCGTGGCGCTGAAGTGCACGATGGGCGGAAGGCGGAACCCCGCCTCGCGCAGGCGCGCGGCGGTGGCGCGCCGGGGGGCCATGTCGCCCACGCCGCCCACGCCCACGAATGCGCGCTCGATCCCCTCGGCGCGCAGCGACCCGAGGCTCGCGGGGTGGACGATGGGGGCGTCGAACAGGCGCTCACCCTGGCGGGCCGGATCCGAGTCGACCAGTGCGATCACACGGAACCGGAAGACGGAGCGGATGGCGTCGAGGACACACGCCGTGTGACCGCCGGCGCCGAAGCCGATGATCGGGACGCGCGCCGCCTGGCCGGGGCGGGTGGCGCTGCGCGCCAGCGTCGGGTGGGTCTCGATGGTCATCCGATCCTCCTTGTCGAGCCGGCGACGCCGGCAGCAATCAGGGGAACTTATACATAAAATAATGCTACGTTGATACAACGGCACGGGGGTCGCGCGCTCAGCCTACGACGGGCTGCTGGGCCTCGATCCGACGGCCTGGGACGACAGGGCGCGCCGAATCCAGGGTGGTGTCGACACAGTGCGTCGGCGTCTGACGAGGCGTGACACGGGTGGCACCCACATGTGGGCAGCGGCCGACCGTGTGATGTCGCTGGTCTCGCTGTAGCGGCGGCGGAACTCGTGGAACAGGGTCGCGTAGTAGTGGTCGGCGCTGGTGAACATGTCCCGCTGGGGCATGCGGATGGCGTCTAAGAGAGGGCTGTAGGCGGCGCGGTCGCCGCCGTGACGGATCGCCGGCGGGTCCGGCATCGCTGCGACGATCTGCTCGCAGGCGTCGATGGTGGGCACCGGCGCGTGGGTTTCGGTCACCGGCACCGTGCCGTCAGGCAGGTCGCACTGGTCGGTGTTGAACACCGTGTAGGTGCGCACCAACAGGTAGCCGCGCTCCTCGCGCGTCTCGTCGCCTGTGGACGTGTCGGGGGCGTCGGCATCGCGGCGCGTGACCGGCTTCCAGAGGACGACCTGGGTGCCGCGCTCGCCCTTGCGGACCGATCCGCCCAGGGCCTTGGCCTGACGGAAGGTCAGCCAGTGCGCGGACTCGTAGGTGGCGAGGCCCAGCAGGAGGGCGTTGATGCCCCGGTAGGGGCGCCCGGCGATGCTGCGCGGGCGGGTAGCGTCGCGCCACGGGCGCCGCCACGGCACGACGCCGGCCTCGAGGGAATCGATGATGCGCTGGGTAACCTGCGTGTAGACGTCGGGGCGAGCAGCCATCGGAGTGTTCCTTTCAGGAGGCCCTGCCCGTGTTCGGGCAGGGGCGGGCACGCCGGGCCTGGTCCGGCGTGCTGGGGATAGGGGGCGGCGCGTCGGATGACGCGCCTTTGGGCGCCGCGTGGTGGTCGCGGCGCCCTGGGCGGCGGTGGCTAGGAGCGGATGTGCCAGAGGAAGATGCTGCGCGTCCCCTCGAATGTGGGGTCGATGCTTCCGGCGCGCAGCTGCGCGCAGATTTGGCGGCGCTCGGCGCGGTGTGCGCGTCGATGCGCGTTGGCCAGCCGTCTGGTTGGCGGAACTCCCGGCGCACCCACTGAGCCTCGGTGGACATCGAGGGCTCCCTTCTGATCGTGGATTCCGTGCGGTGCGCGGACGATCAGGCGGGACGCTCTAAGGGCGCGCAAGGCAAGGGGTGCCCCCGGGCTCGCGCAGCGAGTTTGGGGGATGCCTTGCCCGGCCGTGACAGCCTGCCAGTCTCGCGCTCCATCTCCCGCACGGGGCCACCGATCAGGAGGCGACCACCTGGGCCGATCAGTTAGGAGCTACCGGAGTTCGAGCACCAGACGGTGGTCTAACTCGGCGGGTTGTCCCGCCGAGCTGCGCGAGCGCTCGGTGCGAATGGTGCTTGAGCGCCGGCACGAGTATCCGTCGTAGTGCTGGTCACCCAACAACCCGATCAGTCACGGGACTTGGGGCGCTTCACGGTTGCGCCGGCCAACGACAACTGGCGGTATCGAAGGCAGGCAGTACCGGCTGCTGCCTCTGAGGATCGTTCGTGGAGGGGTTCCAGGAGATTACGTGGGGTGTCCTCTCGATGTCCCCCCGGGGTGAGATGGTGATGCCGCGGGACGCCCGCCCGTCTGTTCGCCTCGGGGAGATTCATGATTCGAGACCGCCATTCCTGCCTTTTGCATCCAGCTCACCCTCGAATGAGGATCGCCAATACGCCATGGGTGGGCGGGATGCCGGTCGGTGCCCGAGGGTGGCTGGTGGCGATGCTCGCGGTGGTCGGGGTCGTGCTTGCGTTTGCGGGGTTGGGTCCGATTCCGGACGCTGTCGGGGGTACGTGGAGTCCGATTGGGCCTGATGGCGGTAACGTCGGGACGGTGATCGTGGATCCTGCGGACCCGGACGTGGTCTATGCGGGCACCGATGCCGGCGGCGTCTTCTCGAGCTCGGATGGGGCAGCGACGTGGACCGCCGCAAACGACGGTCTGACGGACGGTCGCATTGGGGCGCTCGCGATGGCTCCGTCTGATTCGCAGGTCCTCTACGTGGGGACTCCGACCGGTGTCTTCGCGACCGTGAATGGCGGCGGTAGTTGGTCGAAGGTTCCGGGGTCGATCGGCGAGTCGGTCGTGGACTTGGTAGTTGATCCGGTCAATCCGCAGGTGGTCTATGCCCGCGATATCTTCGGGACGCTGTTCAAGAGCATCGATGCCGGCGCAAACTGGGCGAGCGCCGCGAGCGGCCTTCCGGCCGTCACTCGCATCGCGATCGACCCCGCACATCCTCAGAACATCTATGCCGGCACTCAAGGCGGCGGCCTGTACAAGAGCATCGATGCCGGTGCGACTTGGAGCGCGGCGAATACTGGTTTGACGGACGTCTTCGGGGTGGACACGGTCACCATCGATCCGACAGATCCGCAGACGGTCTACGTCGGTACCGGCAGCGGCCTTTTCCGCAGCACCAACGGCGGGACGACGTGGGCCGCCCTCGGGGCGGGCCTCCCGTCGGGGACGGTCCGCTCGGTGGCCATCGACCCCTCAAACACTCAGATCATCTATGTCGCCCACTACAACATGCAGGCCCAGAGTCTCTTTAAGACCACCAACGGTGGGGCGACCTGGACGCTCACCGCTGCCGGGCTCCCCGGTGAAGGGATGCGGTCGCTCGCGCTGAATCCTTCCGATCCGCAGACGATCTATGCCGGAACCATCCACGGGGTGTTCACGAGCGGTGACGGTGCAACGACGTGGGCACCCTCCAACGACGGCCTGCGCGCATTGGGTGTCGGCTCGGTCGCAGTCGATCCATCCGATCCCCAGACCCTGTATGTCGGGGCAAACGGCGCGGGGATCCACAAGAGCACCGATGGCGGCGCCACCTGGGTTCCCACCAGCGGCGATATCGCCCAACTGTGGTTCTACGCTCTTGCCGTCGACCCAGCAGACTCAGAGACGGTCTATGCCGGCAGTGTCAACGGCGTCTTCAAGAGCACGAACGGCGGCGCAAGCTGGGCGCCATCTGGCACGACCGCCTGGATCAACACGCTTGCGATCAACCCGTCCAACTCACAGATCGTTTACGCGGGTACGTCCTCGGGCGACATCTTCAAGAGCACGAACGGTGGGGCGACCTGGGCGAAGCCATACGGGGTTGCCGGTGAACCGGTGAACGCCATCGTCGTCGATCCCGCAAACTCCCAGATTCTCTATGCGGGCGTCCAGAACGGTGCCCGGCTGCTTAAGAGCACCGATGCGGGCGAGACATGGGCCACCTCCCAGGGAGGCATCGCAACGCACGGGGTGCGTGCCATCGCGATACAGCAATCGAATCCACAGGTTCTCTATGCCGGCGCGGATTCTGAGGTGTACAAGAGCACCGATGCCGGCGTGTCGTGGAGCAAGACCCCGTTCGACAGCGCAGACGCATCGGTCACAGCGGTTGCACTCCACCCAAGAGACCCGCAGATCATCTACGCCGCCACCACTGTCGGCATCCACAAGAGCACCGACGGCGGGGCGACGTGGAACACCGATGACGACGGACTCACCAGCACCATGGTGTCCACGCTAGCCATGACCACCGCCGCACCCCAGCCAATCTATGCCGGAACCCAAGGCGGACTGTTCACGATGGCCACCGGCACGATGCCGCCTACCGATGACACGCCGCCGACCATCACCATCACCCGGCCCACTGACGGCCAGCTGTTCAGAACCGGCGAAGCGGTCGACAGCGCGTTCTCCTGCACGGACGCCGGAGGGTCCGGGGTCGCAACCTGTTCTGCCCCAGCTACCCTCGACACATCCAGCCCGGGCACAAAGGCCTTCACGGTCACCGCGACAGACCACGCGGGCAACCACTCCAATATGTCGGTGAGCTATCGAGTGGAGACTCCCCCTGTGACGCTGCCGCCAGGGGACGACACGGGCACGGATCAGCCCACGTCCCCCGGTGACGATTCGAATCAGCCCACACCTCCAAGTGGCGGCTCGCGCCAACCGGCACCCGCGCCGTCCCCAGCGCCGGGTGCCCCCTCGGCCGGTTCATCGAATCCGCTCCCTTCGCCGCCGTCGACCAGCGCGCCGGCTCGGCTTCCAGCGGCGCTGCGAGTGGCGGCACCGACGGCAAAGCTCACCCTGCTGGGCGCGCGTCTCCGTGTCGCAGTGAATGTGCGCCTCCCGAAGGCTGCGAAGGGGCGCACGGCCCGGATCGAGTACCGCCGGGGTGAGCGGTGGATCCGCGCCGCCCAAGTGAAGATACCCGCCAGCGGGCGCATCGCGCGGGCCGTCACGTTGACGCGGGCAAAAATCGGCGGGACCAAGATCAAGCAGGTCCAGTTGCGGATCGTGTTGGTGCGTACTGCCAAAGCGCGCGCATCGATCGGCAAGACCCGCACTCTGCGTGTACCGCCTGCAAAGACGATGATCCGCAAGTAGCTCTCGTAACACGTCTGCCGAACCCTGCAGCCCGACACTGCGCGGCTCTTCTCCACTCCCGCCCACAACAGAAGGCGAACTTTATGCCTCTCATTCACGCTAGAACACCGATGGCCCCAACGCTGCTGCGCCATGCCATTGTGTCCCTGATCCTGATAGCTGTCCTTACAGCGCTGAGCGGTGTCGCCAATGGCGCGACACCGACGTGGACATCTTCGGGGCCGTACGGAGGCAACGTGACCTCCCTGGCCCTAGAACCTTCGGATCCACAGACCATCTATGTCGGGACACACACAGGGGCGGTCTTCAGGAGTACTGACGCTGGTGACAGCTGGACCGAGGCGGCTGACGGACTTGGAACCTCCATAGTGGCGGCATTGGCGATTGATCCCACAGATCCCGACGTCCTTTACGCTGGCTCTATGGACGGCGTGCATAAGACCACTGACGCGGGTGCGACGTGGCGCGCCGTAAACAACGGCTTGGTTACCGGGGGGACCATCTTCCGCGAGATCGTGATTCACCCCTCCCAGCCTGACACGGTGTATACCGCGAGTTCTTATGGTATCTACAAGAGTCGCGATGGAGGGGCGAACTGGAGTAACGCGACCGGAGATTTGCCGGTCACGAACGTCAGTTCCCTGGCAATGGACCCAGCGCAGCCGGAGACGCTCTACGCGAGCACTTATACTGGCGTCTTCAAGAGTACCAACGGGGGAGCCTCGTGGACTGAGATCAGCAGCCAAGCTAACGCTGGCAAGATTGTGGTAGACCCCTCCGCTCCCCAGACGCTCTACTTTGCCATTTCTGGCATGGGAGCCTACGGAGATGACGGCGTTTTCAGGAGCATCGACGGAGGGCAGACTTGGACCGGAGCGCCCGTCAGCCTTTCCGGCGGAGGTGTCCAATCGCTCGCAATTGACTCCTCCGCTCCCCAGACGCTCTACGCCGGTGTTTATGGACACGGCATTGTTAAGAGCACCGATGGCGGTGCGACCTGGACTCTGGCGAGCAGCGGCCTCGGGAGCACAAACGTTCCAGCGCTTGCGATCAGCGCGTCTGGCCCCAAGACCATCTATTCCGGAACCGCCAGCGGTTTCTTCAGGAGCTCCGACGGCGGGGCGAACTGGAGTATGGCGAGTGATGGCATCACCGCAAACGAAATCTGGGAGCTGGCCATCGCTCCTTCTGATCCGAGCCGACTCTATGCCGGGACCTTCTACGGTGGTGTCGTTACGAGTCGTGACCGTGGCGCGACCTGGCAGCCTTCCTCCGGCGCATTCGGTACCGAGGGATTTGTTCAGGCAATCGCGGTTGATCCTAACGACGCGCAGACAGCCTACGTGGGCACAAACTGGCAGGTCTTCAAGACCACGGACGGCGGCACGACGTGGAGTGGGTCCAACAGCGGATTGTCCGGCACTGGTGTTGAAGCACTGGCAATCGATCCTTTCACCCCAGAGACGATCTATGCCGGAACGAACAGCGTCTTCAAGAGTACCGATGGTGGTGTGACTTGGACCGCTTTCGGTGACGGATTGCCGGTGAGCAACGTGCGAGCAATTGCGGTCGATCCGGAGACGCCCCAGACGCTTTATGTCGCAAACTTGCAGGGCGTCTATAAGACCGTGAACGGTGGCGCCAGCTGGGATGCTTCGCACAGTGGCCTACCTAGCACGGATTGGGCTCAATCCATCAGCATCGATCCGGGAAGTCCCGACACAATCTACGCTGGAATGACCTACGGCGGTGTCTACAAGAGCGTTGACGGCGGGGCGACTTGGACCGCAATGCGTGCCGGGATGGGGGGAGGGACCGCCTGGGGGATCGCAATTGACCCCGAGCAGCGAGAGAACATCTACGTGGCAAGTGGCGGGAACGTCTACAAGAGCACCAACGGGGGCGAGAACTGGAGTCAGTCCAGCGCTGGATTGCCGAGCGGCACCGTGAGGGCGATTTCAATCGACCCTGCGGAGCCACAGACGCTCTACGTTGGGACGTCGGCCGGAGTTTTTAAGAGCACGGACGGCGCAACACCACCTCCAGATACGTCTGCGCCCCTGATTTCGATCTACCAGCCCGCCAGCGGAGAGGTGTTTGCGCGGGGGGACGTGCTTGAGAGTTCGTTCTCGTGTTGGGACGACGGGTCTGGGGTCGCTTCCTGCGAAGGTCCAGCCACGATTGACACAAGCACCCCCGGGACGAAGACGTTCAGCGTTGAGGCGACCGACCGTGCCGGCAACACGGCGACGAAGTCGGTGACTTACCACGTGGAGGAGGGCGGTACACCCGGCAATGGGGATAACGGCCCGACTGACCCTGGAGCAGGCGGCCAGCAGCCGACTGCTCCGGGTGGCGGGGGTAGTGGACCGAGCGATCAGGGCGGCGCGCCGAGCCCGGTCGACGGTGGGCAGCCCACACCCACCGCCCCTGAGGCGCCAGCACCCGCGCCTGCGCCGAGGCTGGCGCCGGCGATGCGTGTCGCGGCCCCGGCGGCGAAGCTGACCGCCCAAGGCAACCGCCTGCGGGTCGCGCTGACGGCGAGGCTCCCGGCCGGCGCGAAGGGCCGTGCCGCTCGCGTCGAGGTTCGCCGCGGCAAGAAGTGGGTGCGCGTCGCACAGGTCAAGGTGCCAGCCAACAGGACGCTCAAGCGCACGATCACGCTTACCCGAGCCCAAATCGGAGGTGTGAGGGCGAAGACCGTCCATCTGCGGATCGTGCTCGCCCGAACCGCAAAGGCACAGGCGTCGATCGGCAAGGCCCGCACCCTGCGCATCCCCGTGGCCAAGAAGGCGCCTGCACGCAGGTAGACCAATGTGGTGGCGGTCGGGGCTTGGTGCGTCCCGACCGCCACCACGGCAATGGTTGAGTCCCATATACGACATAACCACGCTTCGCGTGCGCTGCTCCAACAGCCGCCAAGGGGTGTTCTCCAGCGGATCAGCGGACGGCGAGAGCCTCCACCGAACGCGCACCCACTGAGCCTCGGTGGACATCGAGGGCTCCTTTCTGATCGTCCGTGCGGTGCACGGACGATCAGGCAGGACGCTCTAAGGGCGGGCAAGGCAGGGGGTGCCCCGCGGACTCGCGCAGCGAGCTTGGGGGGATGCCTTGCCCGCCCGTGGCGATCTGCCAGTCTCGCGCTCCATCTCCCACACGGACCCGCATCAGGAGGCTTGTGGCGTGACCATTCCACCTGCTGTGCGATGCATCCGGCCGGCCGGGGGGCGCTCACCGGCGGGTTCTTGGTGGCTGTCTGGTCACATCTGGGAGTAGGAATCACCGGCGCTGTGGCGGCGCTGCAACCAGATCAGGAGCGCCATGCGCTGCTCGGTGCTGCACCACTCCAAAGCGCGTCGCCAGCGGGCATCGCGGGTTGCTCCGCCCAGTGAAGCTTGGCGGCCTTGACGGTTCGCGATCCATCCGACCAGATGCTCGACTTGGGCGTCGATCAGGTGCTCGGCATCGGTGCCGCCAGCATCCAGATCTGCTCAACGGACCTGGATGCTGGCGACAAGTTGCTTATCCGGCGGGCGAAATCTCGTAGGCGAGGATGCGGATCACGCTGCGTTTGCGCGCTCCAGGCAGTTTCTTCGGTGTCCGCCCGTTGATCGCGGCGATCACGGTGATCGTCCCGTCCGCTGCGGCGTCGATGTGAGTGGGTGCTGGCTGTTGATCGTCAGGCCCAGAGCGCGTCCATAGCGGCAGGGGCGGCCCCCATGCGCTTCCGGGCTCCTTGGAAACGAGGGTCACAGAGTTCGGCCACCGAACGATCAGTCCGTGGAAGACTCCATCGCCGGCGGCGACGGCCCTGATCATGCTCGCGTTAGTTTTCCAGGAACTGTGTATCGGTTTCGCTCCCGCCCGCGGGTACACGATGGTGCGCGAACTGTTTCCGGCCCTTCCTCGGGTTTCGCTCATGATGATGCCGCCATCGGGGGCGATGTCCTGAAGCGAACGGTTCCGCGAGGAATGAACGGTCCGCCATTTGCCGTTCCCCGCGCGCCCGTAGATGCGACCACCGGCCGGAAGCCAGAGGCTGTCGGCGCCGACCGCGAGCGCTCGTTCGCCCACACGGCCCGGCCCGATCGGGTATGCCTTCGACCAACGGCCGCTCCTGAAGTCGCGCGCAAAGATGCGCTCGAATTTCGCAGTCGCGCCGAGGTTCTGTGCGAAGAACGCCGTGAGGCGGGAGCGGTTTGTGTATCCGACTTTCGGGTGAACGGCGTTCGAGCCGTACTCACCGGGGCGAACGATCGGAACGGACCGGCGCCATGCCCCGCGAACATGCCCCTGGGCGACACGGACCGCGACGGTGCTATTGAGCGCCCTA
Organism: Actinomycetota bacterium; assembly: GCA_044507145.1. GTDB lineage: Bacteria > Actinomycetota > Thermoleophilia > Miltoncostaeales > Miltoncostaeaceae > JAVJSF01. The sequence continues at coordinate 19,316 of JBIQJW010000007.1, forward strand.
TTGAAGCTCACCCAGGAAACGCTCACAGCTCCCGTTGGGCTGATCGCGATGCCTTCCGCCCCAGGAGTGAGCTCGCCGGAGGCGTTCAAGTTCCGCGGCGATGACCAACGACCCGACGCGCTGCGGGTGACGGCCTGGATCCGAGCGGGTTTCTTGTAGAGGTACCCTGCAATGTGGCCGCGGGTCCACGCCAGGAGAGCTTCACCGCGACGGTTCGTCACAAGCTCAGGGACATGGGAGCTGGTTCCCGGTCGCGACATCATGCGCGGCGTGCTCCATGCGCCACCGGCCGGGCGTTCCGAGAGCATGATGCGGCAGTTCGGGAAGCGCATGTCGCCCCACACGAGAAGTGCGGTGCCGTCAGGCAGGACAGCGAACTGGCTCATGCCGCATTCGAAGGAGAGCGCATCGTCGGGAGTCGCTGCGATCTCGGTGGGGCCGGACACCACTCGCTCACCTCCGACGGCGACGTCGGCGGCCCCGGCGAGGAAGGCAACCGAGACGATGCCGATCGTCGTGCGCGTACACAGAGAGCGGAAGGGACTACTCTCGCGATGTGCGTTCATGAGAGCCGATCCTACGTCCGGGAGGGGATCTGGTTCCCGCCTGATCCCCGTCGATGCTCCCATGGAGGGGGGATGTTTGGACGGCATGAAGATGCCGTCCAAGGAAGTGCGGTTCCTTCAGGTTTGAACGGACGGGCCCCCAGCATCGGGTACGGGATCGCAGAGGAGGCGCCGATCGGTCCACCTGGCGCCGGCGGCGTGCGGGAGGATCCGCACCAGGAAAGGGCCGCCCCTTGGGGCGACCCTTTTGTCGGCGTTAGTCGTCTTCGTCGAGTTTGGGGGCGTCGCTGGCGAAGGTCACCTCCTCGGCGACGATGACGGTGCGCGAGTGGCGCTCACCGTTCTCGTCTTCCCGCTCGTTGAGCTCTAGGCGGCCGCTGACGCCGACCCGGCGGCCCTTGGCCATGTGGTCCAGGACGATCTTGGCCGTACCGTTCCAGGCCTCGACGGTGACGAACACCGCCCCGCGGTCCTCGCCGCGCACGCGCCGCCGCTGGATGGCGAGCCGGAAGCTGGCGACGGTGTGTTCGCCTGCCTCGCGGGCGGTGGGGTTGGTGACGAGGTGGCCGATCAGGTTGACGCTGTTCATCGCGGGTGCCTCCTTGGGCGGTGATGGTTGGCACCGAGAGAGCAGGCGTCGGTTCAAGGCAGTCCCCGCAACCCGCCCCCACAGGGGGCGTGGTCGCCTGGATCGGTCAGGGGGTGCCCCGCCCGTAGGGCCACCGTAGGTGGGGCTCGCGTAGGGAGTTGGGGGGATGGCCGATCCGGGCTTGCGGGGATGCCGGCCGACGGCAATCTGATTGGGCCAGACATCTCGCCGTGCCCAAGGGGGTCCCGACGATCGGACGTCATCCCGGCCTCTCTCCTCCCCACGCTCGTGGCGTCAGGTTGGAACCGGTTAGAACCTGGCCCGGCGGGTCCTCTCCCGCATGGCCGTCTTGGTGCCTGCGGCTGGGTCGAGTTCGTTGTCGAGGTCGTACCGCCGAAGGCGCGCAGCGCCATCTGGATGCCGGGCGCCGGGGCGTTTGTCGCCGTAGCCGTAGCGGCCGGCGATCGCCACCGCCGCAACGGGCGGTGATGCGCACAACGTCTCCCGCGGCGACTGCACACGGCAAGGGCCGGCCACAGGGGCGTGTCGGCACCTCAGGTGCCGGTACCGCTGTCTCTCATGTCGCCGGGCCCGGGGCGCCGGCGGCGGGATCAGGCGGGCAGCTCCTGCGCCTCGACCAGCACGCCGCGCACGCCCGACACCTCGAGCAGTCGCACGACGGCCTCGGACGGGTTGTGCACCCGGATGGGCGGCGCGCCCTCACGGCTGCGCTCGTTCGCCGCGAGCAGGGAGCCCAGGCCGCGGCTGTCCATGAAGGTCACCTCGGAGAGATCCACGAAGATCGTCCCCGACCCGCGCTGGGCGTCGGTGAGCGTTCGCGACACTTCGGGGAGGGCGAGCGAGTCGAGGACCCCGGCCACCCACACCACGGTCGCGTCGCCGCGCACCTCGACGCGGACCTCCACATGTTCGGACGTCATCGGCGGGCACACTACCAGCCGTTCGTCGCCACGGTGGGGTCCGGGTGTCACGTGCCCACGCGGGTAGGATGCATCCGTTCCTGACGCGAGGGCGTCGCACGCAACCTTGGAGTACCGGACATGAAGGGCCTTCCCGGCTGGATTCTCGCGGTGATGGTCGCCCTGACGGTGGCCTTGGTGTGGGTGGGCTGGGATGAGCGCCACCACGCCGGGTGGGCGCCGTTCATCCTGGGCGTCCTCTTCGGTGTGTTCACCCTGGCGTCGATGGGCGCCAAGTTGGCCGACGACGGCGCCGACGAGCACTAACCCACCGGATCCGGCCGGGGTGACCCCCCTCGGCCTGACCTCCGCGGAGGCGGCGGAGCGCCTGCGTCGCGCGCCGCCGTCTCCACCCCCGCGCGGCAGCCGCAGCTACCTCGACATCGTCTGGTCGAACACCTTCACGGTGTTCAACCTGATCCTGGGGGTGCTGCTGGCGATCATCCTGATCATCGGCGACCCGCGCGACGGCCTGTTCGGCGGCGTCATCGTCGCCAACACGCTCATCGGGATCATCCAGGAGGTGCGCGCCAAGCGGACCCTGGACCGCCTGTCGCTGCTGGCCGCCCCCACGGCGCACGCGTGGCGCGACGGGGAGATCGCGACCCTGCCGGTGGACCGCGTGGTGGTCGGCGACGTGCTGCACGTGGAGGCCGGCGACCAGGTGGTGGCCGACGGGCGCGTGGTCGCCGCCCGCGCGCTGTCGCTGGACGAGTCGATCCTCACCGGTGAGGCGGACGCCGTGTCGCGCGGGCCGGGCGAGCAGGTGCTCTCGGGCGCCTACTGCGCCGCCGGTTCGGGCGACTTCGAGGTGACGCACATCGGCGCCGAGAGCTTCGCCGAGCGCATCGCCGCCGAGGCCCGCGGCACCCGCACGGTGCTGAGCCCCCTGCAGCAGGACATCAACCGCGTGCTGCGCATCACGGTGGGCGTGATGATCCCGCTGGCGGTGGCGCTGATCATCTCGCTGGCCGTGCAGGACCGCAGTCTGGTGGACGCCGCCGACACGGCCGTCGCCGCCCTGGTTCCGCTGGTGCCCGAGGGGCTGGTGCTGCTCACCAGCCTCACGTTCGCGGTGGCCGCGATCCGGCTGGGGCGGATGGGCACGCTGGCGCAGCGCCTGAACGCCGTGGAGAGCCTGGCCGGGGTGGACACCATCTGCTTCGACAAGACCGGCACGCTCACCGATGCACGTATCCGCCTGGAGGCAGTGGTGGGCGCCGACGGCGACGAGGCCGGGGCGCGCGAGCTGTTCGGGCGCCTGGCGGCCAGCGTCGGCGCGCGCAACCCCACGATGAACGCCATCGCCGAGGGCCTCCCCGCGGATGCGGTGCCGGTGAGCGCCGAGGTGCCGTTCTCGTCAGCCCGCAAGTGGAGCGGTGTGACCCTGGACGGGACCGGCTCGCTGGTGATGGGTGCGCCCGATGTGCTGGTGGCCGCCGGCGTGGACGTGCCGGCCGCCCTGCGCGACGACGCGGCCGAGCATGCCGCGCTCGGCCGGCGGGTGGTGATGCTGGCGCGCACGCAGGCGCCGCTTGAGGGCGAGGAGCTGCCCGGCGGGCTGCGCGCGGCCGGGCTGGCGGTCCTGGCCGAGGGGCTGCGCCCCGACGCCGCCGACACCGTCGCGTTCATGGTCTCCCAGGGCGTCGACCTGAAGGTGATCTCCGGCGATGGGGTCGGCACCGTCAGCGCCGTGGCCGCAGCCGCCGGCGTGCCGGGCGCCGAGCGTGCGATCGCCGGCGCGGATCTGCCCGAGGACCCCGCGGAGCTGGAGGAGGCGGCCCTGGGCAACACGGTGTTCGCGCGCGTGAGCCCGGAACAGAAGCGCGGGCTCCTGGCGGCACTGGCCCGCCGCGGGCGCTACACGGCCATGGTGGGCGATGGGGTGAACGACGTGCTGGCGCTCAAGGAGGCCCGGCTGGCGATCTCGATGGGCAACGGCAGCCAGATGGCCAAGGGGGTGGCCGACCTGGTTCTGCTGTCCAACGCCTTCGCCACGGTGCCGGCTGCGGTGGAGGAGGGGCGGCGCATCATCCGCAACACCCACCGCGTGGCGAAGCTGTTCGTGGCCAAGTCGGTGTACTCGGCGCTGCTCCTGGCCTCCTTCGGGCTGCTGCCGATCGCCTACCCCTTCCTGCCGCGGCACATCACGGTGACCTCGTCGCTCACCATCGGGATTCCCGCCTTCTTCCTGGCGATGTCGAAGAGCAGCGGCCCCGTGCGCCGCGACGGCTTCCTGCGCTCGCTGGCGGCCTTCGTGGTGCCGGCCGGCGCCGTGTCGGCCCTGGCGATCAGCGCCGCGTACCTGCTGGCGCGCGGACCGGCCGACCTCCCGCTGGAGGAGGCGCGCTCGGCGGCCATCGTCACGGCCACCCTGGTGGGCCTGGGCATCCTCATCCAGGTGGAGCGCGGGGTGGAGCGCCGCCCGGTGCGCCGCTGGGTGTGGGGGATGGTGGCCGCGTTCCTGGCCGGCATCGCCGTGGGGCTGCAGATCCCGTGGCTGCGCGACTTCTTCGCCATCCCGGTTCCCGGCCCGACCGGGTGGGCCATCATCGCGGCCTGCACCGCCGCGGGCATCGGCCTGCTGGTCGCGGTGCGGCGCATCCCGTGGCTCAACCGCCTGGAGGACCCGGACCTGGCGGGCGCCCGGGGCTGAGCCCGGCCGCGTGGGGGCCGGACCGACCCGCGCGACATACGTTGGCGGTCCCGTCGCGGTCGCTTCCGCGCGGACGCCCGACCGCTGACGGTCGGCCCGTCGACCGCGGGTGGCGGCGATGCTTCACTCGGGGCACGACCCCCCAGACGAGGCGAGGCGACCATGGAACGCCCGGCGACAGATCCCATCCGGCAGGCGGCCACCGCCGCAGAGGTGTGGGAGGGCGCGCCGCCCGGCCTCGTGGACGCGCTGGAGTACCCGTTCTTCCAGACCGTCTTCGATCGCAAGAGCCGGCGCGTGGGCCTGGGGATGACCGTGGAGTCGGAGATCCTCACCTACGAGAGCCCGCACGCGCCCGTGCCGCTCTCCGAGCTGGAGGAGGCCCTGCTGTGCGTCGCCGCCACCGGGCTCACCGGCCTGAACCTGGGCGATCTCGACCCCGGTCGCGGCATGAGCACCCTGGTGCAGTGGACCACCCGCACCTGGCCGAGCTCGTGCTCCAACCACGGCACCGAGCTGCTGTTCACCAACGACCGCGGCACGTACCTGCTGGACATGTTCTCGCAGGTGCCCGAGCCCGGTGAGCTGGCCACGCTGTCCGGCCGGCCCCTCGAGGCGCAGGTGGAGCACCTGATGGACCGCTACCGGCGCTCGCGGGTGGAGCTGCGGCCCGGGCGGGCCCCGCTGCCCACCGAGCTGCCGGGGCTCTTCGACTTCAACCGCTGGAACGCGAACCAGCCGGGGACCACGCTGTTCATCCCGGTCACCAACACCACGCTCGAGTACATCAACCTGCTGTTCATCTACCTCTCGCGAAGCTACGGCTTCTCGATCGTGGACGAGCAGCACGGGCGCCGCTCGGCCGGCCTCGACGCGGCGCTGGCGTCGGGCCGCATCCGCAGGGAGCGACCGATGGGCATGGTCGACCTGGAGCAGCGTGTGCTGTCGATGCTGGTGGTGGAGCAGGGCTTCATCTGCCAGAACATCAACCTGGCCCTCCAAGCCCTGGGCCTGGGCGGGTGGACGTTCACGGGCTACCTGTCGCGCTTTGTGATGGGCGGCGGCGACGTGCCGGGGCTGGGCTTCCGCTTCGCCGGCGCCGACGACGCCACATCGGTGCCGGTGGGCATCGACGGTGTGCTGGAGGCGTTCACGCCGCCGTACCACGCCGACATGCACGCGGCCGTCGACGCGTTCCTGGAGCTGAAGTGGTCGTCCTTCGACCCATCCGTGCCCAAGCCGTACCTGGAGCCGGACCGGGTGGTGGGCGCGGTGCCGCGGCCCCACGACGACACCATCGAACTGGTGAAGGACTACTGCCAGTACGTGTACGACACCTACGGGCGCTTCCCGGCGTACGTCGACCCGATGTACCAGCGCCTCACCGCACAGGCGCAGCACGTGGACCCGGACTTCTACGAGCGGTACTACCCGCCGGGGGCGCTCACGGCGCAGCACCTGCACCACTTCGAGCGCTGGCACCCCGACGCGCAGGATCCGCCGGGGGCCTGAGCGCAGCCCCACGCGCCGGTCAGGAACCCTTGCGCCGGCGCGGCTGCCCCGAGCCGATCTCGCGGCGTTCGAACAGCGCCAGCGCCGCGAGGGCGACCAACGCCGCCACGGCCACCATCGCGATCCATCGCAGCGGCTTCGGTCCGTCGACCATCTCGGCCGAGGCGTCCGACCAGTGCAGCGGCGTCAGCCGGCCGAGGTCGGAGAGGTCCGGCACGGCCCCGGCGACGATCTGGACGACGTACGCCGCCACGAGGGCGGCGGTCGTCAGCACCGTCGCCGCCCTGCGGCTCGGCAGCGCCGCGGCCGCGAGTAGGCCGATCGCCAGGTACAGCAGCACCAGCGGCAGTTGTGCCGCCGTGGCCGCGGCGAGGGCGCCCGCGCCCAGGTCCATGTCGCTCACGGCGGCGCCCAGCAGCAGCCCCGGCAGCATGGCGCCGGTCACCACGACGAGGCCCGCCGTGAGTCCGGCGGCCTTGCCGAAGAACAGCCGCCGCCGGGTCGTCGGCTGCGCCAGCAGCATGTCGAGGTCGCCGGCCGCTTCGTCGCCGGCGAGGGTCCCGGTGCTCCACATCACCGCGAACACGGCGATCAGGAT
>JBIQJW010000007.1:26226-30534 GCA_044507145.1 Actinomycetota bacterium
CACCTCGGCCGTGAGGAACCCCTCGGGGCTGCCCAGCGACGCGGCATCGCCCAGGAACGACTCGAAGACCGGCGGGATGTCGACATCGGCGAACGAGTCGCGGTAGGTGGGGTAGAGCAGCGCCATCAGCAGCGTCAGGCCGAACGTGGTGCCCGCCAGCGCCGTGACCGAGCCGCGCAGGTCGCGCAGCGTCCATCGGGCGATCGCCGTGATGTCGCTCATGCCGCGCCGTCGCAGTACAGGTGCCGGACGGCCTCGTCCAGGCCCGTCTGGATCGGGCGCAGGCGGGCGACCCTGTGCCCGGCCAACGCCTTGACGAACGCGTCGGCGTCACCGGTGACCTCGAAGACGGCCACGCGGCCGGTGCGAGTGAGCTCGCGGACGCCCGGGACGTCCAGCGCGGCCCCGGGTGCATCGTCGGCGAAGGTCACCTCGATGCGCTGGCGGGCTGCGCCCACGATGTGCGCCACCGAGTCGACGGCGATCAGCCGGCCCGCCCGCAGCACCGCGACCCGGTCGCACACGTGCTCCACCTCACTGAGGACGTGCGACGAGAAGAACACCGCCGTGCCGGCGGCGGCGACCTCGCCGAGGATGGCGAGCAGTTCATGCTGGCGGATCGGGTCGAGCCCCCCGGTGGGCTCGTCCAGCACCAGGACCGGCGGATCCGTCGCGAGCGCCGCGACCAGCGCGACGGCCTGCCGGTTGCCCTTCGACAGCTGTCCCGTGCGCCGGTGCAGGTCCGCGCCGAGGCGCCGGGCCAGCATTTCGAGCCGTGCCGGGTCCACCCGTCGGCTTCCCAGGGCCGCCAGTCGCGTGATGAGCGCGACGCCCGTCAGGCGCGGCGGCAGGCGTACGTCGCCCGCCAGGTAGCCCAGATGCGAGCGCGCGGCCAGGCCGTCCCGCTCGCAGTCGTGGCCCAGGATGCTGGCCCGGCCGGCGGTGGCCCGGATCAGGTCGAGCACGACGCGGATCGCGGTGGACTTCCCCGAGCCGTTGGGCCCGAGGAAGCCGACGATCTCTCCGGGCGCGACCTCAAGGCTGACGTCATCGAGGGCGCGCAGACGCCCGTAGTCCTTGGTGAGGTGCTCCAGGCGGATCGCGGCGGTCATCGCAGGATGCTCATCCTCCGCCCGGCGCGCTCATCGGCGTTTGCGCTTCACCGGTTTCGCCCGCCCGCCCGGGGAGCGCGGCACCTGTGGGGCGGGGGTCCCCTTGGCCGCCGCACGCTTGGCGGCCGCCAGGCGCGCCGCCGTGGCGCCGACCGGCGCCGGCTCGGCGTCGGCCTGGCGCTCGTCGTCGTCGTCGCCCGCGCGGCGCTGGCTCCAGATGAACCCGACTACGCCGGCGATCAGCAGCGCCAGGGCCACGTAGAAGTTGAGCCGCTGGCCCAGGAACATGCGCGATGGGTCCACCCGGAGCTGTTCCCAGAAGATCCGGCCGAGCGAGTAGATCGCCACGTACAGGCAGAAGATCCCCGGCGGCCGGATGCGCATGCGCCGGCCCAGGACGATGAGCACGGCCGCCCCGGCGAAGTTCCAGAGCATCTCGTAGAGGAACGTGGGGTGGTACGTGGCCTGCAGGGGGCTCTCGTCGGGGCGGAACGACGGATCCACCTCCAGCGCCCACGGCAGCCCGGACGGCCCGCCGAAGAGCTCCTGGTTGAAGTAGTTCCCCAGGCGGCCGATGCCCTGGGCGATGAGGATCCCGGGTGCGGCGGCATCCATCATCGCGAAGACGCTCGCCCCGCGGCGGTGGGTGATGTACGCGCCGGCCGCCACGCCCATCGCCACGCCGCCCCAGATGCCCAGGCCGCCCTCCCAGATGGCGAAGGGCGCGTACCACTCGTCCCCGAGCTGATTCCAGCTGGTGATGACGTGATAGAGCCGGCCGCCGATCAGGCCGAAGGCCACCGACCAGAGGGTGACCTCGAACACCAGCTCGGGGTCGCCGCCGCGCGCGGCCCAGCGGCGCATGGTGAGCCAGCTCGCCACAAAGATGCCCGCGAGCATGCACAGCGCGTAGAGGCGGATGTCGAACGGGCCGATCTCCAGGCTGCGAAGCGAGGGAGCGGAGATGCTGGCCGGGGCCCAGATCACCGCGCGATCGTAGTGGATCGTCCGACACCCCGGACCGGCACGCCCGGTCCAATCTGATATTCATTCTCATTACACGGGAACGACGGGGGCGGCGGATGGGACCATGGCGGCGGGTGACGGTGGTGGCGCTGGCGATACCGGCGCTGGTGGCGCTGGTGCTGGCGGTATCCGCATGCGGCGATGGCGCGGGCGCGGACGACCGGCCCAGCATCGTGGTGACCACCCCGGCCCTGGGCGCACTGGTGCGCGAGGTCGTGGGCGACGCGGCGAACGTGAGCGTGGTGATGCCCAACGGGGCCGACCCGCACGAGTACCGGCCTTCCGCCAAGGACGTGGCCACGATGAACAACGCCGATCTGGTGGTGGAGAACGGGCTGGAGCTGGAGGAGGGCCTGCATGACGTCCTGGAGCGGTTGCACGACGACGGGCGCCCGGTGTTCACCGCCGCCGACCACGTGCCGCTTCGGGCCATCGACGACGAGGAGCACGCCGAGGGCGATCACCACGCCGGCGACGACCACGACCACGGCGAGCACGACCCGCACATCTGGCTCGATCCCATCGCCATGCGCGAGATGACGCGCGCGCTGGTGCCGGCCGTGCAGCGTCACACCGGGCTGGACGTCTCCTCCGGCGGGAGCGACGTGGAGCGACGGCTGGGCGTCCTCGACGCGGACATCAGGCAGCACATGCAGGGCATCCCCGCCGACGGGCGGCGCATCGTGACCGGCCACGAATCCATGGGTTACTTCGCCGATCGATACGACCTGGAGGTGGTGGGAGTGCTGCTGCCGTCGCGCAGCTCGCAGGCGTCCGCGTCGGCGGCGAACCTGGCGGCGCTGGCTGACGTGGTGCAGCGTGAGGGCATCGGCGTGATCTACGCCGAGGTGGGGACCCCGGAGGGTGTCGCCGACTCGGTGGCGAATCAGACCGGTGCGCGCGTGGTCGAACTGGGCACGCACACGCTGCCCGACGACGGCTCCTACTTCACGCTCATGACCGACATCGCACAGACCATCCACGACGCGCAGGCCGGCTGACACCCGGCCCGGCCCCACGGGGCGGGCATGAACGAGCTGATCGGCCCGTTCCTGGAGAACGAGTTCATGCTGCGCGCGCTGGCCGCGGGCTGCCTGGTGGCGATCGCGTGCGCGGTGGTGGGCACCTTCGTGGTGCTGCGCGGGATGGCGTTCATCGGTGACGCGCTGGCCCACGGGGTGCTGCCGGGGATCGCGGGTGCGTTGCTCCTGGGCGCGCCCGGAATGATCGGGGCGGCGGTGGGCGCCGCGGCGATGATCGCCGGCGTCAACCTGGTGCGCCGGCGCTCGCGCCTGTCGGGCGACACGGCCATCGGCCTGCTCTTCGTGGGGATGCTGGCGCTGGGCGTCGTGATGGTGTCGCGCTCGGACTCGTTCAGCGGGGACCTCACCCAGATCCTCTTCGGTGAGGTGCTTGGCATCGGGGCCTCGGACCTGTGGATCCAGCTCGTCGCCACCGTCGCGGTCGCGGGCATCGCGATCGTGTGCGCGCGTCCATTCCTGCTGCTGTGCCTCGACGACGACCAGTGCCGGGTGGCCGGCTTCCGGGCCGAGGTCTACGAATGGGTGATGCTCGGCCTGGTGGCGGTGACCGTGGTGGTCTCGTTCCAGACCGTCGGCACCCTGCTGGTGTTCGGGATGCTCATCGCCCCGCCGGCGACCGCGGCGCTGGTCGCCCGGCGCGTGGCGGCGATGATGGCGATCGCCGCGGTGCTGGGCGTGGTGTCGGTGGCGGTGGGGCTGCTCCTGTCGTTCCATCAGGACCTCGCCGCGGGGGCCACCATCGTGCTGGTGGAGGTGGGGATCTTCTTCGTCGTGCTCATCGCCCGGTCACTCCCGCGCCCCCGGGGGCGGGCGGCATGAGCACCGTGGCGGTGCGCGCGCATGCGCTGGCGGTGGGCTACGACCGGCACGCGGTGGTGAGCGGCATCGACATCACGCTCCCGGCGGGCGCGGTGATGGCGGTGGTGGGCACCAACGGGTCGGGCAAGTCGACGCTGGTGCGGACCATCGCCGGACTGCTGCCGGCCGTGGACGGCGACATCGCCGTGCTGGGCGGTGCGCCCGGCACCCAGCCGGCGCGCGTGGCCTACCTGCCGCAGGCCCACCCCAAAGCCTTCGTGCTGCCCATGCGCGCCGCCGACGTGGTGGCCATGGGGCGCTTCGCCCGG
>JBIQJW010000185.1:0-4376 GCA_044507145.1 Actinomycetota bacterium
GCGAGGCGGGGGAGATCGTGGTGGACATGAAGCTGCCGAACATCGTGATGCGCTCATACGCCGGCATGCCGGAGAAGACCGCCGAGGACTTCCGCAACCTCAAGCTCCACACCGGCGACCTGGGCCGCATGGACGAGGATGGCTACCTCTACTTCATGGACCGTGTGAAGGACTACATCCGCCGGCGCGGCGAGAACGTCTCGTCAATGGAGGTGGAGCACGTCCTCACCGCGCATGAACACGTCCTGGAGGCGGCTGCCGTGGGTGTGCCGGCAGGCGAGGGCGCGGGCGCCGAGGACGAGATCCTGGCGTGCCTGGTGGCGCGCGAGGGGTGCGTGATCGACCCCGCCGCCCTGCTGGCGTGGTGCGCGGAGCGAATGCCGTACTTCGCGGTGCCCCGCTACGTGCGCGTGGTGGACCACCTGCCCAAGACCCCCACCGAGCGCGTGCGCAAGGTGGAGTTGCGCGAGGCGGGCATCACCGCCGACACCCACGATCGCGAGGCCGCCCGATGAGCACCGCACCCCGCCTTCCGTTGATCATCGCGGGCACCGGCGGCGACACCGACGGGTGGATGCCGGTGACCTCGCCCATCGACGGCGCCACGCTGGCGCACGTGGCCTCCGCCACGCCGGCGGAGGTGGACGCCGCCGTGGGCGCCGCGCGCGCCGCGCTGCCCGGCTGGGCCGCCACGCCCCCGCTGGAGCGCGCACGGCACCTGGCCGCGTTCGCCGCGGCGATGGACACGGCGGCCGACGAACTGGCCGGCCTGATGCACCGCGAGATGGGCAAGCCCGCCGGCGAGGCCCGCGCCGAGGTGGACCGCGCGTGCGAGGTGGTGCACCACTTCGCGGCCGAGGCCGAGCGCCTGTGGGTGTCGCACCTTCCCGGTGCCACCCTGACCACCGGCAGCCACATCCGCCCCGACCCGATCGGCGTGGTGGCGGCCATCACGCCGTGGAACTTCCCCGTGGCGCTGGTGATCTGGAAGCTGGCGCCGGCGCTTGCCGCCGGGTGCTGCGTGGTGGTGAAGCCGGCCCAGGAGGCGCCGCTGGCCGCCCGGCGGGTGTGCGAGCTGGCGCTGGAGGCCGGCGTGCCGCCGGGCGTGGTGGGGTGCGTCACCGGCGATGGGCCGGTGATCGGCGAGGCGCTGGCAACGCATCCGGGCGTGGACAAGGTGGCGTTCACCGGATCGCGCCGGGTGGCGGAGCTCATCGCGGGCTGGGCGGCCCCGCGCCTGAAGGCCCTGTCGCTGGAGCTGGGCGGCCACGGCCCGCTGGTGGTGCTGCCGGATGCCGATCTGGACACGGTGGCCGAGGTTGCCACGGTGCAGGGCTACGCCAACGCGGGGCAGGCCTGCTACTCGGTGAACCGGGTGATCGTGCCGCGCGACCTGGCCGGCGAGGTGGCCGAGCGCATCCGTGCGCGCCTGGGGTCGATCGAGTTGGGCCCCATGGCCACCGAACGCGGCCTGGCGCGCCACCGCCGGCTGATGGACGACGCGCGTGCGCACGGCGCCACGATCCACGGCGGCGAGGAACTGGGCGGCGGACGGCTGGCGCCGGCGCTGTTCACCGACGTGGGGCCCGGGGTGCTGGCGGTGGACGAGGAGCCGTTCACGCCGATCGTGAGCGTGCTGGCGGTGGACGACGTGGACGCCGCCGTGCGCGAGGCCAACCGCCCCGACTACGGCCTGGTGGGCTACGTGTGCGGCGGCGACTACCGGCGCACGATGGAGGTGGCCCAGTCGGTGCAGTGCGGCACCGTGGTGGTGAACGGTTGGCGGGTGGTGGTGCCGTACGCGCCCTATGCGGGCTGGCGCGGATCGGGCGTGGGCTGCGAGCTGGGCCGACCGGGGCTGGAGGCGTTCGTGCGCTGGCAGCACTTGCGGGTGCTGGCCTGAGTCAGGCCGGGCCGGGCGCCGCAGGAGGGGGGTCGGGCTCCACCCGTTCGATCACGAGCATGGAACCGGTGGGGGTCACCAGCTCGAGCACGTGATGGCCCAACGTGGTGCCCGCCCCGGTGACCACCACGCTGCCCACCCGCCCGGTGAGCGCCGCCAGGCAGGTCTCGAGCGCCCGCTGTTCGCCGGCGCGCAGCACCGGCAGGGCGGGGGCGAGGGTGTAGGCGGGCGCGGGGACGGGAACGAGCACGGTGTATCCGAGGGGCGGTGGAACGGGTCGGGGTTCTCATCGGTTCCGCGCGCGCCGAGGTGAAGAGCGCATGCCCGACCGGTCGCGCGCGACCGGTCCGCGGCGCCGGCCTCAAGTCGTGCCGCACCGACGCCGAACCTCCCCGTGGTGAACGACGTGCACTACACTGCCCTCAACCCTGCCTTGCTCGTCACCGGCTCATTTCTTGAGCCAACACATGTGATCAGGGATGCGGTGTCAGGTGCGTGCGGTTGTTGCACGTACCGCCTGCTTCCCACCTGCTACAGCAGGTTCAAGTCACTGGCTGGAGCGGCAAGGCGGGGCCACTTTTGACCCGGCGCGTCATCGCCGCGATGGCGGCCGTCGTCGTGCTCTGCGTCGTGTCCATCGCCGCCGGGTGCGGTGGCGACGACGCGCGGCCGCGCGAGGCCACCGGTGCCACCAGCACCGCACCCACGACGGACCGCGTCGCGCTCCCGGCCCCCGAGGTGCGGCCGGGTGGGCAGGTACAGGCCGGGCGGGGCACGCCGGCGCCGGTTGCGGCGGCGCTGCGCGGCAACCGGGTGGTGGTGGTCGCATTCCTCATGGCCGCACCGGCTGACGATCGCGCGGTGGCCCGGGCGCTGGCGCAGGTGCGCGCCGACCCGGCCTACCGGCGGGCCGCGCAGTTCTTCACCTACCGCGTGGCGGCCGACGGTGGCTTCGGCGACCTGGCCGACCAGCTCGGCGTCACCGGCACGCCGGCCGTCGCCGTGATCGGCCGCGACCGCCGGCTCACCAACCGCTTCGAGGGCCTGGCCGACGCCACGATGATCCGCCAGGCGATCAACGACGCCGCGGCCACCGCGGCGCACACGCCCATCCCGTAGTCCGGCGGGCGCCCGCGACGCGGGTCACTCGCTAACCTCCGGGGGATGCCGCCGTACACCCCGCAGGCCATGCGTCATCTCGCCCAGCCGATCGGCGCCGGGCCGCTGGACGACGCCGATGCGGTGGGCGAGTCCGGTAGCGCGTCGTGCGGCGACGTGGTGCGCATCTCGCTGCGCATCGGCGGCGGCCGCGTCCGCGAGGCGCGGTTCCTGGCCTTCGGCTGCGGGGCGGCCCAGGCGGCGGCCAGCGCAGCGTGCGAGCGTCTCACCGGCCTGCCGGTGCGCGACGCCCTGCTGGTGTCGGCCGACGACCTCGACGCGGATCTCGGCGGCCTGGGGCCGGTGCGCCGACACGGCGCCGCCACGGCCGCCGACGCGGTGGCCCGTGCGCTGGAGGCGTGGCACTCGGCACGGCTGGGGCACGCCGGCGTGCCACTGGAGGCCGGCCGCATCGCGGTGGCCATGAGCGGCGGGGTGGACAGCGCCGTGGCGGCGATGTTGCTGCGCGACGCCGGCTTCGACGTGGTGGGCGTCACGATGCGCCTGTGGCACGACCCGGCGGCGGCCGCTGCCGAGCGCTCCTGCTGCTCGCCCGAGACCGTGCAGATGGCGCGGCGCACCGCCCACCGGCTGGGCATCCCACACCTCACCCTCGACGTGGCCGAGCCGTTCCGCGCCGGCGTGGTGGACGAGTTCGTCGAGGGCTACCGCGCAGGCCGCACGCCGAATCCGTGCGTCACCTGCAACGGCCGGGTGCGGTTCCGCATCCTGGCCCAGGCGGCGGCGCTGCTGGGCGCCCACGGCCTCGCCACAGGCCACTATGCGCGCATCGCGTCGGCTCCGGGCGGACGGCGGCTGGTTTCGCGCGCCCGGGATGAGGGAAAGGACCAGAGCTACATGCTCGCCATGCTGGACCCCACCGTGCGCGAACGTCTGCACTTCCCGCTGGGCGATCTCACCAAGACGCAGGTGCGACAGCGTGCGCGCGACGCCGCCCTGGACGCCGCCGAGGCGGTGGAGAGCCAGGAGGTGTGCTTCGTGGGCCGCGGGGGGCACGTGCCGTTCCTGGAGCGCGCCGGCGTGCCCGCGCTCGAGGGCGACATCCTGGACGAGGACGGCCGGCGGGTGGGCGTCCACTCCGGCTACTGGCGGTTCACGGTGGGCCAGCGGCGTGGCCTGGGTGTGGCCGGCGAGCGGCCCCTGTACGTGCTGGGGACCGACCGGGACGCCAACACTGTGACGGTGGGTCCGCGCGAGCGCTTGGCGGTGGACCGCCTCACCCTGGCGCCGGTGCGCGTGCACGGCGAGTTGGGGGCGGAACCCCTGGAGGTGCGGGTGCGCTACCGTGGCCGGC
>JBIQJW010000186.1:0-4358 GCA_044507145.1 Actinomycetota bacterium
CCAGTCGCTCCCCCGCCCCGGACGCCGTCCGGTCCACCAGGCACAGGGTCAGCCGCGCCCGCTGCCACAGCTCGTGGTGGTCGACCTCGGCCACCGAGCACGAGAGCCGCCGCGCGAGCGAGTTCTTCACGCGCAGCAGCTCCCGTCGTTTGCTCTTGAGGGAGTGACCCTCGGGAAGGTGGAGGTCCACCGTGAGTATCCCGACGTGGCCGCACCCCATCGCGTACGCCCTACTCGCCCGCCGCCTGGGCGGACGGGGCCGGGGACGCCGGCGCCGCGGGTGCGGCCGACTGCGACGTGCGGGCCACCTCGCGCAGCTCGAACACCTCCACGCGGTCGCCCTCCTTGATGTCGTTGTAGTCCTCGATCAGGACACCGCACTCGAACCCGCTGCTGACCTCGCGCACGTCCTCCTCGAAGCGCTTGAGACCGGCCAGCTTGCCCTCGTGCACCACCGTGCCCTCCCGGACCAGGCGCACACTGGCACCCCGGCGGACGACGCCCTCCACCACGTAGCAGCCGGCGATGGTGCCGATGCGGCTGGCGCGGAACGTCGCGCGGACCTCGAGCTCGCCGATGATGTCCTCGACGATGTCCGGCTCCAGCAGGCCCACCAGGGCGTCGCGCACATCCTCGATGGCCCGGTAGATGACCCGGTACGTACGGATGTCGACGGTCTCGCGCTCGGCGAGGACCCGGGCCTCCGGCCGTGGACGGACGTTGAAGCCGATGATGATCGCCTGCGATGCGGCGGCCAGCATGACGTCGGACTCTGTGATGGCGCCGACCCCGGTGTGGATGACGCGCAGCCGCACCTCGGTCTGCTCCACCTTGTTGAGGGCATCCACCAGGGCGCCGACGGAACCCTGCACGTCGCCCTTGATGATGATGTTGAGCTCCTTGAGCCCGCCCTCCTTGATGCGTGCGAAAAGGTCGTCCAGCGACACGGGGCGGCGGTTCGCGAGCTCCTCGGCGCGCAGGCGCTGGTTGCGCTCGGACGCCTGCTGGCGGGCCTCGCGCTCGTTCTCCACGGCACGGAACCGCTCGCCGGCGTCGACCACGCCGCCGAGGCCCAGGACCTCCACGGGCACCGACGGGCCGGCCGACTTGAGCGACGAGCCGGTGTGGTCGGCCATGGCCCTGACGCGTCCGTAGACGTCGCCGGCCACGATGACGTCACCCACGTGCAGGGTGCCGCGCTGGACGAGGAACGACGCGACCGGGCCGCGGCCCGGGTCGAGCCGCGACTCGATCACGGTGCCCGACGCCTCCGGCTTGGGGTTCGCCTTCGGCTCGGCGTCGGCGTCGGCCACGAGCAGTACGGTCTCGAGGAGCGAGTCGATCCCGGTGCGTTCCAGCGCCGAGACCTCGACGAACTCGTGGGTCCCGCCCCATTCGGACGGGATGACCTCGTGCTGGGACAGCTCCTGCTTGACCCGGTCGGGGTTCGCGCCGGGCTTGTCGACCTTGTTGATGGCCACCATGAAGGGCACCTCGGCGGCCTTGGCGTGGTCGATCGCCTCGACGGTCTGCGGCATGACGCCGTCGTCGGCCGCCACCACGATGACGGCGACGTCGGTGATCTTGGCGCCGCGCGCACGCATGGCGGTGAACGCCTCGTGACCGGGGGTGTCGAGGAACGTCAGCTCACGCTCCTCGTGGTGCACCTGGTATGCGCCGATGTGCTGGGTGATGCCGCCGGCCTCACCGGCCGCGACCTCCGTGGACCGGATGGCGTCGAGCAGCGACGTCTTGCCGTGGTCCACGTGACCCATCACGGCCACGACCGGCGCACGCGCAACCAGGTCGGCCGGGTCGTCGTCGAACACCTCGACGCGCTCGGCCTCGTCCTCGGCGCGCACGATCTTGACCTTGCGCTCCAGCTCGCCGGCGATCAGCTCGATCGCCTCGTCGGAGAGCGATTGTGTGATCGTCGCCAGCTCACCGAGACCCATGAGCAGCTTGATGATCTGTGCCGTGGGCACGTCGAGCGTGTCGGCGAGGTCCTTGACCGTGGCACCCGACGCCACGTCCACCTCGGGCATCTCCGACGGAGGGATCGTGGGGACGACCTTCTCCTCCGGGCGCGGGCCCGGACGGCCACCCTGACGCCGGTTGTCGCGACCAGGCGGGCCGCCCCGGCGCGCGGCGCCGGAGTCGATGACGACACGGCGGCGCTTGCCGCGGGGACCTCCGCCGCTGCCACTGGCACCCGGCACCCCGGGACGGCCCCCACGGGCCGGCGGGCGGCCGCCGCCGACCGCAGGACGGACACCGGGCCCGCCCTGGCCGGGCGCGGGCCGCTGACCGGGGCCGGCGGGACGCTGACCCGGCGCACCGGCCGGACGCTGACCCTGCACCGGACGCGCGCCAGGAGCACCCGCAGGACGCTGCACCGGACCGGCAGGACGCTGACCGGGACCGGCAGGACGCTGACCCTGCACCGGACGCTGACCCGGCGCACCCGCAGGACGCTGGCCCGGACCGGCAGGACGCTGACCCGGCGCGCCGGCCGGACGCTGACCCTGCACCGGACGCGCGCCAGGAGCACCGGCGGGACGCTGACCGGGGCCGGCAGGACGCTGACCGGGACCGGCAGGACGCTGACCGGGACCGGCGGGACGCTGACCCGGCGCGCCGGCCGGACGCTGACCCTGCACCGGACGCGCGCCGGGAGCACCGGCCGGACGCTGACCGGGGCCGGCAGGACGCTGACCCGGCGCACCGGCGGGACGCTGGGGGGCGCCGGCCGGACGCTGACCAGGACCGGCGGCCGGCGCAGCACCCTCGGGGCGGGGCGCCGGACGGCGGCGCGGCGCGGCGGGCGGAGCGCCTGCGCTCTCTCCCTCGTCCCGGGCCTGGGTGGCGGGGGCCTCGTCTGCGGCCGGAGCGGCGGGGGTGGACGCAGGGGCCGGTGCCGCCGGCGACGCGGGCGTGGCAGGAGGTTCGGATGCGGCCGCGGCCTCCGCCTCGGCGGCGGGCGCGGTCTCGGGCTTGGCCTTGGGCTTGGGCGCGGCCTTCGCCTTCGGCTTCGGGGCCGGCGGCTCGGGCTTGGGCTCCGGCTTGGGGTAGCGATTCGGATTGAGGATGTGCAGGGCCTCGGCCACGTCGACCGTCGACGATGCCGTCTTCACCTGGATCCCGGCGCGCTGCAGGCGCTGCAGCACCAGCGAGCTGGGTAGCCCCTCATCCTTCGCGATCTCGTAGATCCGCTTCTTATCCATCGCCGCCCCCAATCAATCCTCCTCGCCGAGCTCCGTCCCCAGGGCGGCGTCGATCGCCATCTGCCCCCGGATCCGGGCGCCGCGCGGGAATGCGCGGCGTGTAACGGCCCGTTCGAAACATTCCCGCCGACGACATACATACAGACCCCTGCCGCCGCGGGACGACCCATCATCGCGCATCAGCGCGAATCCGTCGCCGTGTGCCGCCGCCACAAAGCGGGCCAGTGAGGACTTGGGAGCCCTCACGCCGCATCCGAGGCACCGCCGTTGCGGTACGTGCCGGCCGCGCACCTGCGCCATCTACCCCTCGTCGCCTCCCCCTGCCGGGCTGCCGCCGGCCGATCCGGCGAGCGCCTCGATCCGCTCCCAGCCCTTCGGGGAACCGGCCTCCTCCACCTCTTCGGGCGTCAGCGCCCGACCCAGCGCGGTCTCCACCTCGGTAAGGCGCGCGTGCGCCGGGATCGCACAGTAGCGACTGCCGGCATCCGCGGCGTTCGGGCAGCGCTTGCCGTTGCG
The DNA here is from genome assembly GCA_044507145.1 of Actinomycetota bacterium. Classification (GTDB taxonomy): domain Bacteria; phylum Actinomycetota; class Thermoleophilia; order Miltoncostaeales; family Miltoncostaeaceae; genus JAVJSF01. Next base: position 3,741 of record JBIQJW010000186.1, read on the forward strand.
CAGGATGGCGGCGCACCGCGCGGTCCCGGCCTCGGTCTCGTCGCCGAACTCGTCGTCCGCCTCCTCACGCGCGAACGTCGACTCGCTCTTGATGTCGATCCGCCAGCCCGTGAGACGCGCGGCGAGGCGGGCGTTCATCCCCTCCCGGCCGATCGCCAGCGAGAGCTGGTCGTCCGGGACGATGACGGTGGCCTGACGCTCCTCGTCGTCCACCAGCACCTCGCGGACGCGGGCCGGCGACAGGGCCTTCGCGACGTAGCGCGCGGGCTCATCGTTGAACGGGATGATGTCGATCTTCTCCCCGCGCAGTTCACTGACCACCATGCGCACCCGCGAGCCACGCGGGCCGACGCACGCGCCCACGGGGTCGACGCCCTGCACGTGCGAGATGACGGCGATCTTCGAGCGCCAGCCCGGCTCACGGGCAACACCCTTGATCTCCACGAGCCCGTCTGCCATCTCGGGCACCTCGAGCTTGAAGAGCTCGCGCACCAGGGCGTCCGACCGGCGGCTCACGATCACCTGCGGGCCCTTGGTGGAGGAGCGGACCTCTTTGATCACGGCCTTCACGCGCGCGTTGTGGTCGTAGCGCTCGCTGTGCACCTGCTCCGACTCGGG
>JBIQJW010000187.1:0-4342 GCA_044507145.1 Actinomycetota bacterium
AGCCCGAGGCACCCAGGATCACGTCGTTGCCGTTGATGTCGACCCGCGGCACGGCCGGACCGGCTGCGTCACGCGCCTGCAGTTCGGCCAGCATGGGCGACGTGGGGATCTGCGGGACGAACACCGCCGTGGCCCGGACGCCGCCGCGCGCCACACCGATCAGATCCTGATCTGCCGCGGCCTTCAGGTTCACCATGGCCTGCGCGGTGCCGTACACCACCAGGCCGAAGAAGCCGGCGGCGAGCGGGGGCACCACGGTACTGGCCGCCGCGGCCGCCAGCATCGTGAGCCACAGCGCCAGGGCCACGATCACGGTATGCAGCGCCAGGTCGGCGTCGTATCCGAGGCCCAGCGAACCGCTGGCGATCTGCAGCGCGATCCCCCACGACAGCACCACGAGCGCCAGGGCCCCGGTGCGCGCCGCGAGCGTGCCGGCCATCACATCCAGGCGGGTGGCGCCGGCGCCGAGCAGCGCCCCGAAATGCCCGGAGTCGCCGTCACGGTTCAACGCCCCGGCACCCAGCACCGTCGCGACGATGAGGCCACCCAGCAGCAGCAGGCTCGCACCGCCCTGGCGCAGGGCGTCCTCGCGTGCCAGCCCCTGGTCACCCGCGGCGACGATCCCGACCACGCCGGCCAGGATCAGTCCGGCGAGCAGCGCCGCGCCGAGCCACGCCGAGCGTGTGAGCCGACGTCCCTGCAGCGCTCCAACGGTCAGGAGGCGGTTCATCGCGGTCGCCCGTCGATCAACACCAACCGCCCGCCCAGCGCCGGTGCCAGCCCGGCCGGGGTCCGGGAGGCCACCAGTACGGCGGCGCCGCGGGCGCGCGCCGCGCGGATCTCGTCGAACGTCTCGGGCATCACCCAGGGATCATCCAGCACCACCACCTCGGGATCGCCGGCGATACCCAGGCTGAGGCACAGGCGCCCATACCCCTCGGCGTCCAGGCGCCGGGTCCGGTAGTCGGCCACGTACGACAGGCCCGCGCGGTCCAGGGCATCCTCGGCGGCCGGCGCGACATCGCGCACCCCGCGCAGGCGCAGCGCCGCGCCCACGGTCTCGCGCAGCGTCAGCTTGGAGGCGAAGTCACGCCCCTCGGGTCCGTACCCCACGCGGCCGGCCGTGGCCGCGGTGCCGGGAGGCCCCCCCAGCACCCGGATGCGGCCCCGGGCGGGGACCAGACCGAGGAGCGCGCGCAGCACGGTGGTCTTGCCCGACGACGGCCCGCCGCCCAGCAGCAGCCCCTGTCCGGCCGTGAGGCTCAGGTTCACGTCGCGCACGGCCGCGTCGGGACCGCCGTGGTAGTGAACCTCGAGATCCTCCGCGGCGATGAGCGCCGGGGCGTCCACTAGGCCCTGATCACCTCGAGCACCTCATCGCGGCGGCGCTCCATGTCGGCCACGGAGACCGTCGACTCCAGGTTCAGGCGCAGCAGCGGTTCGGTGTTGGACGGCCGGACGTTGAAGTGCCAATCGTCGAACTCCACCGACAGCCCGTCCATCTCGAACTGGCGCCCGTCGGCGTAGCGCTCGCGCAGGCGCGCCAGCGCACCCGGGACGTCGTCCACCGTGGAGTTGATCTCGCCCGAGATGTGGTAGCGCTCGCGGAACTCCGCGACCAGATCGGAGAGCGACCGCCCGGCCTGGCTCACCAGTTCCAGCACCAGGAGCGCGGGCACCAACCCGGTGTCGGCGTAGGAGAAGTCGCGGAAGTAGTAATGGCCGCTCACCTCGCCGGCAAAGAGTGCGTCGATCTCGCGCATGCGCCGCTTGATGAACGCATGCCCGACACGGTGCATGTCCGGCTCGCCGCCCGCCGCCAGGATGGTGTCGCGCACGGCCCAGGATGCGCGCAGGTCGTAGATGATCGGCGACGGGCCTCGCCGGGCCAGCAGGTGCCGCGCGAGCAGCGCCGTGAGGAAATCGCCGGGCACGAACTCGCCGGTGTCGTCGATGAAGAAGCAGCGGTCCGCGTCGCCGTCGAACGCGATGCCCAGATCGGCGCGCTCCTCCACCACCTTCTTCTCGATGAACTCCCGGTTCTCGGGCAGCAACGGGTTGGGCTCATGGTGGGGGAAGCGCCCGTCCGGATCCAGGAAGCATCCGACCGAGTCGATGGCCAGCCGCTCGATCACCGGCGGCAGGTACACGCCCGCCATGCCGTTGGCGGCATCGAACACGACCCGCAGGCCGCCGATGGCGTCCGGATCGACGAAGCTCATCGCGCGCCCGATGAAACGGTCCAAGAGGCCGGTGTCGCGGGTGCGCAGACCTGGCACCGAGGCCACCGCCGGCGGGCCGGCCGCCGCGATGCGCCCGATCTCGGCGATGCCGCTGTCGCCCGAGAGCGGCAGCGCGCCCTGGCTCACCAGCTTCATGCCGGTGTACTGCGGCGGGTTGTGGCTGGCCGTGATGCACGCCCCGGCGTCCAGGCCCCCGTCGGCGACCGCGAAGTAGAGCATCTCGGTCGCGCACAACCCGAGGTCGACGATGTCCGCGCCGGCCTCCGCCGCACCGCGGGCGAAGTGCTCCGCCATCGACGGCGACGACAGCCGCACGTCGTGACCCACCGCGATACGCCGTGCCCCGGTGAGGGTGACGAAGGCGGCGCCGATCAGGTGGGCGCCCTCCTCGTCGAGCTGATCGCCGTAGAGGCCTCGGATGTCGTAGGCCTTGAAGACCTCGGGCAGCAGGGTCATGTGATGTCGAATCCGGGTCGCAGGAGGGCGTACGTCTCGTCGAGGTGCTGCGGCATCACCCGCACGTCGGTGATGGCGGGCATGAAGTTCGTGTCGCCCACCCAGCGCGGCAGGACGTGCAGGTGGACGTGCTCGGCGATGCCGGCTCCGGCCGCACGGCCCTGATTCATCCCGAGGTTGAAGCCCTGGGGGTGCATGCGCTCCTGGATGACGTTCTGGGCCCGTTGAGCCAGCACCATCATCTCCGCGATGGTCGGCTCGTCGAGGGCCGCAAGCGAATCGACGTGCGCGTACGGGATGACCATGAGGTGCCCGCTGTTGTACGGGTACTTGTTCATGATCACGAACGCGCGCCGGCCACGGTACAGGATGAGGGCGGCCTCATCGTCGCCCAGCGCCGGCAGATCGCAGAACACGCACCCGGCCACGACAGGGGTGTCGTCCTTGGGGGTCGACACATATGCCATCCGCCACGGCGACCACATGATGTTGCGTTCCGGGCCGGGTTCGCCGCGCCCGCCGGGCGACCCCGGGCTCAGAGCCATCTCTTATGACGGAACCACAGGATGAGGCCGACGGCGAAGGCGGCCATCAAGAGCAGGGGGAACAGCAGCGAGATGACGCCCTGGTCGGCCAGGGGCAACAGGTCAACGTTCATGCCGTAGATGCTCGCGATGAGGCTGAGCGGCAGCACGATGGCCGACATGATCGTGAGGACGCGGATGATGTCGTTGAGTCGGTGGGTGATGACCGACTCGTTGGTCGCCTCGAGCGCCTCGGCCACCTCCTTGTAGTTCTCCAGGAGGTCCCAGATGCGCTCGCTCTTGTCGACGATGTCGTCGAAGTACAGCTCGAGGTCGCTGGGGGCGTACCGCTGGGCGCTGCGCTCGAGCATGTTCAGCGTGGGGCGCTGCGGCTTCACGATCTTGCGGAAGTTGATGATCTCCTGCTTCGCGTTGGAGATGTCGCGCACCATGTCGTCGTGGCTGTCCTCGAACAGCGCGTCCTCGATCGAGTCGAGCTTGAATCCGATCTTGTCGAGGATGGGGAAGCAGTAGTCATACATGGTGTCGACGATCTCGTAGAGCAGGTAGCCGGGGCCCTTGCTCATGATGCGCTCGCGCAGGGTGTCCGACCGCTCCACGCGCGACCACAGCCCCGCCAGCGCCTTCAGCGGTTCGTTGGGGAGGGTGATCACCACGCCGTCGGCCACATAGATGTTCAGCTCGGACGGCTGGAGCCGGCCGGTGCGCTTATCGAAGCGCGGGAAGTGCAGGACGATGAACAGGTGATCGGCGTAGGTATCGATCTTCGGCCGCTGGCGCCTGCGCGACAGCACGTCCTCCAGGTCCAGGTGGTGGAAGGCGTGGTGCTCGGCCAGCCAGGCCGTCTCGACCTCGGTGGGCGCCTCGATGTTCAGCCAGGTGAGGCCGTGCGCCTCCAGGCGGGCGACATCGGGCTGCGGCGGCTCAGTGTGCGCGGCGGGACCGGCCGCGCGCGCATGGCCTCGGCGGATCTTCGGGAGATTCGCCATCGGCGAGCCCGGTCTGGGGGGTGTGGTCCGACACCGCGTCGCGCATGGCCGGATTCTGGCACACGCCCACCCGCGACGCGTCGCGCTACTCGATCAGGCCGTTGCGGTA
>JBIQJW010000188.1:0-1632 GCA_044507145.1 Actinomycetota bacterium
CTTGCTTGCGTTTCGCACGCACCCCACCCGGGACGACCGTGGTCACGGCCGGCGGGGTTCGGGGCGTGGTCGTGGGTCGGCCCTTGGCGGGTCGCTGTCGCTCCCGCCTCGGGCCTCACCTCGGGGCGCTGGCGCTCCTCGATGCGTGGGGAAAGGCGCGCCCCTTCGGGGCATTCTTCTGGGTTCTCCCTCAAGAAAATTCTCTCGTCGGGGGTGTGGGGATGTGGTCCGGCCCGGTAGGGGCTGTCCAACGGCTGGGTGTCAGCCCGTAGGGCTGTCCCCGGCCGGTCATCTCCACAGCCCCGTAGCGGAACGGCGTTGCGGTGGGTGGCGACGCCTATGTGGCGCCCTTCGTTCGCTAGGCCGTTGCCAGTGCGTAGTGGTCGGCGATCTCCCGGTCCGCCCGGTCTCGGTTCTCCGCCGCCAGGCCCTTGAACTGCTCCAGCGCCGGCACCACATCCGCCAGCGTCATCTCCACCTCGATGATCTTCGCGTCCAGCCCCATCGACGACAGCACGTGCTCCAGCCAGCCATCCACGTGGTTCCAGCCGTCCTTGGGCGTCCCCGGGCCGTACGCGCCGCCGCGCGAGCTGATGATGGTGAGGTCGCGTCCACCCAGGAGCCCCTCCGAGGTGACCGCGTCCCGCGACAGGCCGGGGGCGATGAGGTGGTCGATCCACGTCTTCAGTGGCGTGGGCGGGCCCCAGTTGTACATCGGCGCCCCCACGATGATCGCGTCGGCGTTACGCACCTCGCCCACCAGCTCCTCGGCCAGCGCCCACGCCCGGGCCTGGGCCGGCGTGCGCTCGGCCGCCGGCACGGCACGTGCGGTGTGTGCGTCGGCGTCGTAGTGGGGCAGAGGCTGCGCGGCCAGGTCGCGGTACACCACCGTCCCGCCCGGGTTGGCGGCGCGCCAGGCATCCGCGGCCTTCGCCGTGAACCGGCGGCTGACCGACCGGTCGCCCTGGATGCTCGAGTCGACGTGCAGGAGTCGCGCCATGGTGAATGCTCCAAGAATCATTGGTGAGATAACAACGATCGGCAAGGTAGCAGAGATGTGTGCGGGATGGAGTACCATCCATCAGGTGGACACCCCGGCATGCACCGAGCGCATCCATCCGCTCCTGGATCACCTCGCCCGGCTCGCGCGTGGCCGCGTCGAGGCCGCACTGGAGGACGTGGGCCTGCGCCTGCGCCATGTGGTGGCGCTGACGCTCCTGCGCGATCACGGGGAGGCCACCCAGCAGTCGCTCATCGCGTCGCTGCGTCTGGACCCCAGCAACCTGGTGGGCCTTCTGAACGAGCTCGAGAACGAGGGCCTGATCGCACGCCGGCGCCACCCCGACGACCGCCGCCGGCACGTGGTCGCCCTGACCCCCGCCGGCAGCGAACGGCTGGCGGCGGCCGACGCGGCCCTGGCGGGCGTGGAGGACGAGGTGCTGGCGGGGCTCGACCCGCAGGAGCGGGCCCAGCTCTACGCGCTGCTGTTCAAGGCCACCGGCGGACAGGTGCGCTCGTGCACCGAGTCGGCGGCCGACGAGATCGCCAGCGGCGTCAGCCGCCCGTCGTGAGCCGGTCCGCCGACTCGATGAGGGCCGCCACCAGGCGCACGGCGGCGTCCACGTCGTCGGG
>JBIQJW010000188.1:1732-4293 GCA_044507145.1 Actinomycetota bacterium
CGTGATCCGCGCAGACCGACCTCCTCCTGCACCGTCGCGGCCGCCACCACCTCGCCGGCCGCGGGGCCCGCGGCCCGGAGCGCCTCAAGCATCACGTAGACGCCCACGCGGTCATCGAGGGCCTTGCCGGTGAGCAGGTCACCCAGCGGGCGCAGTGCGCGGATGCGCGTCACCACGTCGCCGGGGCGCACCAGTTCGCGGACCCGGTCGCCGGGGAGCCCCAGGTCGATGGCCAGGTCGGTGATCTGCGGGGTCTTCTTGCGGGCCTCGGCGTCCAGCAGGTGCACGGGGGTGGTGCCCACCACGCCCTCCAGGTCCTCGCGCCCGTGCACCAGCACCCGCTGGGTCACGAGCGTCCGCGGGTCCCAGCCGCCCAGCGGCAGGATGCGGACGAAGCCGTGCTCGTCCACATGGGTCACCATCAGGCCGATCTCGTCCATGTGGGCGGCGAGCATCAGGCGCGGGCCGTCTGCGGTGGCGGCGCGACGGCCGATGAGGCCACCCAGCGGGTCGCGCTCCACGGTGTCGCACAGCGCGGTGAGCTCCGGCTCCACGATCGCGCGCACGCGGTCCTCGCGTCCAGACGGGCCGTGGGCCTCGGAGAGTGCGGTGAGGAGGGTGAGGTTCATGGGCGGAGCCTATCGGCGCGGTCGCCGGGGAAGGCTCGGAAATAACATTGAGCGCGCAAGTATCTGATACGATCTCCCCGTCGAACGGAGGGAAGCGCTGATGGAGCTGGGTGTCACGACATTTGCGGACCTCGCCCCCGGGGCGGATGCGTCGGAGCGCATGTGCCAGGTGGTGGAGGAGGGGGTGGCGGCCGAGCGCGCCGGCCTGGATGTGTACGGCGTGGGCGAGCACCACCGCGGTGACTACATCGCGTCCTCGCCGGTGGTGGTCCTTGCGGCCATCGCGGCCCGCACCGAGCGCATCCGGCTCACCAGTGCCGTCTCCGTGCTGAGCTCGGACGACCCCGTGCGCGTCTTCCAGCAGTTCGCGACGCTGGACCTGCTGTCGAAGGGCAGGGCGGAGATCATGGCGGGGCGCGGGTCGTTCATCGAGTCGTTCCCGCTGTTCGGCTACGACCTGGACGACTACAACGACCTCTTCGCCGAGAAGCTGGAACTGCTCTTGGCGATCCGCGATTCGGAGCGGGTGACGTGGTCGGGGCGCCACCGCGCGCCGTTGCACGACGCGCTGGTGACACCCAGGCCGGTGCAGGATCCGCTGCCGGTGTGGATCGCGGTGGGCGGGACGCCGGCGTCGATCGTACGAGCGGGCCGTCTTGGGCTGCCGCTGACGATCGCGATCATCGGTGGCGCGCCGTCGCGGTTCGCACCGCTGGGCGAGTTGTATCGGGAGGCGCTGCGGGAGGCGGGGCAGGACCCGGCGACGCCGCTGTCCATCAACTCGCACACCTATGTGGCCGAGACGACCGAGCAGGCGGCGCGCGAGTACTGGCCGGGATACTCGGTGATGATGAACCGCCTGGGACGCGAGCGCGGATGGCCGCCGATGACGAGGGATCAGTTCGAGGCCCTGTTGGGACCCGACGGGGCCCTGATGGTGGGAAGCCCGGACGACGTGGCGGACAAGATCGTGGCGCAGCACAGGCTGTTCGGCCACGACCGCTTCACGGCGCAGATCAGCGTGGGCCCCGTGCCGCACGAGGGAGTGATGCGGTCGATCGAACTCCTGGGCACCGAGGTCGCCCCCAGGGTGAAGGAACGACTGGCCGCCGCCGTGCCGAGCGAGGCCACAAGCTGAGCCACCGAGCCCCCCGGCATCACCCCGGCATCTGGGCCTGTGGAGATGACCGGCCGGTGTCAGCCCCAAGGGTCTGACACCCAGCCGTTGGACAGCCCCGACCGGGCCTGACCACATCCCCACAGCCACAACGAGGATTCTCTTCTTGGGGAGAACCAGAAGAACGCCTCGAAGCGAGCACCGCACGACCGGAGCGCGCCGTCCATGGGCAGACGCCCTGCGGGCGGATCCCAAGGAAGCGCAGGGGGCGCGATCAGCGCCCCTGCAGCGACCTACCTGAGATCCGGGGTGGTCATGATCGCGTCGCTTCGCGACGGAGGGCCGCGAAAACCGACCAGGGCGGCGGACGCAGCAGGGGGGTAGTGCGTTAGCACGGCCCCCTGCGAGGACTCCGCCCTGGGAAGGTTTGCAGCGAGCCCTCCGTCAGCGCCACACCCCAGCGGGATCTGGGCCCATTCGCAGCGGCGGCCCGCGCTAGTTCACGGAGAGGACGAGCTTGCCGAAGTGCTCCCCGGCTTCAATCCGCGCATGCGCGGCGGCGGTCTCACCGAGCCGACGGACGGAGTCGATGACGGGAACCCAATCCTGGATACCGACGGCGGCGAGGAGCCCCGCGAAATCGCGCGGACTGCCCATGGTGGTGCCGAGGACGGAAACCTGGCCGAGGGTGACGGGCCGAACCTGAAGCTCGACCTTGGCGCCACCGGTGCCGCCGAAGACGACGAGGCGTCCGCCGGGCCGAAGGCTGTTGATGCTCTGGGCCCAGGTGGAGCCGACGGAGTCGACGACGACGT
>JBIQJW010000189.1:0-4283 GCA_044507145.1 Actinomycetota bacterium
ACGGACTTGGCGAGCATCGGCGCGGGGATCTCGTAGTGCATGGGGTCCATCCTGCACCCCTGGCCGGGGGTGCATCAGCCCCGGAGGAGATGGAAAGGGGAGCGGAGCCCCTGCTCTCCGCTCCCCGGGTGCCCAGCCGTTCGGCCCCCCACAGGCTGGGTCAGTGTGCGGCGCGCACCACCGGGCGCGCGGTCCTGCCGAACGTGAGGCGCTTGACCGACCGGCGCGGCGCAACGGCCTCGGCGGGGCGCTCGGCGATGCTGCGGCGGATCGCGAGTTCGCGGTCGAGGTGCGCGGCGCGCTGACGGTCGAGGATCAGGGCGGTGTGGACGGTGGCGTTCATCTCGAGTCTCCTGTCGGGTGCTGCTCCGGTGGGTCCGGCTGCTGACAGGTACGACTCTCCTCGCTGAGGGGTGGGCCGCTCATCGGGCGAACGCCTCATCTTCCGGGCATCACAGTGCCTTAGATCGCCCGCTCGAGGGTCTCAGATCCCTCGGGCGGGCTTAAGCATTCCGCCCGGCCGCTGCGCCGGGGGTGCCTCAGGCGGGCTGTCAGTCGCCGAGCCCGGCATAGATCGCGGCGGCTTCGGCGCGGTTGGCGGCGCCGATCTTCGCGAGGATCGCCGACACGTGCACGCTCGCCGTCTTGGGCGAGATGAACAGGCGCTTCCCGATCTCGGGGTTGGTGAGGCCCTGCGCGACGAGAGCGAGCACCTGACGCTCACGCGGGGTGAGCGCCGCGACGGATGCCTCGCCTCGCGCGGCGGGTGCGGCATCCACTCCTTCGATCCGGATGCCTGCGCGCGACGCGAGCGCCCGCGCCCACCGGGCGACCGCCGCTGTGCCGCCCGCACGGGCGTCGGCGATGACGTCGGGCACGAGCGCCTCGGCCTCGTCGCGCCGGCCGGCCGAGATGAGCGCCTCGGCTAGGCGGAAGCGGGCGTAATGACGGTAACGGTGCGGGATGAAGCCCTCACCGACGACATCTGCCGCCGCGCGCCAGGCGTCCGGGTCCACACCGGCGGCGCGCGCCCACTCGGCGTGCACGAGCGCGCGATAGGCCGCAGAGGCACGATCGTCGTGAAGCCCGGCCAGGAGCCGGTCGACATCGGCGCGCAGGGCGGCGGCACGCGCGGCATCCCCGCCCTCCTGCATCGCGGTCGCGACCGCCCGGGCGGCGACCGGGAGGACGCGGCGCGACATGCCGGTGTCGTCCAGCAGCGTGCCGCCTGCGAGCGTGCCCGCGCGGGTCAGCGCCTCATCGATCAGCTGACCGCGGGCCGCGGGGCCGGACTCCGTGTCGAACCGGTTCAGTGCGAGCTCGGCGTCGACCTCCGCCCACCCGATCTGCTCTTCGGCGTCTTCGGCCAGGACGACGTCGAGGAACTCGTTCGCGTCGCCGCGCAGCTGCACTGCGCGCTCATCCTGGTCGTCCCAGCTCAGGGCCTGCGCGCGGATGCGCACGGTGAAGGACCGGAACGGCGGCATCGTCATCAGGTCGGCCGCCGCCCGCTCGAGCACATGGATCGCGCCGGGCACGTCGCCTGTGGCCGCGAGCGCCTCGCCGACATTGGCGGCGATCATCGCCCCGATGCCGCGCTCCAGGCCCACCCGGATCGCCCGCTCGGTCGCCGTGCGGCCGACGGCGATCGCCTCGTCGTAGCGGCCGAGGCGCACGAGGATGTCGGTTTCCAGGATCGTCGCGCTCAGCACGAAGGGGGCATCCGAGGCCAGGGCCGTGACCCGCTGCGCGTTCTCAAGCGCCCACTCCAGGTCGCCCGCGTCGGCGGCAGCCCAGGCCAGGCTCGCCGCCGCCGTGGCGATAGCCTCGTCATCGCCCGATCGCTCGGCGAGCTCGAGCGCCTGCTGGCCGAACACGAGCCGGTCTTCGTCCGGGCCGAGGTCGGAGGTGGATGCCGCGGCCAGTCCCGACAGCAGGCGCGCACGCATCGCGAGGGATGCCGGGTCATCCCGCTGCGCCATCAGCGCGATGCCGGCGCGGGCCTCGGTGAGCGACTCCTGATGCCGCGTGAGATTGCTGAGCGAGACGAACGCGAGCCGGTGCAGCGCGGCCCGCCCGAGGACATCGGCCTCGTCCGCCCAGGTCTGCGCATCGCGGGCGATGCGCAGCCCGCGCGCCGCGTCGCCGAGGTCGCGCCACTGCTCGCCGATCTCCACCGCCAGCTCGATGCGTCTGCGCCCCGCCCGCAGCGGGGCATCGTCGACCAGCGGCCACAGCTCGATGAGCCGTTCGCCCAGCTGCACGGCGGCCGCCGGCGCCGCGGTCTGCTTCGCATGGGCGTACGCGCGGACGGTGGCCTCGAACGCGCGCGGCACGTCGCGGGCCTGCATCCGATGCTCGGCGACCTCCGCCGCGAGCTCGGGCGCCGCGGTCAGCTGCGCCTCGAGCGCGTCGGCGTAGCGGGCATGCAGCGCGGCGCGTTCGCTGGGCAGCAGCTCGCTGTGCACCATCTCCTGGATGAGGGCGTGCCGGAACGCGTAGCCGTCGCCGTCGGTCACGATCACCTGCGCGGCGAGAGCTTCGCGCAGACCGCGGTTCAGCGTGCCCGCGTCGACGCCGGCGACCGACTCGAGCAGGTCGTGCGGCACGCGCACGCCGCCGGCTGCCAGGGCGCTCATGGTCTCGCGTGCATCCGTGCTCAGCCGCTCCACTCGGGCCAGGACGAGGTCGCGCAGCGTGTCGGGCAGCTCGGCGCCCTCGAGAGCGACGAGCTCTTCGACGAAGAACGGCACGCCGTCGGAGCGCGCGATGAGCGCGTCGACCTCCTCACCCGAGCGCGATCCGCCCAGCTCGGCCACGAGCTTGGCGGTGTCTTCGGTCCGCAGCCGGTGCAGGTCGATGGTCGCGACCGACCGGTTCCGCTCGAGGTCGGCGATGAGCGGGCGCAGCGGATGGCCGCGGCCGACGTCGTCGGAGCGGTAGGTGAGGATGATCGTCACGTGCTCGCCGCGCAGCGTGGCGGCGAGGGTGCGCAGGAGCGCGATGGTCGCGGCATCCGCCCAGTGCAGATCTTCGATGACGAGCACGAGGTGGACGGTGCGGCCGAGTTCGTCGACGAGCTGCTCGATCGCCTCGGCCATGATGTCCGCACCGCCGGGAGCCCGGGCCGCCTCGCCGCCCAGGTCGGGCAGCAGAGCGGACAGGCTCGCGAGCATCGGCGGGGATGTCGCGGCGCGGAACGCCTCGTCGCCGACACCGCGGCGCAGCTCCCGCAGCAGCCGTCGCACCGGGGTGTAGGGGGCGCCGATCTCGCCGATGTCGATGCACTGCCCGGTCGCCACCACGATGCCCGGGCCCCCCCGGGCAGCCACCGCTTCGGCGAGGATCTCCTGCACCAGCCGCGTCTTGCCGATGCCCGCCTCGCCGCGCACGACGACGATCGCCCGATCGCCGGTGCGACCGGCGGCGACGGCGTCGCGCAGTCGGTCGAGCTCGGCATCCCGGCCGATCATCGGCGCCTGCGAGCCGCCGCCGATCATCGTGCTTCGTCGAGTCGGACGCGCAGGCGGCGCGCGAGTTCGGCCGTGGGCATCGACCGCGGAAACACCGCGACGACGACGTCCCGATCTCCGTCAGCGGCTGTTCCGACGCCGAAGCGGGCGCACACGACGCCCAGTGCATCGCGCAGGATCTCGGGGGAGACATCCTCTCCGCGCAACAGGCGGCGCAGCACGTGATTGTGCACCGCCGTCACCAGCGCCGAGAACCCCACCGCGTCGACCGGGTCGATGCCCGGCAGCGAGCGGCGCAGGAACTCGTCGAACATGCGCTCGTACCGGAACACCGTCACGATCTCGCGGTCGCGCAGCGCCGGAACCCCGCGCACGACCGCATAGCGCCGCCGCGCCACGGCCGGGTCGGCGGCGAAGTGCCCGAAGACGTGCTCGGCCGCCGCGCACACCGCGGCGAACGGGTCGTCGTGCCCGCTCTCTTCGAGGAGCGCGCGGACCTCGTCCAGCAGCACCTCGTGGTCGGCGAAGACCACGTCCTCCTTGCCGCCGAACTGCCGGAAGAAGGTGGACCGCGAGATCGCCGCGGCCTTTGCGATCTGGTCTACCGACGTCGCCTCGAACCCCTGCTCGTGGAACAGCTCGAGCGCCGCCGAGATGACCGCGGTGCGGTCGGCGGCGGGCGAGGATGCGGCGGTGCTCATGGCGCTTCGAGCCTACTCGCCGGCCGCATGCGGACGGGGCGGTCGCACGTCACGCGGTCGGAGGCGCCCAGCCCCGGGTAGTAGGCTCGTATGTCGGTCGAAGATATCT
>JBIQJW010000190.1:0-1728 GCA_044507145.1 Actinomycetota bacterium
GGGCATGTGGACATGGCCCACGATCACGGCGTCCACCGCGCCGAACCGCCGGCGGGCCGTCCGTTCGAAGCCGAGGAGCTCGGGGCGTCCCAGCGCGAGTGACACGGCGCCGCCCAGGTGCTCCACCACCGGCCCGCGGGTGCCGTGGGTCACACCGATGCGCGCTCCGCCGGCCCGCACCAGCAGATGCTCGGGAAGGTCTCGGTGTCCGGCATCGTGGTCGTGGTTGCCGCGCACCGCGGCCACGGGGGCGACCCGGCGCAGCGCGTCCAGCACGGACGGGTCGGTGAGATCGCCGGCGTGGATGATGAGGTCCACGCCGGCGAGGGCGGTGCCGACCTCCCGCGGGAGGACCGGCAGGTGCTCGCCCACATGCGTGTCGGTGACGACGCCGATCCGCACGGGGTGGGGTCCTGCTAGAGGCCCATCGCGTGGAAGCCGGCGTCGACGAAGATCGTCTCCCCGGTCACCGCGGCGGCCAGCGGCGATGCGAGGTACACCGCGGTGTCGGCCACCTCATCCGCGCTGATCTCCCGGCGCAGCGGCGTGCGCTCGTTGATGGCGTCGGCCATCGTGCCGAAGCCGGGGATGCCGCGCGCGGCCAGCGTGCGCACCGGGCCGGCGGAGATGGCGTTCACGCGGATGCCGTTCTCCCCGAGGTCCCACGCCAGGTACCGCACGATGCACTCAAGGGCGGCCTTCGCCACGCCCATCACGTTGTAGCCGGGCACGGCGCGGTCGGCGGCGATGTACGACAGCGCCATGATCGAGCCGCCGTTCTCGCGCATGTGCGGTTCGGCGTGCCGGGCCAGCGACGCGAGGGAGTAGGCCGACACGTCCAGCGCCAGCTGGAACCCCTCGCGGGAGGTGTCGACGAAGCGTCCGCCGAGGTCGTCGGGCGCGGCGTACGCCACCGCGTGGACCAGGGTGTCGATCCGTCCATCCAGCAGCGCGGCGGCCTCGTCGACCGACGCGGCGGTCTGGACGTCGTCCTGCACGTCCAAGGGCAGCACCCCGGCGCAGTTCTCGAGCGTCGCGGCGAGCTTTCGCACCTCGCCCTCGGTGCGCTCGTTCTGGAACGTCAGCACCTGCCGGGCACCGGCCGCATCGAGCTTGCGCGCGATCGCCCAGGCGATGCTGCGCTTGTTGGCCACGCCCACCACCAGCCCGGTCGTCCCGGCCAGGAGATCCGACACCGCACGCCTCCCATCTGACATCTGTACCGGTCGGCGAGGCTAGCACCGTCGCGACGGTGCGCGCTCCGGCGGATGCGTACCATCGCGGTGTGCGGCAACTGGTCACCATCGGCGCCCTCGCGTGTGTCGTCGCGTTGCTCGTCGCCGCGACGGCCCTGGGGCACGCCGTGCCCGTGGCATCCACCCCGGAGCCCGGGGCTTTGCTGGACACCTCGCCGCCCACGGTCTCGGTGACGTTCAACGAGCCGGTGCAGCTTCTGCGGCCGGAGGACTTCGACGTGGTCGACGAGACCGGCGCCAGCGTCATCGCGGCCCCCGGAGCGGTGACCCCCGACGACCGGCGCACGATCTCCATCGCCCTGCGGCCCGACCTGCCGTCGGGCACCTACACGGCCCGATACCAGGTGATCGGCGCCGACTCGCACGTGATCCCCAGCCTGTTCGTGTTCGGCGTGGGCGTGGACGAGATCGGGGACCCCTACATCGGCGAGCTGGCCGGCGGTCCGTCGGAGGACGGGCCGTGGGGGGTGGG
>JBIQJW010000190.1:1828-4282 GCA_044507145.1 Actinomycetota bacterium
ATCGGTCAGGTGCTCTCCGAGACGGACTTCGGCTGGCAGGTGCAGATCCGCGGCGCCCTCCTCTTCATCCTGTTCGCGGTCGGCGCCGTGCAGTTCATGCGCGAGTACGGCGGGGGCCGGGGCACGCGCGCGGCATCTGCCACAGATGCACCGGTGGTGTCGGGTGTGATGATGGCGCTGGCGCTGGGCGTGTTGGGCAGCATCGCGGCGCAGGGGCACGCGCGCGTCACGGAGTGGCCGTGGCTGCAGGTGGGGGCCCACGTCACGCATGCCGCCGCGGCGTCGTTGTGGATCGCGGGCCTCGCCCTGGTGGTGACCGTCGCGGTGCGTGCGCCGCGGGTCGCGGGGGCCCCGGGTCGCGCCGTCGCGGGCCGCACGCTGGCGGCGTTCTCCCGGGTGGCCACCTGGTCGGTGCTGGTGCTGATCCTCAGCGGCGTGGTGCGCACCTTCGGTGAGGTGGGCGATCCCGCGGAGCTCTGGCAGACCGCCTACGGGCGCAGCATCCTCATCAAGCTGGCCATCCTGGTGCCGCTGGGCCTGATCGCGCTCTACAACCGGCGCATCGTCGCGGCCCTGGCGCGGATCGGTCGCCCCGGCGGCAGGACGCTGGCCCTGGTGCAGCGGACCGTGGGCAGCGAGGTGGCGCTGTCTCTGGTGATCGTGGCCGTGGCGACGCTGCTGGTCGCCCAGGTACCGGGAGGCTGACGGCCGCCGGCCGGCGTGCCGTCGGTTAGGCTGGGTGCCTTATCTCCGGCCCCGCCCGATGGCTGCACGCGACAGCCTCCCGGGGCTGTGCGGTCGCCCACCCGGCGCATCCGCATGACGCTGTCGCATCCACGAAAGGTGTCCGCTCCGACCATGAGCACCATCACCACGCCCGACGGCGTCCAGGTCCTCGCAGAGGTCAGCCCCGAAGGGGCCGAGATCCTCACGACGGAGGCCCTGGCGCTCGTCGCCCAGCTGCACCGCAAGTACGAGGATCGTCGCCGCGAGCTCCTGGCCGCCCGTGAGGCGCGCCTGAAGGACCTCGAGGGCGGCGCAAAGCTCGACTTCCTCCCCGAGACCGAGAGCATCCGGAAGGACCCCAGCTGGAAGGTGGCGCCCGCGCCGGCCGACCTGCAGGACCGCCGCACGGAGATCACGGGCCCGGTCGACCGCAAGATGATCATCAACGCGCTGAACTCCGGCGCCAAGGTGTTCATGGCGGACTTCGAGGACGCGAACACCCCGACGTGGGCGAACATCGTGCAGGGGCAGATCAACCTGCGCGACGCGAACCTCGGCACGATCAGCCTCAGCTCGGGCGGTAAGGACTACAAGCTGGGCGAGAACCTCGCCACGCTGCTGGTGCGGCCGCGCGGATGGCACATGGTCGAGAAGCACGTGACCGTGGACGGCGCCCCGGTGTCCGCCGGCATCCTCGATCTGACGCTCTACACCTTCCACAACGCGAAGGTGCGCCTGGAGCAGGGCAAGGGCACGTACTTCTACCTGCCGAAGATGGAGAGCTATCTGGAGGCGCGCCTCTGGAACGACATCTTCACCGACATCGAGGACGCGCTGGGTCTCGAGCGCGGCACGATGCGCGGCACGGTGCTGATCGAGACGATCGTCGCCGCGTTCCAGATGGAGGAGATCCTCTACGAGCTGCGTGAGCACTCGATCGGCCTGAACTGCGGTCGCTGGGACTACATCTTCAGCGTGATCAAGAAGTTCCGCAGCAACCCGGACTTCGTCCTGGCGGATCGTGCGCTGGTCACCATGACCACGCACTTCATGAACTCCTACTCGCTGCTGGCGATCCAGACCTGCCACCGGCGCGGAGCGCACGCCATCGGCGGCATGGCGGCACAGATCCCGATCAAGAACGACCCGGTGGCCAACGAGGAGGCCCTGGCGAAGGTGAAGGCCGACAAGGTGCGCGAGGCCAACAACGGCCACGACGGCACCTGGGTTGCCCACCCCGGCCTGGTCCCCGTTGCGCTGGAGGCGTTCGACGCGGTCATGCCGGGCCCGAACCAGCTCGACCGCCTGCGCGAGGACGTGACCATCACGGCCGCCGACCTGGTGACCTTCGAGCCGGAGGGCCCCATCACGGAGGCCGGCCTGCGCGTGAACATCAGCGTCGGTGTCCAGTACCTCGGCGCGTGGCTGAACGGCGTCGGCTGTGTGCCGATCAACAACCTCATGGAGGACGCCGCCACGGCGGAGATCTCCCGCAGCCAGGTGTGGCAGTGGATCCGCAGCCCGCGCGGCGTCCTGGATGACGGCCGCAAGGTCACCGTGGAGCTGTTCCGCGAGCTGCTGGCCGAGGAGCTGGAGAAGATCCACGCCCAGTACCCGGAGAACCTGCACGAGTACTTCGACCGGGCGGCGAAGCTGTTCGACGACATCTCGACGTCGGACGACTTCGTGGAGTTCCTGACGCTGCCGGCCTACGAGATGATCGACTAG
>JBIQJW010000191.1:0-4189 GCA_044507145.1 Actinomycetota bacterium
GACCACTTTCTCTTGATCTCGACCCTCCTCTTCGTCCAGGTCCACGTCGTCCACCTGCGTGTGGCGCACATCCGCCAGGTACGCCCGCACGGCGTCCTCGGGCCCGATCCCGAGGAACAGGGCGATGGGGCGCTCGGAGGTGGCGCGGACGCGCACCCGCGCCATGTCGCCCACGTCGGCGGCCCACGCCCCGCCGCCGGTCCCGAGATCCACCTCGTCCGAGACCACGGCGAACCCGGGCGCGGCCAGGGCGATGCTGCGCGTGGTGAAGAAGCCGTCGTCGTCGCGCTGGGTGGAATGCGCCCACAGCAACGCGCCGCCGCCACCGGCCAGCGCGAGGCCGAAGAGCCCGATCAGGACCCCGAAGACGATCAGCAGGATGCGCCCGGCGCTCATGCGACGAGCCTACGCGTCCGGCGCCGGCGCGCACACCCCGCCGCGCGCGCTCAGGCGGCCTCGACCTGTGCCAGGGCCGCCATCGCGGCGTCGTGCGGGGACTCGCCGCGTCCCAGCGCCCAGCCCACGTCGGAGGCGCCGCACAGCACCACGTACCAGCCGCCATCCGGGTGCTGGTGCGGGCCCTCCATCCACAGCCCCGGGTGGGCGTCGTGAAGGGCGGCGATCCGCTCCGCGTCGGCCGCCGGAAGGGGAGCGCCCGCCGGCGCCGCCATGGTCATGGCGGCGGCCTGCAGCACCCCGGCCCACGCCTCGTCTCGCGTGAGGGCCTCCAGCGCCTCCTGCGGGGTGGCCCACAGGGGGGCCGATGCGGCGTCGCCGACCCAGCCGCACAGGTGCTCCGCCACCAAGGGCCCGGCCTCGCCGGGGGGGCCGATCTCCACCAGCCGCGCCGCGGGCCGTTCGCGGTCGCGCACCACCAACCGGCCGTCGACGGTGTCGAGGACCAGTCGGCGGGCCGGGGTCACGGCGTCATGACCCCTCGGACGAGAGGAGCTCCTCCGGGTTCACATCGCGCCACACCTGGGCCGGCAGGCCGGCGACCAGCTTGGCGGGCGGCACGTCCTTGGTCACCAGGGCGCCGGCGGCGATGAATGCCTCCTCGCCGATCTCCACGCCGGGGAGGATCACGGCGGCCCCGCCCACGCGGGCGCCGCGGCGGATGATCGCGCCCTTGATGAGTGCGTGGCGCGCCTCGGTGCGGCCCATGAAGTTGTCGTTCGTGGTCGTGACGCACGGGGCGATGAAGACGTGGTCCTCCAGCTCCGAATACGCCGTGATGTACGAGTTCGACTGGATCTTGGTGAACGCCCCGATCGGCACGTCGTTCTCGATGCAGACGCCGCGGCCGATCACGACGCCCTCGCCCACGGTGCAGCGCTCGCGCACCGTCGCGAGGTCACCCACGATCGCGCCCGGCCCGATGGTGGTCCCGGCGTAGACCAGCGCCCCGCTGCAGACGGCGGCGCCGGCCCCGAGGGTGAGGGGGGCCAGGGGTGCCGTCTTCTTGCTGGTGGAGCGTGACGAGAGCTTGGGCTGCTTGCCCAGGACCACGTTGTCCTGGATGACGACGCCGTCGCCGATCACCGTGCCGTCGTGGATGACCACGTTCGCCCCGATCTCCACGTCGTCGCCGATGACGACGTCCTTGCCGATCACGAGGTTCTCACGTGCCATCGGGGCTCCTGGGTGTGGGCGGGGTCAGCGCGCGCCGGCGCCGGCGAGGGCGACGGGGCGGCCGGAGTCGCGCAGCGAGGTGGTCATCGCCTCCAGCACGGCGACCACCTCGGCGCCGGCGGCACCGTCGGAGGGCGTCGGCCGGCGGTCGCGCACGGCCTGCACGAACCGCTCGCAGACCAGGCGCAAGGGCTCGGTGCCGGTGATCTTGGGGATGTGGATATCGCCGGAGCGCACCTGGATGTACTCACCGTAGGTCTCGGTGCGGGGGATGGGCCCCTTGTCGTACACGGTCACCTTGCGCTCGGTCTCCATGTCGTCGAACACGACCATCTTGTCGGAGCCGATCACCGTCATCTTGCGCATCTTGTGCGGATCCAGCCACGACAGGTGCAGGTGGCCGATGATGCCCGACGCGAACTTGATGCGCCCGAACACCACGTCCTCCACCCCGGGCTGCAGGTAGCTCTCGCCGTTGGCGCTCACCTCGACGGGACGCTCGCCCACGAGATGCAGCATCACCGAGATGTCGTGGGGGCCGAGGCTCCACAGGGCGTTCTCGTCGGGACGCACGATGCCCAGGTTCTGCCGGTTGCCGTAGAGGTAGAACACCTGGCCCAGCGTGCCCTCGTCCACCAGCTGCTTCAGCTTCTGCACGGCGGGGTGGTACACAAGCAGGTGGTCCACCATCAGCACGCGGTCGCCGGCCTGCGCCACCTGCACCAGCTCGTCGGCGTCGGCGGCGGTGAGGGCCAGCGGCTTCTCGACGAAGGCGTCCTTGCCGGCCTGCAGCACGCGCTTGGCCAGCGGCGCGTGCGTGGGCACGGGCGTGGCGATCACGACGGCGTCCAGCTCGTCGTCGCCCAGCAGGTCGTCGAGGTCGGTGGTGAAGGCGGTCTGCGGATAGGCGGACCGGTGGCGGTCGAGGGTCGACTCGTCGAGATCGCAGATCCAGCTCAGCCGGGTCCCCGGGAGGCGGGCGAAGTTGCGGGCGAGGTTCGGCCCCCAGTAGTTCATCCCGACCACGCCGACCTTCACCGGCGTGTCCTCCGAGCTGTTGCTCGCCGCCATCACAGCCTCCAGACCGTGCCCCCGGTGTCGGGGACGACATTGCGCAGATCCACGACCATCGGCGAATCGCGCGCGACGGCCTCCCAGTCGACGCCGTCGTGGGCGGTGACCACCACCACGACGTCCTGGGCCCCGAGCGTCTCGGGGGTGAGCGGCCGGTTCTCCAGCCCCAGCTTCGGCAGCGCTGCCACATGTGGGTCGTGGTACTCGACCACGGCGCCCTCGGCGCGCAGCAGGTCGATGACACGCACCGCGGGGCTCTCGCGGGTGTCGTTCACGTTCGCCTTGTAGGCGACGCCGATCACCAGCACGCGGCTGCCGTTCAAGGCCTTGCGCCGGCTGTTGAGCGCCCGCGCGACCTTCCCGACGCAGAACGAGGGCATCTGCGAGTTGATCTTGCCCGCGAGCTCGATGAACTCGGTGTGCATGTCGAACTCGCGCGCCTTCCACGTGAGGTAGAAGGGGTCGATCGGGATGCAGTGGCCGCCGAGGCCCGGACCGGGCCGGAAGGGCATGTAGCCGAAGGGCTTGGTGGCCGCGGCGTCGATGACCTCCCACACGTTGATGCCCATGCGGTCGCACAGGACGGCCAGCTCGTTCACCAGCGCGATGTTGACCCCGCGGAAGATGTTCTCCAGCAGCTTGGTCATCTCGGCGACCTCGGGGCTGGCCACCGGCACCAGCGTCTCGCAGGCCTGTCCGTAGAGGTCCATCGCGCGCCGGGTGCAGTCGGGCGTGAGCCCGCCGATGACCTTCGGCGTGGTGCGGGTGGTCCAGTCCTCGCGGCCGGGGTCGACGCGCTCGGGCGAGAAGGCGACGTGGAAGTCGCGGCCGGCGACCAGGCCCGAGCGCTCCAGCGTGGGCGCGAGCTCCTCGCGGGTGGTGCCCGGGTAGGTGGTGCTCTCCAGCACCACCAGGTGGCCGCGACGCAGGCGCGGCGCCAGGCTCTCGGCGGCGCCCAGCACGGCCGACAGGTCGGGCTCGCGGTGCTCGGTGAGCGGCGTGGGGAGGCAGATGATGATGCTGTCGACGGCGCGCAGCTCGTCCCACGAGGTGGTGGCGCTGATGAGGCCGCGCTCCACCAGCGGCGCGAGGCGCTCGGACGGGACGTCCTCGATGTACGAGGTGCCGGCGTTGACCAGGTCCACCTTGGCCTGGACGGCGTCGAGCCCGAGCACGGCCACGCCGGCCTCGGCGAAGGTCGCCGCGAGCGGGAGGCCCACGTACCCCAGGCCGACGATGCCCACATGGGGCGTGGGCGCGTTCAGCGGGCGGGGGTGTCGGAGACGGTGAGAGCCATCGGCGGGCTATCGTAGTGATCGGCGGCGCCGACGGAAAGGACAATGGCCCAGATTCCCGACACGGTGCTGGCGGATCTGCCCCGGGTGGTGCGGGTGGCGGACGAGACGAGATGGCGCGGACAGGGTGCCGTGGGCACCGCGCTGGTCGTCGCGGCCTTCTGGATCGCCACCTGGTTGCTGGGCGA
>JBIQJW010000192.1:0-4180 GCA_044507145.1 Actinomycetota bacterium
CCCCCGGCCCCGCGCGGGTATCATCCGCGCCGATGCGCCCGCGCCTTCGCACCCTTCTCGGCACCGCCGCCGTCGCCGGTGCGCTCGCCGGCGGCATCGCCGTAGCCCAGGCGCCCGCGCAGGAGCCCGGCGCCCTGGAGCTGGAGGTCACCTCCTTCCAGATCGTGCGCCAGGACACACGCGAGGCCGAGACGCAGAAGGCCTACGTGCTGCGCCAAGGCCAGCGGTACCAGTTCCGCATCCACTACAAGGTGGGCGGCGCCCCCTCCATCCGCACCGGCCACACCTTCTCGTTCGTGCACATCCCCACCGGCCGCCAGGTGGATGTGGACGCCCGCAGCTTCGACCCCGAGGGCCCGGGCAACTACAACGAGTACAGCGCGCGCACCATCCCGGCCGGCTGGCCGGTGGGGGCGTACCGCCTCGCATGGAACCTGCGCGCCACGGCCGTGAGCGTCGCCTCGGCGCGCGCCGACGGAGCCGTCGCGTTCATCGTCGGCCCGCCGGCCGGCTGAGCACCCGGCCCCGGAGGACGACCCGCTGCCCAGCCAGGGCCACATCTTGGTCGTGGACGACGAGCGCGCCATCCGCCGGCTGCTGCGCATGTACCTCACCGACGCGGGCTTCACCGTGGCCGAGGCCGCCGACGGCGACCAGGCGATCGACCAGGTGCGCAGCGGTGGCATCGACCTGGTGCTCCTGGACCTCATGCTCCCGGGCATGGACGGGTTCGAGGTGTGCCGGCGCCTGCGCGAGATCGGACCGGTGCCGGTGATCATGATCACCGCCCGCAGCGATGAGGCGCACCGGGTCACCGGCCTGGAGCTGGGCGCCGACGACTACGTGGTGAAGCCGTTCTCCCCCGCCGAGGTGGTCGCCCGCGTCCGCGCCGTGATGCGGCGCACCACCGCCCCGGTCGATCCGCACCGCACGCTGCACGCCGGCCCGGTGCGCATCGAGCCGGCGGCGCGCCAGGCGACCGTCGACGGGCACGCCGTGGAGCTGACGCGGCTGGAGTTCGACCTGCTTGCCGAGCTGGCCGCGAACCCGCGTGTGGTCTACACCCGCGAGCGCCTGTTGGAGAAGGTGTGGGGCTACCAGTCCGGCGTGGGCGGCAAGACCGTGGATGTCCACGTGGCCAACCTGCGCCGCAAGCTGGGCGAGGACATCGGCATCGTGGCGGTGCGCGGTGTGGGCTACAAGCTGGAGCCGCAGGAGCCCCGGTGACCGGCGGCGGACGGCTGCGCGAGTGGGTCAGCCGCGCACTGCATCCGCGCAGCATCCGCACGCGCATCGCGCTGGTGATCGTGGCGGCGATGGGCGTCAGCGTGGCGGGGATCCTCTGGGTGGTCGGCGCCACCATCGAGGCGAGCACCCAGGCCGAGATGGAACGGACCCTCGAACGCCAGGCGGCCGTGGTGGCGCGCACCATCGACGACGCCGGTCAGCGCACGGCGGCCCGCAGCGCCCGAGAGGCGCAGCGGTTCATGGGCGATGTACGCATGGTGGTGCGCGTGTCCGGCGAGGTCGTCTACTACTCGTCACCGACGCTGGACGACGTGGAGGTGCGCGCCCAGGCCACCAGCGGCGACGTGGAGGTGCGCCTGGAGCGCCCCGACCCGCAGGCGCGCGCCGTGGACCGGTGGGTGTACTTCGCGGTGGTCGCGCTGTGCATCGCCTTCGTGGCCGGCGTGGTCTGGTACCTGTCCTCGCTGCTCGGACGCCACATGAGCCGCAGCGTCGGGGAGGTGGCCGACAGTGCCGAGGCGGTGGCCCGCGGCCGCCTGGACGTTCGCGTGGCAGAGGGCGAGGACGAGCTGGGGCGACTGGGGCACGCGTTCAACCGCATGGCCGGGCGCCTGGAGGCCGCCGACCAGCGCCAGCGCGAGTTCCTGGCCGACGTCGCGCACGAGCTGCGCACCCCTGTCACGGCGATCGAAGGCTTCGCGAGCGCGCTGGCCGACGGCACCGCCCGTACCGAGGACGACCGGACCGAGGCGGCGGAGACGATCCGCGACGAGGCGCGCCGGCTGCGGGACCTCGTGAGCGACCTGCAGACCCTCACGTGGCTGGACCTGGACCCCCCGGCGGCGGCGGAACCGATCGACCTGGTGGCGGCCGCGGCCGCCACCGCCGCCCGGTTCGGCCCCGAGGCCCGCAGCCGTGGTGTCACCATCGTCCCGCCACGCGGCGAGCGCTGGGCGGTGGGCGACCCCACCCATGTCGACACGATCCTCTCCAACCTGCTGCGAAACGCCCTGGCGGCCACCCCGGCCGGCGGCACCATCACGATCGCCCCGGCGGTGGCCCCCGGACGGGTGGGCATCGCCCTGTCCGACACGGGGCGGGGCATCGCGCCCAAGCATCTGCCCTACGTGTTCGACCGCCTCTACCGCGCCGACCCCAGCCGCTCCCGCGGGCCCGACGGCGCGCACGGCTCGGGGCTGGGCCTGTCGATCGTGCGGCGCCTGGCCACGCTGCAGGGCGGCACCATGGGCGTGGAGAGCGTGGTGGGGCGCGGATCCACGTTCACGCTCTGGCTGCCTCCCGCGCCCTCGCGGCGCTCGGGGCCCTCGCGGCGCGCCGGCGGCCGTCGCGGGGAGGGGCGCGGCCCCGACCCCACCATTCCGCCCACCGGATCCGACCCCGCCGTGTAATACGGTCACGGCGCCCGGCACACCCCAAGGAGACACCGTGGAGCGACGCCGCCACCTGCTCACCCAGGACGACATCCCGACCCGCTGGTACAACATCGCCGCCGACCTCCCGTCGGCGCCGCCGCCGCCGCTCCATCCCGGCACCGGCCAGCCCGTGGGTCCCGACGATCTCTCGCCGCTCTTCCCGATGGCGCTGATCGGGCAGGAGGTGAGCACCGAGCGCTGGATCGACATCCCCGATCCGGTCCGCGAGGTCTACGCGCTCTGGCGTCCCACCCCGCTGCACCGCGCCCTGGGCCTCGAGCAGGCCCTGGGGACGAACTGCCGCATCTTCTACAAGTACGAGGGCACCAGCCCCGCCGGCAGCCACAAGCCGAACTCCTCGGTGCCGCAGGCGTACTACAACAAGGCCGAGGGCATCACGCGCCTGGCCACCGAGACCGGTGCCGGGCAGTGGGGGTCGGCGCTGTCGTTCGCGTGTGCGCGCTTCGACCTGGAGTGCAAGGTGTACATGGTGCGCGCCTCGTACGACCAGAAGCCGTACCGGCGCTCGCTGATCCACGCATGGGGCGCCAAGGTGACCCCCAGCCCCTCGCCCGACACCGCCGCGGGACGCGCCGCGCTGGAGGCGGATCCCGACACCGGCGGCAGCCTGGGCCTGGCCATCAGCGAGGCCGTGGAGGACGCCGTGCAGCGTGACGACACGCACTATGCGCTCGGCAGCGTCCTGAACCACGTGCTGCTGCACCAGACCGTGGTGGGCCAGGAGGCTCGGATGCAGTTGGAGCAGGCCGGTGCCGAGCCCGACGTGATCGTGGGCTGCGTGGGCGGTGGCTCCAACTTCGCCGGCCTCGTATTCCCGTTCCTGGCCGACGCGGCCGCCGGGGCGCGCATGAGGATCGTCGCGACCGAGCCCACGGCCTGCCCCACCCTCTCCCGCGGGCACTACGCGTACGACTTCGGCGACACCGCGATGATGACGCCGCTCCTGCCGATGCACACCCTGGGTCACGACTTCCTGCCGGCCGGGATCCACGCCGGCGGCCTGCGGTACCACGGTATGGCGCCGCTGGTGTCGCACCTGGTGCAGCTCGGCATGGTCGAACCGCGCGCCTACGACCAGCGCGACTGCTTCGCCGCCGCCATCACCTTCGCCCGCGCGGAGGGGATCATCCCGGCACCAGAGTCGTCCCACGCCATCCAGGGGGTGGTGGACGAGGTGGCGCGGGCGCGCGAGGAGGGTGTGCAGCGCACGATCCTCTTCAACCTCTCCGGCCACGGGCACTTCGACATGGGCGCCTACGACGCGTACCTGTCGGGCGACCTGGTGGACGCGGAGCTGCCCCAGAGCGAGCTGGACGCCGCGGCAGCCGCCATCGCCGGCCTTCCGGCGCTGCCGTAGCCCCGCGGCCGGCGCCGGACCTCACATGCGGCGCCGGCCGAGCGTCTACCCGGTATGAGCCTGCCACCGTTCGAGCAACTGGTCGCGCGCTTCGTCGCTCAGGTCGTCGCCCTTGAGCCGG
>JBIQJW010000193.1:0-2292 GCA_044507145.1 Actinomycetota bacterium
CGCGCCGGTGGGCGGCGCCCAGGGCGGCGAGGATCTGCAGCGCGTTGTCGATCGATTCCGAGGGCGAGAGCGGCGCGCGCCGGCGGATCACCTGCTTCAGATCCGGACCGGGCAGGTACTCCATCACGATGTAGTAGGAGCCCTGGGCCTCGCCGCGGTCGTATACGGCCACGATGTTGGGATGGTTCAGCCCGGCGGCCGCCGAGGCCTCGCGGCGGAACCGCTCCACGAAGAGCGGGTCCGACGCGTAGGGCTCGCTCAGGACCTTGACCGCGACCTCCCGGTCCAGCAGGCGGTCGCGCGCCACGTACACCCGCGCCATGCCGCCGGCACCGAGCTGGTGGCCCAGCTCGTACCGGTCGGCGACGACATCACCGGGCTGCAGGCTCATCTGATCTCCACCATCGGACTCACTGCACCTCCAGGGCGGCGCGCATCACATCTGCGGCCACCGGCGCCGCGACGGCCCCACCCTGCCCGGGCGTGCCCTCGATCATCACCGCGACGGCGATCGTCGGGTTGTCGGCCGGCGCGAAGCCGATGAACCAGGCGTTGTTGAGCAGCGGATCGCTGGTCTCGGCGGTGCCGGTCTTGCCGGCCACGGTGACACCCACGTCCACCAGCGCCGCCTGGGCGCCGGTGCCGTCGCGCACCACGTTCGTCATCATCTGCGTGAGTTCCTCGGCGGTCTGGGCGTCCACCACCTGCCCCGCCTCGGTGGGCGTGTTGGCGCGCACCACGTCGCCGGAGCGGTCCACGATGCGGCTCATCAGGTGCGGCTGCATTAGCACGCCGTCGTTGGCGATCGCGGACGCCACCATCGCCATCTGTAGCGGCGTGGCCACCAACTGCTCCTGGCCGATCGCCAGGCGGGCCACGTCCTCGCCGCGCTCGGCGTTGGGCAGCAATGTGGTGCCGTTGTAGCGGCCCGAGGCGATCACCTCGTCGGCCGGCAGGTCGATGCCCGGGCGCTCGCCGAAGCCGAAGGCGGTCATGATCTCGCCCATCGCGTCGGCACCCAGGCGGTCGCCGATCTCGGCGAACGTGGTGTTGATCGACATGGTCAGAGCCGTCGACAGGTCGTGTCGGCCGTAGGTGGCGCCGCCGAAGTTGCGGATGGGGCCGCCGGGCGTGTCGTACTCTGAGCCGCCGGGGAAGGTGCTGGTGGGGGTGTATGCCCCGCTGCGCAGCGCCTCGGACGCGGTGACGACCTTGAAGGTGGAGCCCGGTGCGTTGCGGCTTGCCGTCGCACGGTTCAGCAGCGGTGAGCCGCTCTGGCCGGCCACGCTCTCCCAGCGCCCGCCCACCACGTCCTGCAGGTTGAACGTGGGCGACGACGCGAGCGCCAGCACGCGCCCGTCGCGCGGGTCGATGGCCACGACCGCGCCCACCTGCCCCGACAGCGCCTGTTCGGCCGGGATCTGGATGCGGGTGTCGAGCGTGAGCTGCACGTTGGCGCCGCGCTTCTCGCGCAGGTTCAGGCGCTGCAGCAGGGGCTCGCTGCCGAAGCTGCCGCTGAGATAGCGGTTGTAGGTCGACTCGATGCCGGTCTTGCCCTCCAGCGCCGCGGCGTAGCCGACCACGTGCGCCGCGAGGGACTGCTGCGGGTAGACCCGCTGGAAGACCCGCTGGCCCTCCACGCGGCGGGCGCGGCTGGCGGCCAGCAGCTTGCCGTCGGCGGAGATGATGCGCCCGCGGTCGATGAGCCGCTCGGCCTGGTATGCCTGCGGGTTGCCCTGCCGGTCGCGCAGGTCGCTGGCGTGGACCACCTGCCACCAGCCGAGCATCAGCGCCAGCAGGCCGAAGCCGCCGGCCATCACCAGGAACAACCGCTGGATCGACCTATTCACCGGCCGCCACCTCCTCGACCAGCGACATCCGTTCGCGGCGGCGCCGGCGTGGCACCCGCGCACCCACCCGCGACCGGTGGCTGATGGTGAGCAACAGGGCGATGATGGCGAAGTTCACCAGCACGCTCGAGCCGCCGTAGCTCACGAAGGGCAGCGTCACGCCGGTGAGCGGGATGAGGCGCACCACGCCGCCCACGATCAGGAACGCCTGCAGCCCCACCGCGGCGGTGAGGCCCCCGGCCAACAGCTTGGAGAAGCCGTCGGTGGCGCCGGCGGCGATGGCGAAGCCGCGCTGCAGGAACAGCAGGAAACCCAGCAGCAGCCCCAGTCCGCCGATGTAGCCCAGCTCGGTGGCCACCGCGGAGAAGATGAAGTCGGTGGGCAGCGCCGGGATGACGAAGGTGCCGTCGTCGCGCACCAGGAAGCCGTTGCCCAGGCCCGG
>JBIQJW010000193.1:2392-4169 GCA_044507145.1 Actinomycetota bacterium
CAGCTCGCGCTTGTCGCGCAGGTAGCCCGCCAGGAAGATCACCAGCAGCAGCTTGGACAGCTCACCGAGCTGCACGGTCTGCCCGCCGCCGATGTCGATCCACAGCTTGGCCCCGTAGATGCGGGTGCCGAAGATCATGGTGGCCACCAGCAGACCCACCGCCGTGAGGCCGATGAGGTAGCGGTAGCGCTCCAGCACGCGGTGGTCGGGCAGTAGGAACAGCACACCCACGAACACCGCGCCGCCCACGGCGACCCACGCCGCCTGGTCGGCCGCCAGCGCGGGGTCCACGCGGTCGAGCTGGACCAGGCCGATGGCCACCAGCACGCCCACCACCGGCAGCAGGTACGGGTCGGCCTGGGGCGCGCGCAGGCGCAGCGCCAGGTGCATCACCAGGAACACGCCCACCACGCCCAGCGCCGCCGGCCACGGGCCGGGGTCGAACGTGTCGGCGCGAGCGGAGGCCACCGTGCCCAGGCCCAGCAGGCCCAGGGCCACGCCGGGGATCAGGAAGCCGAGTTCGCGGCTGCGGGGCGACATCAGGCGGCCGGGGTCGTGGTCGGCGACGCGGTGGTGGCCGGCGCGGGGGTCGTGGTGGTGGGTGCGGCGGGGGTCCCGGTGTCCGGCACCGCGCCGCCGGCCGGGCCGCGCGGTGTGGTGGTCTGCGGCGGCGCGGTGAGCGCCGGCACCTCGGGCAGCGAGAAGCGCCAGATCAGGTCGACGGCCAGCGCCACGGCCTCACCCTGTCCACGCGCGGTGTTGCTGAGCGCGTCGGGACGGCCGGCGCGGACGGCGTCGACCGGCACGCCGGTGTCCTGCCACGCGCGGGCGAACTCCACGCCGGCCAGCGACATCGGCAGGCCGTGCATCACGCGCACGGTCCCGTCGGGGCCGGCCTGGACCGCATAGGTGCGGCTGGCCACCCACCACACGCCGCCCACCACCAGCACCAGCAGCACCACCACGGCGGCCAGGATCGGGCCCAGCCGGCCGCGCCGGCGGCCCACCGGCTCCAGCACGGGCGGGGGCGGCGCCGGCGGCGGAGCGCCGGGACGATCTGTGCCGGCGTGGCCGCGCACGCCGCCCAGCACACGCATCTGGGCCGTGTTGCCGGCGCCCGCCGGGCGCGGCTCCTCCACCGTGGCCGTGGCCGTGGCCGCAGCAGCCTCACCACCCTCGGCGCGGGCCACCCGTGCCAGCACCACCGTGACGTTGTCGGCGCCGCCGGCCGCGTTCGCCCGGGCCACCAGCCCCTGGGCCACGTCCTGCAGGTCCGGCTCCTGCGCCATGACGGCGGCGATCTCCTCGTCGGGGACGTACGACGAGAGCCCGTCGCTGCACAGCAGCACCACGTCGCCGACCTCCAGCGGACGGGTGACGACATCGGGCGTGACGGTGCGCTCGGCCCCCAGCGCGCGGGTGATCACGTTGCGGTGCGGGTGCCGTTCGGCCTCCTGAGCCGACAGGCGCCCCTGGCGCACCAGCTCGGCCACCACGGAGTGGTCGTCGGTGACCTGGATGAGCTCGCCGCCACGCCACAGGTAGGCGCGCGAGTCGCCCACGTGCACCACCGACAGCGCCGCGCCGTTCAGGAGCGCGCCGGTGAACGTGGTGCCCATCCCGGCCTTGTCGTCATCCTCGGAGGCCAGCCTGTGGATGGCCGCGTTGGCGTCCACCACCGCGACGCGGACGTCGTCGACCTGGACGGGGGCCTCCAGGGCCTCGACGGCGTCCACGGCCATCTGCGCGGCCACCTCGCCGGCCTTGGCGCCGCCCA
>JBIQJW010000008.1:0-24369 GCA_044507145.1 Actinomycetota bacterium
CGGCGCCGGCGCGCCCGGCGCGGCGGCGACACGGCACCGGGTGCGGCGCACGCGGCGGAGCTGGCCGAGGCCGCCGAGGTGTTCGAGGAGCTGGTGACCCCGGCCCCGGATCCCGACCTCAGTTCGTTGCCGCCCATCGACGAGCCGATCTCCTACGAGGACATGATCATGCTCGGCCCGGAGCTGGACGCCGACGTGCCGGTCCTGGTGGAGGCATCCGATGCGGATGCCGCGGCATCGGCCGATGGCGAGGGCACGTCGTCCCGCTCGGGCCGGCGTCGCCGGCGCCGCGGCGGTGGCGCCGGTGGGGAGGCGTCGTCCGCTCCCGCCCAGACCACCGAGACCGCCGAGGCTCAGCCCGCGACGGCGGAAGCATCCGCAGTGGACGCGCCCGCCGCGGCGGATGCGGCGGCGGATGCCCCGGCCGCCGAGGCCGCGCCGGAGCCCGAGGCCCCGAGCCGCGGCCGGCGTCGGCGCCGGTCCACGGCCCCCGCGGAGCCCGCGCCGGCCGAGACGCAGAGCGAGCCGGCCGCCGGCGACGCGGCTGCGGAGCCGGCCGCGGAGTCCGCGCCCGCCGCCGTCGCCGACACACCGGCCGAAGAGGCCCCGGCCGCCCAGGCCGACGCCCCGGCCGAGGCCGCCGAGACGCCCGCACCGACCCGTCGCCGCGTGCGTCGCCGGTCGGCCGTCCAGGCGGAGACCCCGGCCGCGGAGGAGACCCCGGCCGCCGAGGCGCCCGCCGCGGAAGAGGTGCCGACGGCCGAGGCGCCCGCCCCGGCCGCGGAGGAGACCCCGGCGGCGGAGGCCCCGGCGGCGGACGATGCGCCGGCGGAGGAGGCTCCCAAGCCGCGTCGTCGCACCACGCGCCGCAAGACCACTCCGGCCGTGGAGGAGACCCCGGCTGCGGAGACCCCGGCAGCGGATGCGCCGGCTGAAGCCCAGGCGGCGGAGGCCTCGGCTGCGGAGGAGGCGCCGGCGGAGGCCTCGGCTGCGGAGGACGCGCCGGCGGAGGAGGCCCCCAAGCCGCGTCGGCGCACCACGCGCAAGAAGGCCACCCCGGCTGCCGAGGAGGCTCCGGCCACCGAGGCTGCGGCCGCGGATGCGCCGGCCGAGGCCTCGGCTGCGGAGGAGGCGCCGGCGGAGGAGGCCCCGAAGCCGCGTCGGCGCACCACGCGCAAGAAGGCCACCCCCGCTGCGGAGGAGACTCCCGCTGCGGATGCGCCGGCCGAGGCTCCGGCTGCGGAGGAGGCTCCGGCTGCGGAGGAGGCTCCGGCTGCGGAGGAGGCGCCGGCGGAGGAGGCCCCGAAGCCGCGTCGGCGCACCACGCGCAAGAAGGCCACCCCCGCTGCGGAGGAGGCTCCGGCCGCAGACG
Organism: Actinomycetota bacterium; assembly: GCA_044507145.1. Classification (GTDB taxonomy): domain Bacteria; phylum Actinomycetota; class Thermoleophilia; order Miltoncostaeales; family Miltoncostaeaceae; genus JAVJSF01. The sequence goes on from JBIQJW010000008.1 coordinate 1,373, forward strand.
CGCCGGCGACGGACGCCGTGGCAGCGGACACCCCGCCCGCGGAGTGACCCGCGGGGTGTGGGGCGCCCGTGGTGGCGCCCCACACCCGATCGCTCAGCCTGAGCGCATCCCCTGGGCGTGGATCACCTGCGCCACCTCCACCAGCTTGTCCAGGTCGATGGCGTTCTCGGCACGCGCCACCACCTGCAGGCCATACACCCTGTCGCGAACGGGGAAGCTGATGAACGCGACGGCCAGCCGGGTGCCGCTCTGCTCGCCGGTGGCGGACACCCCGGTTCCGTCCGGGATTCCGGGGACGGCGAGTTCCCTCGTCGTGAGCGCTGCGGTGGAACGCACATCGGCCACCGAGTCTTTGGACTGCTCGATCGCCGTCGCGTCGTCGGCCACCGCGAAGATGTACGAGCGGAACAGCGCCAGGCCGTTCTGAGGATCGGTTCCGCTGTCGTCGCGCAGCACGCCGCCGCGGTAGCCGGCGGCCGACAGCTCCGCCTTCGCGGGCTCGGCGGTGGGATCGCCGGCCTGGTAGAGCGTGTCGATCATCTCGCCCGCGGTCGGCAGCTCGCGCACCGTCCCCTCGTTCACGCCGGCCATGGCGGCTGCGGGAGGGAGCAACTCGGCCAGCGCGGCCATGTCCACCGGGTCCGATGACGCGGTCGTACCGCTCGTGGTGGTGGCCGTGGTGGTCGTGGTGCCCGTGTCCGTCGTGGTCTGCGTCGTCGACGTCGTGGGCGGTGCCGGCACGGATGCCGTGGTCTCGGTGCCCGGCAGGCGGTCGGTGGTGATGGTGACCACGGCGGTGTCGCCGCCGCAGGCCGCGGCACCCACCGCCAGACCCAGGGCACACACCACGGCGATCGCTCGCCGGCGATGGGACCGGTTCATGCGATCTCCACCGGAACCTCGGCGATCTGCTCCCCCTCCGGCGCCGAGCGGCTCAGGCGGAAGGCCCGGATCTCGGGCGCGTCGCGATCGGCAAGGGACACGATCACGTAGAGGGGGTCGGGGAAGAAGGCCAGCTCCACATCGGTGCGCGACGGGTAGGCCGCCGAGCGCGTGTGGGAATGGTAGATCGCCACGAGGTCCTCGCCCGCGTCCTCGATGGCGTCCATCAGGTCCATCTGCTCGCGCGGGTCCATCACGTACATGAACGGGCTGGCCTCGGTGTTGGTGGTCCGCAGCACGCGCGTCGCCACGTCCCCGCGCCCGGCGATGAGCCCGCAGCACTCGTTGGGCATGTCCTCGCGGGCGTGCGCGATCAGCTCATCGGCGAGCTCGCGTGAGAGCCTCACCAGTAGATCCCGCGGTCCAAGGTGTCCTCCACGTCGTCGAGCTCGCCGCTCCAGATGCCGGCCGACAGGTACTTCCAGCCCCCGTCGCAGATGATGCCCACGATCGTGCCGCGTTCCATCTTCTCCGCGATCCGGGCGCAGGTGTGGATCACGGCACCCGATGAGATCCCCGCGAAGATCCCCTCCTCGGCGGAGAGCCGCCGGGTCATCACCAGCGCGTCACGGTTCGCCACCAGCAGCTTGCGGTCCAGGCGGGAGAGGTCCAACACGGGCGGCACGAAGCCGTCGTCCAGGCTGCGCAGGCCGCTCACCGGGTCGCCCTGCAGCGGTTCGCAGGCGATCACCTGGATCTCGGGGCGATGCTCCTTCAGCCGGCGCGACGAACCCATGAGCGTGCCGCCGGTGCCGAGGCCGGCCACGAACACGTCCAGTTCGGGGCAGGCGTCGATGATCTCCTTGGCGGTGCCCCGGTAGTGCGCGTCGGGGTTGGCCGGGTTGCCGTACTGGAACGGCATGTACAGCCCGTTCTCGGCGGACAGGCGCTGCGCCACGGCCACCGCGCCGTTCGAGCCGTACTCCCCGTCGGTGGGGACGATCTCGGCGCCGTAGAGCGTCAGTAGCTGCCGGCGCTCCTCGGTGACGTTCTCGGGCATCACCGCCACCAGCTTGTACCCGCGTACCCGGCAGATCATGGCGAGGGAGATGCCGGTGTTGCCGGACGTCGGCTCCATGATCGTGTCGCCCGGGGCGATCATGCCGCGCCGCTCGGCGTCCTCGATCAGCGACAGGGCCGTGCGGTCCTTGATGGAACCGGTGGGGTTCGCGCTCTCCAGCTTCGCCAGGATGCGGACATCCGGGTTGGGGGAGATGCGCGAGAGCTCCACCAGCGGCGTGTTGCCGATGGTGGCCACGAGATCCGGGGAGATCACCGCGGGCGGTGGGGCCAGTGGGGCGTCAGCCAAGGTCGGTCAGGTCTCCTTGCCCGGGAACGGGCGCGGGCGCGTGCCCGCGCCCGCATGGGTTCAGCGCGCGCCGCCCGCCATGGCCGGCAGGATGAGCAGCGTGTCGCGGTCCGACAGCTCGGTGTCGAGCCACGACAGCAGCCGCGCATCCTCGTCGTTGACGTACAGGTTCACGAACTTGTGCAGCTCGCCCTCGGGCGTTTGCAGCTGCCCGCGCACATCCGGGTGCGCCTCGTACAGGGCGTCGAGGACCTCGCCGACGGTGGATCCCTCGATCGTCACCTCGCGGGCGCCGCCGGTGGCCTGACGCAGCACCGGCGGGATGCGGACCTTGCTCATTCGGCACCACCGGACATGTCGGAGGGGAGGACGCGGTTCATGTGGGTCATGCGGTCACCGGGTGGCGGCCGGCCCCGGCGCACCACGCGTCGTAGTCGCGGAACTCCAGCTCGGCGTTGGGGCCGCACGCCGGGCAGTCGGGATCGCGCCGGATCTTCAGCTCGGTGAAGCCCATCTCCAGGGCGTCGTAGATCAGCAGGCGGCCGGACAGCGTCTCGCCGATGCCCAGCAGCACCTTCAGCGCCTCGGTGGCCTGGATGTTGCCCATCACGCCGGGCAGCACACCCAGCACGCCGGCCTCACCGCACGACGGCGCGAGTTCCGGGGGCGGCGGCTCGGGGAAGAGGCAGCGGTAGCAGGGGCCCTCGTAGGGCGTGAACACCGTCGCGTGCCCCTCGAACCGGAGGATGCTGGCGTGCATGAGCGGCGTGCGCGTCATGAGCGCCGCATCGTTCAGCAGGTACCGGGTGGGGAAGTTGTCGGTGCCGTCGATGACCAGGTCGTACGAACCCAGCAGGTCCAGGACGTTGTCGCGGCTCAGGCGCACCGGGTGGACGTCCACCTGCACGTCGGGGTTGAGTGCCTCGATGGCGATCTTCGCCGACTCGCCCTTGTTCATCCCCACGCGTTCGGTGGTGTGGATGATCTGGCGCTGCAGGTTGCTCACGTCCACGACGTCGTCGTCGACGATCCCGATGGTGCCCACACCGGCCGCGGCCAGGTAGTAGGCGGTGGGGGAGCCGAGGGCGCCGGCGCCGATCATCAGCACGCGGCTGCTCAAGAGCTTCGCCTGGCCCTCCTCGCCCATCTCGGGGATGAGCAGATGGCGGCTGTAGCGCGCCCGCTGATCGGGGGTGAGCGTACGGGGCACGTCGTAGGGCTGCCCGCTCTGCTTCCAGCGCGAGAACCCGCCGGCCAGGGAGGAGACGCTGCCGAAGCCCATCTGCCTGAGCGTGGTGCCCGCGAGCAGCGAACGGTTGCCCGACGCACACGCCAGCACGATCTGGGTGTCGCGGTCGGCCACCCCCGCGATGCGGCTCTCGAGGAAGCTGCGCGGGATGTGGATCGCGCCGGGGATGTGCCCCTCGTCCCACTCGGACTGCTCACGCACATCGATCACCAGCGGTCCCTCACCGTTCCCAAGGCGCTCGGCGAGCTCAGGAACCTGGACCTCCGGCACGTCCGCGCGTGCGCTCGCAAGGAGATCCTGATAGCTCTGGGCCATGTCGTCTCCCGTCAGACGGCGAATAACAGGCGAATCAGACTTGGGATTGTAGCGTTTTCGTCCACGCCGCCACCCGCCCGCCATCGGCGACGTGCGGGAGCGTCGGCAATATAGTCCGGACAGGCCGAGAATCGTGTCATCCGCCGCCACATCCCACGCCCCATGACCGAGCGGTCCGAGCTCCTGTCGCCGCGTACCCAGCGGCGCCTCGCCGCGGCCGGCCGTCGCTGCGCCGCCGTGCTCATGGCCGCGCTGGTGGCCGGAGTGGTGTTCCTGATCATGGTCCAGGGCTCGCTGCACAAGGGCTTCACCGATCTGGACTTCAACCACACGCTGGGTGTCCTGATCGGCGGCGACGCCGTGCGCGAGACCAGCCACGCGGCGCTGGGAGTCAGCGGGGACAGCGCCGGACCCACCGGCCTGCTGTGGACCGCCGTCTTCGCGGTGCTCGTCTGCGCCGCCTACGCCCTGGTGGCCGGACGGTGGGCCCGCCGACGGTGGTACCTCGCCGCGCTGCCGTTCGGCCTGGTGGTCTTCCTGCTGATCTCGCTGGTGTACATGCCGGTGGTGGACGCGAGCGTGGACGGGGTCAGCGTGGGGCTCTTCGGGGTGGGCGGCGGGGGCATCACCCCGGTCGTCTTCCTCCTGTCGTCCCTCGGCTTCGCGCTGGTGGCCGCGCGGGTCTACGCGCTGGGCACCGACAACGAGTGGTGGACGCCGCGCACCCACGACGCCGAGCACGCCCTGATGGAATTCGAGGGCGGCGAGGCGCTGGAGCTGGGTGAGGTGGTCACCGAGGACTCGCTGCGGCCCTCACTCGAACTCCCCGAACAGCGGCCCGAGGATGGCGGCGTGGGCACCCGGCGATAGGCCGATGCGCTCGGGCGGGCACCGGTCCATCAGTTCCTCGTAGGTTTCCACGGTGTCGTTGTCGGCCAGCATGGCCGGCACGAGGCGTGCGGCATCGCCGCCGCCGAAGTGGGCCAGGGCGGCCCGGACATCGCATCCGTGGACCGGTGACATCCCGTGCAACGTAGCTCGTCCGAGGGCATCGACCGGCGTGGCGTCGGCCTCGTCGCGGCAGGCCACTTCCTCATCGATGCGACCGTGGGCGCCGTGCCGGCGCTCATCCCGGTGTTCACCGCGCTCTACGCGCTCAGCGACCTGGCCGCCAGCATGATCCTCGGGGCGTCGCTCTTGGTGTCGTCCGCGATCCAGCCCTTCTTCGGCCTGATGGCCGACCGTCGCGCGAGTCCGGCGTTCCTGTGGGGCGGGGTGGCGGTGGCCGCGCTGGGGCTGGCCCTGGCCGGGGTGGCCGGCGGATACCCCGGGGTGCTGGCCTGCATCGTCGGATCGGGCCTCGGGGTGGCGGCGTTTCATCCGGAGGCCGCCCGGGTGGTGAACCGTATCTCCGCCGACCGTCCGGCCACGGGGCTGGCCTGGTTCATGGTGGGCGGCAACGCGGGGTTCGCGGTGGGGCCGTTGGTGGCCGCGCTCTTCATCCCATGGCTGGACGCGCGCGCGACGCTGGTGTTCCTGGTGCCCGGAGCCCTGGTGTGCGTGGTGCTCTTTGCTGCCCGCCACCGGCTGGAGGTACCGGTCGTGCATCGGACCTCATCGGTGGGCGACGCCCGGCCGGATCATGTTCCCGGGCTGGTCCTGCTTATTGTTGTCACCACCATGCGCACCTGGATCCAGTTCGTCGTCCTCGCCCTCGTCCCGCTGCTGCTCACGCAGGAGCGCGGCGTGTCGGACCGGTCCGCCGGTCTCGTGGTCGCGGCGTTCGCCGGCGCCGGCGCGGTGGGCACGCTGGCCGGCGCGGCGTTGTCCGAGCGCATCGGCGGGCGGGCGATGCTGGTGTGGACCATGCCCGTGGTCGCGCCGCTGCTCGCAGGCTTCCTTCTGGACGACGGGGTCGTGGGCCTGGTGTGCCTGATGGGGGCCGGCTTCGTCCTGTTGGGGTCGTTCTCCGTGACGGTCGCGATGGGACAGGCCTACCTGCCACACCGGCTCGCCCTGGCCGCCGGGCTGATGATCGGGTTCGCGGCAATCGGTTCGGCGCCGCCGGGGCTCGCGATCTTCGGGGCCCTGGCCGACGCGACGTCGCGCGAGACCGCGCTGTGGGCGCTCACCGCCCTGCCGCTGCTGGCCGCGGCGCTCGCGGCGATGCTCCCCGCCCCGCGATCGCGCGTCGACGCCCCGCCCGCCGGGGCGGTCGCCTGATGGCGCGCTCGCGCGGCGGGCCGCCGCAGGGTGACCTCTTCGGGGAGGCGGTCGAGGCGCGGCTGGAGCGATCCCGTCCACTGCCGGCGCGGATGCGCCCGCGCACGCTCGACGAGGTGGTGGGACAGGCGGCGCTGCTGGGGCCCGACGGCGCACTGCGCCAGGCGGTCCAGGCCGACCGGGTCGCCTCGATGATCCTCTACGGCCCGCCCGGGAGCGGGAAGACCACGCTGGCGCGCGTCATCGCCGGGGCCACATCGTCCGAGTTCGAGGAGCTCTCGGCGGTATCGGCCACCGTCGCGGACGTGCGCGCCACCATGACCCGCGCGCGCGACCGCCTGGCCGCGGGCCGCAGCACGGTGCTGTTCCTCGACGAGATCCACCGGTTCAACCGGGCCCAGCAGGACGCGCTGCTGCCGGCCGTGGAGGACGGGCTGGTCACCCTCATCGGCGCCACCACGCAGAACCCCTGGTACGAGGTGAACGCCGCCCTGGTCTCGCGCATGCGTGTGTGGGTGCTGGAACCGCTGTCGGCCGAGGACGTGGGACGGCTGATCGAGCGCGCCGTCGCGGATCCACGCGGGCTTGGCGGGTCGGTTCGCGTTCCCGAGGATGCCCGCGAGGCCATCGCCGCCCGTGCCGCCGGGGGCGCGCGGTCGGCGCTGAACCTGCTGGAGCCGGCGGCCGCCGACGCCGGTCCCGGCGGCGAGGTGACCGTGGCGCACGTCACCGCGGCCGCCGGCGGGCGTGGCGTGGTCTACGACCGCGAGGGTGACGCCCACTACGACACGATCTCGGCGTTCATCAAGAGCCTGCGCGCCAGCGATCCCGACGCGGCGGTCTACTACCTCGCCGTGATGCTCACCGGCGGGGAGGACCCGAAGTTCATCGCCCGGCGGTTGATCGTCGCGGCCAGCGAGGACGTGGGCAACGCCGACCCGCGCGCGCTCGAGGTGGCGGTGGCGGCGGGCCGGGCGGTGGAGTTCGTGGGCATGCCCGAAGCCCGCATCGCGCTGGCGCAGGCCACGACCTACCTGGCGCTGGCGCCCAAGTCGAACGCCTCGTACCGCGCCGTGAACGCCGCCCTGGAGCGCGTGGAGCGCGAGGGGGCGCGGCGCCCCCCGCTCGCGTTGCGCGACGCGAGCCGTGCGAACGCCCGCAACCTGGGACATGGCACCGGCTATGTGTATCCGCACGACCACCCCGACGCCGTGGTGGAGGGGTCGCTGCTTCCCGAGGGCATGGAGGACGCCGCGTTCTACCATCCCACCGACCGCGGACCCGAGGGCGAGCTGTCGGAGCGCCTGCGGGCGCTGCGCGCGCGACTGGCGCAGGACGAGCGCCCGTTCTGACGCGCCCCCGAGGCCGCGTGAATCGTTTCTACTAGACTCCCACCATGGAGGTCCCCACGCCATGACGGACCAGGCATCGACGCTCTCCGACCGGCTGGCCGGCGACATGAAGGACGCCATGCGCGCGCGCGACAGCGTGCGCCTGGGGGCGATCCGCAACGCGCGGGCGGCCGTGAAGAACGTCGAGATCGACACCCGCGCGCCGCTGGACGACGCCGGGGTCGAGAAGGTGCTGCGCAGCCTGGTCAAGCAGCACCGTGAGTCGATCGAGCAGTTCACCGCGGGCGGTCGCGACGACCTGGTGGCCAAGGAACAGGCCGAGATGGAGATCATCGAGGCCTACCTGCCGCAGCAGCTCGACGAGTCGGCGGTGGCCGTGGTGGTCGCGGAGGTCATCTCCGCGGAGGGCGCGACCAGCGCGAAGGACCTCGGCGTGGTGATGAAGGCATCAATGGCACGGCTCGCCGGCCGCGCCGACGGCGGCGTCGTGCGCGCCGTCGCACAACGACTGTTGGAGGGATGACATGAGTTCGCTTCCGCCGACCCCGCCCGGGCCCGGTGTGCCGCCGGACGACAAGCCCGAGCAGCCCGCCTCGGCGGTGGGCACGGGGACGCACTCCCCCTCGGACAGCCTCACCCGGTACGACAAGGAGAAGGACGCGTACCACTGCTCGTACGGGATCCCCGCCCCCGCGCTGGCGATCATGGACCCCGAGCGGGAGCTCATTGTGCGCGTGGAGCGCAACACGTTCCGGGTGGTCGGCTTCTCGATCCCGAACTTCACGGCCTGGCACGAGAAGCACGCCGACGCCGAGGGGAACTTCGAGGTGGACCTGCCCGACGTGTGGCCGATGGACAAGACCGACATGAGTGGCGCCGGCGGGTCGTACGCCTGGTGAGCCCGTCCGCGGACGGGCGCGCGCCGGCGGCCGGCGTGTGTCCGCCCGCGGCTGACGCCCGTCAGGCCCCCGACACCGGGCCGCGCAGCACCGACCGTCCCGAGTGGCCGGTGTCGCCGTGCGGCTCCTCCACGGAGACGTCGAGCGCGGCGTAGTTCTCCAGCTCCACGGGAAGGGGAACCGTGACGGTGGTGGCGCCCTCCGCCGGCACCAGGAACGAGCCGAGCGTCAGCAGGTTGTCGTCGCGGTCGATCAACCACAGGGTGTAGATCTCGCCGGGGCGACTGGGGTCGAGGCCGCTCACATCGAGCGTCAGCGAGCCCCCGTTGCGCGAGACCGTGCGCACCTCGCCGTGGGCATCCGGACCGCCTTCCCCGAAGCTGATGAGCTGGATGGGCGACCCCCCGGGCGCCGGGCCGGCGGCGTCGTCGTCGCCGCCGAACAGCAGCGCCCCCACGCCGATACCGACGCACACGAGGACCACCGCTGCGGCCGCCCGGAGCAGGATCGGCGCGACTCGCCGCCGGCGGATCGGGATCACCGTGGCGCCCGCCGGCTCGTCGTGCGGATCGCCGGCGTCGGGCAGCGCGGGGAGCGCGGGGAGCGGCGGCACGTCGCCTTCGTCGTCCCATGCCCGCCGGGGGAGCGCGTTCAGCGCGGCCACGACCTCGGCGAGATCGTCCATCTCACCCTTCGGAGCGACCGGCCCCTGCCCGGTCTCCCGCGGGTCGTCGGCGTCGCCCAGGAGCGCGTCGAGGATGTCGTCGTCGCGGCTCATCGCCCACCATCTTCGTCGATCATCTCGCGCAGGCGCCGAAGCGCGCTCATCATCCGCGTCTTCACCGTGCCCAGGGGGATGCCGACACGTTCGGCGATCTCCTGCTGGCTGAGCTCGTCACGAAAACGCATGCGCAGCACCTGTGCCTCCCGCTCCGGCAGGCGGTCCAGGAGCGTGGCCATGCGCCAGCGCTCCACGAAGACCTCCGGAGAGGCGGAGAGGTCCTCGCGGTCGAAGACCGCCGCCGCCACGGGGTCGGACGGATCACGCGGCTCGGGCACGCGCTTTCGCAGGTGGTCGATCACCCGGCTGCGCGCGATCAGCATGATCCAGGTGCCCGGCGATGCCCGTCGCGGGTCGAACGTGGGACCGCGCCGCCAGACCTCCAGGAAGATCTCCTGGTGCACGTCCTCCGCGGCACCCGCGTCGCCGAGCGCGTGCCGCACGAAGTTCATCACCGTGCGGCCGTGGTCGCGGTGGAGTTCGGCGAGGGTCGCCTCGTCGCGCCGGTGCAGGCCGGCCGCGATCCTGGCCGTCCGTTCCCCGGGCGCTTCGTGCACCTGCACCGCGGCGTCTGTCATCCGGCGTTCCTGAACTGTGGCGACCATCTCGTTTGTGGATACGTGCGATCGCCCGGGTTCGGTTCGGTGAACCACTCGGCGGCCATGGCTCGGACAGTACTCCGACATGTGATCCCGTCGCGCCGGCGACACCGCGGCGCCGACGGAACGAGGAGGACGAAACGATGGCAGCACGCACTCACGGCGTCCGCGCGGGCTGTGCCGCGGTCGCGCTGGCCGCACTGGTGACGGCTCCGGCCCTCGGCGCCCAGACCCCGCTGGACGGCGGGGCCACGGCTCTCCAGCTCGACCGCGATACGGCGACGGCTCTGGCGCACGCCGGTATCGCCGTGGCGCCCGTCGCCGGCGCGGCCGGGCGCGACGGGCGCGTCACGTTCCCCGTCACGGGCGGTCGGATCGATCCGGCGACGGCCGCGGGACGCATCGCCCACGACGGCGGGCTCGCCTTCACGGCCCACGGCACCACGGTGCGCGCGACGGACTTCGTCATCCGCACCGACATGCGCCGTCCCACGCTGACCGCGCGCGTGGGCGCGGCCCGGGTCCCGCTGCTGAACCTCGACCTCTCGAAGGCGGCGGTGTTGCGACGCGGTCCGGGCGGCGTCCAGACGTGGGCCGTCCGGGTGGACACCTCGCTCCATCCGGTGGCGGCGCGGGCGCTCTCGGCGGCGTTCGGCACCACCATCCGGGCCGGGGTGCGGATCGGCCGGGCCGACGTCCGCACCAGCCCGGCGCAGCTCGCCCTGCGCGGCGGCGCCACCACCCTCAACCTCGACCCCGGCACGGCGGCCGCGCTCACCTCCCTGGGGGTCGCGCCGTCGGTCGTCGAGCCCGCGAGCGACTCGGCCGCGGGGCTGGCCTTCCCGGTCACGGGGGGCCGCGTCTCGACCGGGACGTTCGCCGGCCGGATCCTGCACTCCGGCGGCATCGCCCTCACGGCCGGCGCCACCCGTGTGGAGCTGACCGACTTCGTCATCACGGTGTCGGAGACGCCGCGTCTGACGGCGCGCGTCGGCGACGGCGCCACGCGGGTGCCGCTGGACCTCGACCTGTCCGGCATCCGCGCCGGCGTGTCGAACCGCACCGCCGTGGTCCGGGACGCGAAGGTGTCGCTCTCGGCCGAGGCCGCCGCGGCATTGAACGGTGCGTTCGGCGTCACGGCCCTCACCGAGGGTCTGCCGCTGGGCGTCGCCGACATCCGGGCCAAGGTCCTCTAGCCCGGCGCGCGATCGCCGGCGGGTGCCGAAGGGGCCCGCCGGCGTCGCCCCGCCCGGCGCCGGGGCTAGTCTGCGCGGATGGATCGTCTCGACCCACCGCCCTTGGGGGTGCTGGATCTCAGCCCGGTGCCCACGGGTGCGTCGGGTGCCGACGCGCTGCGCAACACGGTCGACCTCGCCGTGGCCGCGGAGGGCCTGGGGTACGGCCGCTACTGGCTGGCCGAGCATCACAACACGCCGGGGATGGCCAGTTCGGCTCCCGAGGTGATGATCGGCGCCGTCGCGTGCGCCACCCGGCGCATGCGCGTGGGTGCCGGCGGCATCATGCTGCCGAACCATGCTCCGCTGCGCGTGGCCGAGACGTTCCGGGTGCTGGAGGCGCTGCACCCGGGCCGGATCGACCTGGGCATCGGCCGGGCGCCGGGCACCGACGGCGTCACGGCGGCCGTGCTGCGCCGGGGCGATCCGGCCGCGGCGGACTTCCCCGCGCAGATGTACGAGCTGATGGCCTACGCCGGCGAGGGGGTCCCCGCGGGCGACCGGCGCCGCATGGTGCGCGCGGAACCCGCCGACGTGCCGATGCCGCCGATCTGGATGCTCGGCTCGAGCGAGTACGGGGCGCAGGCCGCCGCCGCGCTGGGCGTGGGCCTGGCGTTCGCGCGCTACCTCAACCCGCGCAACGCCACGTCGATCATCGACGCCTACCGGGACGCGTTCACCCCGGTGGGGTCGTTACACGAACCGCGCGTGATCCTGGCCGTGTCGGTCGTGTGCGCCGACACCGAGCGGCGGGCGGAGGAACTGGTGGGCTCCGGCGCCCTGTCGGTGGTGCGCATGCGTCAGGGGCGTCCCGCGCCGCTGCCCACGCCCGAGGAGGCCGCGGCCCACCGATACAGCGAGCGGGAGGCCGACCAGGTGCGCCGCTACCGACGCGCGCAGGTGGTGGGCGACCGGGCCGGCGTGTGGGAGCAGCTTCGCGAACTGCTGGCGCAGACCGGCGCGGACGAGCTGATGGTGATGACCCAGGTCCACGATCCGGCCGAGCGACGCCGTTCGTACGAGCTCCTGGCGCAGGGGCCGGTCGCCGGGGCCTGAGCGCGGTGCAGGGCGCGTAGAGTCCCCGCCATGGGGGATGTGCTCACCGCCGACGAACGCGCCCGGCTCGCGCCGTACGTGACCGACCTGGACGGGCCGGTCTTCGCCCTCACCGGCCTCCCGGAGGTGGTCAAGGGCGCGCTCTTCGCGCGGTACTCGCGCAGCCCCAAATCGCTGCGCCGCCTGCTGCTGGACGAGTTCCTGCCGGAGGACCCGGGGGCACCCATCGCGGTGCCGGACGATGTCGGCGTGGAGCGCGCCGAGGGCCTCTACGGGCGGGTGCTGGCCGACTTCGGCGACGACTCGGTGGCGCAGCTCGGTGCCGCCCACGTGGCCGTGGAGGACGCCTCCAACGTCCTCACCAAGATCCTGGAGTGGGGCCGGTTGGCCAGCTACCTGGAGCAGTCCACGCGCTACATCTCGTACGCCGACCGGGTGGGCGGCGCATTCCGCTACCACCGTCCGGCGGCGCTCATGGCCGATCCGGATCTCGGGCCGGCGTACGTCGACACCCTGGACGACGCCTTCACCACCTACGGCGCCCTGATGCCCGCGATGGTCGAGCACGCCGACGGGCAGATGCCCTTCGAGCCGGGGGTCTCCACGCAGGCGCGCGATCGCGCGGTGCGGGCGCGTGCCCTGGACCTGCTGCGCGGGCTGCTGCCCGCCGCCACCACGGCCAACGTCGGCATCTTCGCCTCGGGACAGGCGTACGAGGCGATGCTGGTGCGCATGGCGGCCCACCCTCTGCCGGAGGCACGCGACTGCGCGGCGCGGATGCTGGTGGAGCTGCGCAAAGTCATCCCGGCGTTCCTCACGCGCGTCGACCGGCTCGACCGCGGCGTGGCCCAGGGGGCGTACCTGGCCCGCCTGGAGGAGACGGCCGCGCGACTGGCCGCCGACGTCGCCCCGCCGTTCCGGCGCGATCCCCTCGGCGCCTCGGTGCGGCTGGTCGACTTCGACCCCGACGGTGAGCTGCGCGTGCTGGCCCAGGCCGTCTGGCCCCACACCGGCGGCCGGCTGGCCGAGGCGCGCTCGTGGGCGGGGGGTCTGTCGCACGAGGAGCGCTCACGCCACCTCCTGGAGCTGGCCGGCGAACGCCGGGACCGGCGTTGGCGCCCCGGGCGGGCCCTGGAGAGCACCACCTACACCTTCGAGATCGTCTGCGACTACGGGGCATACCGCGATCTGCAGCGCCACCGCATGCTCACCCTCATGGCGCAGCCCCTCGGCCCGGACCTGGGCTACGAGGTGCCGGTGGAGGTCGCACGCGCCGGCCTGGGCGACGAGTACGCGCGGGTGCAGGACGCATGCGCTGAGTTGTCGCGCCGCATCGCCCGGCACCGGCCCGCCGACGCCCCCTACGCCATCACTCTGGGGCACCGCATCCGGTTCACCATGACGATGAACGCGCGCGAGGCGATGCACCTGATCGAGCTGCGCAGCCAGCCGCAGGGCCACGACTCGTACCGCTGGGTGGCGGTGGAGATGCACCGGCTGATCGAGCACGTCGCGGGCCACCATGCCATCGCCGGGATGATGCGCTTCGTCGACACCGGGCTGGCGGGGACGGGGCGCCTGGCGTCCGAACGGCGCGCCGAGGAGCGACGGGCCCGGCCGGACCCTGCCTGACGTGCGGTACGCTCGGCCGATGCCGCAGCAGATGCCACGCAGCGACCGCATCGGGGGCATGGCCCTCTCCAACGGGCTCCTGGTCCACGGCCCGCACCACTGGGCCGCGGCCGTTCACGAGCCCGACGGCTCCACCGTGGTGGCATCCGGTCGCAAGTGGGTGATGCGGGTGGGGCCGCTGGATCGCCTCCCGCTGGTGCGCGGCCTCGCGCGACTGGGCGAGTCGTTCGCCGTGCTCCCCGCGGTGCGCCGGGGACTGCCGCAGGCGCGATTCGCGATGGAGGACCGCCGCGCGGTGATCGCCGCGGCCGGCGCCACCGTGGCCGCCGCCATCCTGCGCCGGCGCACCGGGTCGGTCTTCAAACAGGAGCTCATCGGCGCCACGCTCGGCCTGGCGCCCGCGCTGGTCGCGCTGCGCGGATCGCGTGCCGCGGTGTGGCACGCCGTGGAGCACAAGAGCATCGCGGCGTACGAATCCGGCGGCGCCGCCGAGGTGGCGCACGCCGCCGACCATGCCAAGGAGCACCGCCGTTGCGGCAGCAACCTGGTGCTGCCGCTCATGGTCTCCACCGTGGTGGGCAACACCCTCGCGCGGCGCCTGCCGGTTGGCCGCATCCCCGGCATGCGCACGCTCATCTCGGCGGTGAGCGTGGGTGCCGCCGTGGAGGTGTTCGCGTTCTCGGGCCGGCGTCCGCGCCATCCGGTCTCCCGCCTGGTGCACGCCACCGGTCATGTGATGCAGTCGGGCTTCGTCACGCGCGAACCCAGCGCCGACGAGCTCGCGGTGGGGCGCGCCGCGATGGAGGCGTTGATCGCCGCGGAGACCGGCCGGGGGTGAGCGTTTCGGTGACGGTCGTCGTGCCGGCGGCGCCCGATGAGGCGTGGGCGCGGTGGTCGGATGTGGCGTCCTGGCCCGAGTGGAACCCGGTGTGCGAGGAGGCGACCATCACCGGTCCGCCGGTCGCCGGCACCCCGCTCGACCTGCGGCTGCGCCATCCGCGCGGGCATGTATTCATCACCCGGCCGAAGGTGGCCGAGGCGATCCCCGGGCGCGCGTTCGCCTGGGAGGCGCGCGGCCTGGGGCTGCGGGCACGCACCACCACCCGATTCTCCCGGGAACCGGACGGCACCCGCGTGGTGCTGTTCGCCGAGACCACCGGCCTGTTGGCCTTCACCTACAGGATGACGATGACCGACGGCACCATCGCCCGGATGTACACCGACATGCTCGACGCCCTCGTCGACGACCTGCGCCCGTGAGCCGCGCGACGATGCGCCGGGCGGCGGGCGCCATCGCCGCGCTGGGGCTGCTGTCCGGCGCCGGCACGGCGGGCGCGCATGTCTCGGTGCTGCCGTCCCAGGTGGTGGAGGGCGAGTCGCAGGAGTTCACCATCCGCGTGCCGGTGGAGCGCGACGTCGCCACCACGGCCGTGCGCGTGACCTTCCCCGAGCAGATCACGGTGTACAGCTTCGCCGAACCGCCGGCCGGCTGGACGATGCGGCCGCAACGCTCGGCCGACGGCCGGTTCACCGGCGTGGTGTACCGCGGGCGGCTGGAGGCGAACCGTTACGTCGACTTCACGGTGCTTGGCACGCCGTTCTCCACCGGCGCTGCGGCGTGGCCCGCGCGCCAGACGTACGCCGACGGGCAGGTGAAGCCGTGGACCGGGCCGCCGGAGGAACCCGGCGAGGCCGCGGTGGAGACCGGGCCCACCGATCCCGGGCCGGCGGCGGTGACCGAGGTGTTGGCCGAGGGATCGGCGCCGGCGGCCACGGCGTCGCCCGCACCGGCCGCCGGTGACGACGGGTCCGACGCCGGTATCTGGCTGGGCGTCATCGCGATCGCCATCAGCGCCCTGGCGGCGGTGGGGGTGGGTCTGCTCTGGTCGACGCGGCCCGCGCGGTTGCCCGAGGAGCGCGACGACGCAGGCGCCGGGCGCGAGGACGCGCCGTGAGCGCGCCGGCGCCCCGCGGTGTGCGCCTCGACCCCGGGACCTTCCAGCTTCCGGTGGAGAAGATGCGCGCCGGCTACTACAGCGACGGGTACTTCACGTTCACGCGCGAGGTGCTCGAGCGCGACGACCACCACCCCCAAGTGCTCATGCAGGTGTTCCAGCGCGAGGATTCCGTGCTGGGCGGCGTGGACGAGGCGCTCGCCATCCTGCGCCTGTGCTCCGGGCGCTACGTCGACGACGGCGGTGTGCGCACATGGGTGCCCGGCTGGGACCAGTTGGAGGTGCACGCCCTCTACGACGGCGAGGACATCGCGCCCTGGGAGACCGTGCTCACCATCCAGGGTGACTACACGCTCTTCGCCCACCTGGAGACCCTGTACCTGGGCGCGCTGGCGCGCCGCACCCTCATCAGCCGCAACGTGCGCGATGTGGTGAGCGCGGCCGGCGGAAAGCCGATCCTCTACTTCCCGGCCCGGTTCGACCACTGGCATGTGCAGACGGGTGACGGGTGGGCGGCACACACGGCGGGCGCCATCGGCGTGTCCACCGACGCCCAGGCGTCGTGGTGGGGCGGGCGCGGGATGGGCACCGTGCCCCACGGGCTCATCGCGGCCTACGGCGGCGACACCGTGCTGGCCGCGCGCCGCTTCGCCGACACCTTCGGCGACCGGCTGCAGGTGACGGTGCTGGTGGACTTCGAGAACGACTCGGTGCGCACGGCCCTGGAGGTAGCCGACGCGCTCGGAGATCGCCTGTGGGGTGTGCGACTGGACACCTCCAGCACCATGGTGGACCGCTCGCTGTGGCAGGAGATGGGCCGCTTCCGGCCCACCGGTGTGGTGCCCGAACTTGTGTGGAAGGTGCGACGGGCGCTCGACAACGCCGGACACCCCGCCGTGCGCATCGTGGCGTCGGGCGGCTTCGACGCCGACCGGATCCGGGAGTTCGAGCGGGCCGGCGTGCCCGTGGATGCCTACGGGGTCGGCACCTCGTTGCTGCGAGGCAGCAACGACTACACGGCAGACGTGGTCCGCGTGAACGGCGCCGCCTGCGCCAAGGTCGGCCGTGAGGAGCGGCAGAACCCCCGTCTGGAGCGAGTCGTATGAACGCATCACCACTCGGCCCGATCCATCACGTCGGCTACGTGGTGGCCGACCTCGATGCGGCCCTGGCGCAGCTCGCCGCCACCACCGGAGCGCACGTGAGCGTGCGCGAGGTGATGCCCGAACAGGGCGTCGAGGCTGCGATGTGCGCCACCGACGGTGGTCTGATCGAGCTCATCACGCCCCTCGACCCCGAGGGCGCCATCGCGCGGTTTATGGAGAAGCGCGGCGAGGGCTTCCATCATGTCGCCTTCGCGGTCCCGGATGCCGCGGCGGCGTTGGGCCGGCTCGCCGGCGCGGGCGCGGAGCTGCTCGACGTGGCCCCCAGGCGCGGCCTGGGCGGGCACATGGTCGGCTTCGTCCACCCGCGTTCCATGCTCGGCGTCCTCACCGAGGTCGTCGAGGACGACGGCGGCCACTAGGATCCGGTCCGTGGCGACGCGACGACTGGAACTGGGCTTCGAGGGCGGCACCGTGCTGCGCCTCACCGTCGACGACGCCATCGCCGCCGACATCCCCGGCCTGCTGCTCACCGGCGAGGGGCCGTGGGCCCACATCGTCGCCGAGGAGGGCAACTACTGGATCGATCGCGGGGATCTGGTGTACGTGCGGCTCCCACCCGGCGAGGTCCACGGTCGCGTGGGCTTCTCCGGGCCCTGATCCACCCTCCACAGTAGGGGTTTCGCTCGATGGAACTCGGACTGGTCGGCCGTGCCAACGCCGGTAAGACCGCCCTCTTCAACCTGGTCACCGGCGCCGAGGGCGAGGTGGCGCCGTACCCGTTCAGCACGCGCGAGCCGGCGCGGGCGATGGCCGACGTGCCCGATGCGCGCGTGCACGCCATCGCCGACGCACAGGACATCCCCCGCCGCGTCATGGCGCAGGTGCAGCTGGTGGACATCGCCGGCCTCACGGCCGGCGCGGGCGGCGGGGAGGGCGTGGGCGGCGCCGCGCTGGGACAGCTGCGACAGGCCGACGCGCTGGTGCACGTGGTGCGGGCGTTCGCGAACGCCGAGGTGCCCCACCCCGAGGAGCGTGTGGATCCGCTGGCCGACGCCGAGGCCGTCGACCTGGAGCTGATCCTGGCGGACCGCGAGCAGACCGAACGGCGGATGGAGCGCGTGCGCAAGGGTGCGCGGGCGGGGGAGGCCGGCGCCAAGGAGGAGCTGGCGGACCTGGAGGCCATCGCCGCGGTGCTCGACGCCGGCGACCCGGCGCGTGCCGTGGCCGAGGAGTCCGCGCGCGAGCGGGCGGCCGAGATGGGCCTGCTGTCGGCCAAGCCGGTGCTCTACGTGGCCAACACCGACGAGGAGCTCGAGCCGCCGGCCGACCTCGCGGCGTATGCGGCGGAGCGCGGCGCGAAGTGCCTCGCGCTGCCGGTGGGCATGGAGTTGGAGCTCGCGGGCATGGAACCCGAGGAAGCCGCCGAACTGGCCGACGAGCTGGGGCTGGGGTCGGTGCGCGGCGCCGACGCGGTCGTGGCCGGGGCGTACGAGCTGCTGGACCTCGTCACCTTCTTCACGGGTTCCGGGCCGCCCGAGGCCCGGGCGTGGCCGATCACGCGCGGCACGAACGCGGCGCGTGCCGCCGGGAAGATCCACTCCGATCTGGAGCGCGGCTTCATCCGCGCCGAGGTGATCGGCTGGGAGGACCTGGTGCGCGTCGGCTCGTACGCGAAGGCGAAGGAGCAGGCGTTGGTGCGGATGGAGGGGAAGGACTACATCGTCCAGGAGGGCGACGTCCTCCAGATCCGCTTCAACGTGTAGCGCCGCCCGGCTCCGCGGCACCCGGAGCCGCGAACACCACCTCGCGGTCGCGCGCCTCGGGGTGGATGACCGGCGCGAGCCCCTTCGCCTCGCGCGTGAGGGCCCGCCGGTCGTCGGCGGTCAGCCGGCCGAACGGGACCAGCGTGATCGTGACGATCCCACGCCGGGCCTGTGCGCTCCAGATGCCGGCCACGCGCCCGTCCACCAGGAAGGTGGCGCGAACGCGCAGGTTCTTCGTGACCAGGTGCGGCCGGTGCGCGTCGGCGATCACCCGTGAGCGGTCGTCGTGGGCCAGCACCAGGTTGTCGAAGTCGGGCAGCAACCGAGCCGGGGCCGGCACGTCCGCTCCGGGCCGCGGCGCGTCGGGCAGGTCGTACAGCGTGCGGCCGCGCGGGTCGGTGAACGTGACCAGCTCGTCGCCCATCCCCGCCAGCACCGCGGCGAGACCCCGCAGCCCCGACCATGCCTGGGCGTCCGTGGCGGAGGCCGGGCCGAAGGCCGCCAGATACGTGCGCAGCAGGGCCCGGGGGTCGGGATCGTCCACCAGGGGGCCGGTGAGCCGGTGGGCGGCGGGGGCGAACGTTGCGGACGCCGGGAACCCCCAGCGGTCATCGGTGGGGACCATGATGAGCGGCAGTTGGGTGCGGATGGCGTAGCCGAGGGCACGTTCGTCCGCGTCCGGGAACCGCTCGCCCAGCAGCGGGCGGAGCTGCGCGAACGTGAGGGGACCGTTGCGCAGGATCGCTTCGGCCTGCGCGGTGAGCGCCGGCAGGTCGAGGCCGTCCGCGCGGGAACCCAGCACCTTCATCGCGGCGGTGAGCGCGGGCTGCAACGCGGTGCGATGGGCCCGGTAGTCGTCCCCGGTGACCAGGTGGAGCGTGGCCCGCAGCCAGGTCGCCCGCACCAGCGAGCCGTCGTGCAGGGCGTCACGCACGGCCGTGACATCGACGTCGGCCAGGCGCGTCCACAGCCCGATGAACGGCGGGCGTGCCTCCTGTGCCTGCATGCCGGCCAGGCGTGCCACGGCGGTCGCCGGGCCCACGTCGTGGCGCTCCAGGAGCATCTGCCGCGCCAACGTCGCCCGGTTGAGCTCCTGCACGGTGATGGTCGGTGCCGTCCGGGCCATCGGTCGACCGTATCCGATGGTGGGGCGCGCGGCCGCCGGGCCGGTCAGTCGCCGGCCGGCATCACCCGGTAGCTGCAGGACGAGGCGCCGGCCATCACGTGCGCGACGCGCTCCACAGTGGCATCCGGCAGGAGCTCGCGCAGAAACGACAGCTCGCTGGCGCAGGCGCACCGGTGCTCACGGGCCACCGCCAGGATCGCGCAGTTGCGCTCGGTCAGCAGCAGGGCGCCGTCGTCGTCGCGACCGATGGTCGCCATGTAGCCCTGCTCGTCCAGGATCCGGGCCAGTTCGGCCAGGCGGGCCTCCAGCCCGGAGCCGACCTCCGCCAGACGCTCGCGGGCAGCCGCGGTGCGGGCGCGTCCGCGTCGCTCGAAGGCGCGTTCCACGAGCTGCGCGTCCTCATCGGAGAGATGCGACAGCAGTTCGACGGCCAGCTCCCCGTACGCTTGGGGGAACAGCGCCGCGGCGGCCGGGGCCAGCCGGTAGCGCCGGCGCGGGCGGCCGGGCCCCGGGCGCAGGTCGCGGTGGGTCACCCAGCCGGCAGCGACCAGCGGGCGCAGCTGCTGGCGCGCGGCGCCGGGGGTGATGCCCAACGCATCGGCCAGCTCCGCGGCTCCGGCCTCACCCCGGGCACGCAACCGCACCAGGATCGCGCGCCGGGTCGGCGCCATCTCGTCGAGTGCCGGCGTGATGCCGGGCGATGTTTCGGATCGTGGCGGCATGGTGACAGTCTCGCAATATAGACAGGTCGTGCGTCCTTTATTATCAACGCATCTGCCGACGTCCTACCGCGAAGGAGACACCCATGGCCTACTCCGTGCCGGATCTTCCCTACGCCTACGACGCGCTGGAGCCCCACATCGATGAGGCGACCATGCGCGTGCACCACGACAAGCACCACCAGGCATACGTGGACAAGGCGAATGCCGCGCTCGCCGGCACCCCGCTCGAGAACGCGGCCATCGAGGACGTCCTGAAGGACCTCGACGCCGTTCCGGCCGACAAGCGCGGCGCCGTCCGCAACAACGGCGGCGGTCACCACAACCACGCCCTGTTCTGGGAGAGCCTCTCGCCGAACGGCGGCGGGGCGCCCTCGGGTGCGCTGGCCGAGGCCATCGACGCCGCGTTCGGCTCGTTCGCCGACTTCCAGGGCAAGCTCAAGGACGCCGGCGTGAACCAGTTCGGTTCGGGCTGGGCGTGGCTCGTGCACGACGGAAGCGGCCTCGCGGTCGTCGGTACGCCGAACCAGGACAGCCCGCTGTCCGCCGGCCAGACGCCGCTGTTCGGCGTGGACGTGTGGGAGCACGCGTACTACCTCAAGTACCAGAACCGGCGCCCGGACTACCTCGACGCCATCTGGAACGTCGTCGACTGGGACGTCGTGGCCAAGCGGTACGCCGCGGTCGCGGGCTGACCGGGATCCACGCACGGATGTGAGCGCGGTGGGGCGGCGATACGCCGCCCCACCGGTGCGTCGCTGCTCGTCGAGCGGCCGCGCCGACCCCCCCCGAACGGATGGTGCGCTCGGGGGTGGGGGCGTCATAGCGTCGCCCCATGGTGAGCGGACCGGAAGGGCGGCCTGTGGCCCGCCGCCGGTCCTGTGAAAAGGGGCGGCCTCCGATGGGCAATGCACTCACGATCGGCACCATCCGGCGACGGCGCGCATGCGCGATCGGCGCCACCCTCATGGCCTTCGCCTCGGCGGCGGTGCTGGCGGCGCCGGCCGATGCGGTCCCCATCCGCAACCTGCGGGTGACCGTGGGGGAGCGGATCAACTTCACGGCGACGATCGTGTCGCCGGCGAACGCGCGCAACTGCACGGCGAACGTGCAGGCGGCCGTGGTGGCCTACAACCCCACGCGGCGCCTGAAGGCGCTGGGCAACCACCGCATCAACGTGTGCCGCAATGGGAACTCGGGCGTCACCACCGGGAGCCTGCGCGGCTACTTCGGGATGGGCAACATCCGCGCCGGTCAATATGCGCTGTGCGTGCGCGCCGTCCAGGGCCTGCGCAACGGGCGCCAGTCCGGCCACACCGAGTGCAAGCTCTTCTACTGGTACGGCGGGTGACCAAGGCGGGGCCGGCCTGAGGAGGGGCGCCCCGAAGGCACCATCTCCTCGCGCCCCGGACACCGCCCGGCGGCCGTGCGCCGGGCGGTGTCGGGATGTGACGAACTACCGCCGGCGCTGCACGTTCACGGTCGTGGTCGCGCGATCGGTCGTCGACCCGCTGGCCAGACGCCGGACCTCAAGGCGCCACCTGCCGGCCTTGGGGTTCTTCACCTGGAAGTACTGGAAGGTGCGGCCCTTGACCAGGCGCACGTTCTTCCCGGTGGTGCGGGTGTAGGCCTTCTTGCGACCCGGCTGACGCAGCGCGAGCCGGTACTTCCCCTCGCCCCAGCTGACGAAGAACGTCGCGGTGCGCTGGCGCTTGGCGACGCGAGTGGGGATGGTGCGCGTCTGACCCACGCGGAAGGTCTGCGTGCGCTTCACCACCGTCTTCTGGCCGGTGCTGGTGCCGCGGCACTGAAAGTACAGCGTCTCCAGCTGGGCGTTGGTCGGCGCCTTCAGGTAGCGCCCGCCGGTGTCGGATGCGATGCGCCGCAGGCGCACCTCGTCCTCGGGGCGGAACGACGTGCCCAACTGCACCACGCACACAGGCCAGGCGACCTGGGTGCCGTTGTGCGCGAAGCGAAGGTGCGTGTTCTCGTACGCGCCGGCGTTGTGCCCGCCGTCGGTCATGAAGATCGCGCCCTTCGGGACGTTCGCGTTCAGCGGGTCGGCGGTCAGCTCGGCGTAGGCCTGCGCGAAGCCGATGTCGTAGTTGGTGCCACCGAAGTTCCCGATGTTCTTGCGGGCCGTGGCGCGCAGGTTCCTGCGCGTCGCGTTGCTGACGACCGTGGTGCGCGGGAACACCGGGCGCACGTCGTCGTCGAAGCCGGTACCCACCAGGCGGTCGCCGGGGGAGGCCAGCTCGATCAGCAGGTGGGTCGCGTCCAACCGGCGGTTCTCGCTGTCGTTGCCGCTCATGGATCCCGAAAGGTCGAGGATCGCCGCCAGGTCGAACTTGCCGAGGGCCGGCGGAGCGCCGGGCCGCGGACCGGACTGGAGCGTGCCGATGGTGTGCGAGCCGGACTCGTTCCGGCTCGTCGACCAGTGGACGACGATGGGGCCGTTGTAGACGTCGGGTGCGTTGATGGTGACGGCGTTGCGGTCGGTGCCCTGTCCCAGCGGCGTGCCGTCGGGCAGGGCGATGGTCACGGCGTTCGCGCTGCTGGGCACCAGCGGGAGCTGCAGGGTGGCGATGCCGCCGGAGGGCGACACGACCGTGCCCGCGGTGGGGTCGACGAAGGCGGTCGGCTCGGGCGTGCCGGTCGGCGTGTACCGCTGGCTGCACAGGGTGCGCATGTCCAGCGTGAGGTTCACGGTCGCGCCGTCGGCGAACGGCACGGGCG
>JBIQJW010000008.1:24469-28767 GCA_044507145.1 Actinomycetota bacterium
GTGCGCATGTCCAGCGTGAGGTTCACGGTCGCGCCGTCGGCGAACGGCACGGGCGCCGTGCTGACCGAGCGGTCGGTCGTGCGGCAGTTGTCATTGGCGCGTGCCCCGCCGATGAGCGGCGCCACCAGCGACGTCAGGCGCGACGTCGTGAAGGTGTACGCGCCCTGGTTGTCGGTGGTCGCCGACGTCGTGCGCCCGTTGGCGTCCTGGATCTGGACGGTCGCGCCCGGAACGGGGACTCCGCCCGGCGTCACCACCTGTCCGGTCACATCCGCGTGCGCCGTCGCGCTCAGTGTCAGCGCGGCCGCACCGGCCAGCGCCGCGCAAGCCACCGTCCGGCGACGCACCCGTCGGGTCACCCTCATAGCCCCTCCCCATATCGCGACGCACCCTCATGGTGCACCGTTCGGTGGGGACGCTAGTCCGCGCTTGTGAGGATTGCTACCCCGCCGCCGGGCCGGGACCCTCCAGGCGGCTCTTCACTCCCACCTCGAGCTGATTGATCCGCCACAGCGCCAGCGCCTCCGGGCCGGCGGCGCCGGCGGGTTCCCCCGCGGGCGGCCCGTGGTGCCAGTCGATGGTGTGCAGCAGGTGCAGGCGCCGGGTGGTGTCCATTCCGGTGCGGCGCGCCGCGGCGTCAACCAGTGTGTGGCCGATCGCGACGTGGCCCAGCAGGCGTCCTTCGTCGGTGAGCTCGAAGGTGGCGCCCAGCCGGAACGCCCGCGCGTGGCCGATGTCGTGCACCAGCGCGGCGGTCACCAGCAGGTCGGCGTCCAGTCGCGGATGCCAGGTGCACAGTGTCTGGGCCAGGGAGGCGGTGCCCACCGTGTGCT
The DNA here is from genome assembly GCA_044507145.1 of Actinomycetota bacterium. GTDB lineage: Bacteria > Actinomycetota > Thermoleophilia > Miltoncostaeales > Miltoncostaeaceae > JAVJSF01. Next base: position 25,303 of record JBIQJW010000008.1, read on the forward strand.
CCACCAACCCGCCCATGTACGCGTGGTGTCCGGAGCGTGTGCAGGGCATGGTGCGCCAGTCGCGCGCAAGGCGCTCGTCGCCGGTGAGGGCACCCAGCAGCGCGCGCATGCCCGGATCGGCCACCTCGTCAGCTAGGTGCAGCACGAACCCGAAGAGCTCCTCGGGGTCGCGGTGGCTGCGCGGCAACAGCTCCTCGGCCCGCACGTCGTCCTCGGCGGCGCGCAGGTGGGTCACGGTCACCTGCATGCGCCCGTCGCGCCCGCCCACGCGCCCGGCGATCCGCACCCGGTCGCCCTCCTCGAACCGCTCGCCGAAGAAGTCCGGCTCGTCGAAGATCATGGCCGGCACCGAACCGGTGGCATCGGCCAGCATGAGGGCGAGGTACGGCGCACCCTGGCGCGTCAGGCGCCGCTCCTTGCGGCGGACCGCGTACACGCCCTCCACCGGCTGCCCGGGCTGCAGTGCCGCGACGTTGGTCAACGGTCGATCGCCGGGCAGAGCACCGCGAAGTCGCAGGTGCGACACGACCACGATGGGCGGGGGGAGAAGTCGCCGGCGGCGACCCCCTCGGCCACATCCTTCACGGTCTCCAGCGCCATCGTCATCTCCGCTCCGTCCGGGTGCACGTTGTAGGTCTCGCCGTCGAGGACATGCGCGACGGTGGCCCCCCGCGACTCGATGCCCCACGCCTCGCGCGCACCCAGCAGGTACAGGTGCATCACCAGATCGTCCCGTGCGGCCGGTACCTTCGGCGGGGCGCCGGTCTTGTAGTCCACCAGTTGGTAGCCCCCGTCGGGGTGACGGTCGATCCGGTCGATCCGCCCGTGGACACGGTGCGGGCCGACGCTGAGCGTGAACGGCCGCTCCACCGCCACCGGGCGTGCGCCGCCACGCACCAGGCGGTCGTGGTAGGCCGGAAGGCGCTCGCGCGCCCGCACCAGTGCCTGCCGCCCCTGGGCCCCGTCCGCCACCCCTCCGCGCCGCAGCGCCGCGGCGAACCGGCGCACCAGCGCGTCGCCGTCGCCGCCGGTCCCGTCGGGGCGGTAGTGCGCCTCCAGCGCCGCATGGGCGGCGACGCCGATCGCCTGCTGCTCGCTGCCGGGGACGGGGATGCGGTCGACCAGCGCGAAGCGGTACCGCAGGGGGCAGGTGCGGTAGGTGTCGATCGCGCTGGGGGTGAGGTCCATGCCGGGCCGCGCGGGACGCGACGCCGGCCGCGCCACCGGTTCCGGCGCCGGCGGGTCGAGGGCCTCGGCGCGCGCCCGTACCAGGGCGAGGGCGGCGTCGTGCACCGCGGCGACGCGTTCCTCGGCATCGGAGGTGTGCCACGCCGCCGCCTCGGCGGCGCGCATGGTGGCATCGGTGAGCGCCAGTTGCGCGGCGGAGATCGCGTCCAGCCGGGCCCGGTCCGCGTCGTCGCCCACCTGCTCCACCTCCGCATGCACGGCTGCGCGCGCCTCCTCGAAGAACGGCGAGACCTGCTGGGTGGTCCCCGAGTCGGCGGTGCGTACCGTCGAGAGCACCAGATGGCGGCGCGCACGTGTCATGGCGACGTATGCCAGCCGCCGGGCCTCGGCCACATGGGCGTCGCGTCCGCGCGGGATGGCCTCGGTAAGCAGGGCGTCGGGGATGTCGGTGCGCTGGCGGTCCTTGCCCGGGAAGCCGCTGCGCGTGAGGCCCACCACCACGACCACGTCGAACTCCAGGCCCTTCGCCTGGTGGACCGTCATCAGCTGCACGCCGGTGCGCGTGGCCGGGCCCACGGATGCCCCGTGGAAGCCGATGTCGCCCAGTCCGGCGAGGATCGCGGCCAGACCGGCGGGACCGAGCGCCGGGGTGCGCGCGGCGATCTGGCCGGCGAGGTGCTCGAGCGCGGCCAGTCCGGCCAGACGGGACGCCCCCTCGGCGCCCCCGGTGGCCAGCGCCGCGGTACGCAGCCCGGAGCGGTCCACCGCCGCGCGCATCGCCTCCACCGCGGTGCCCTGGGCCGCGACGCGGGCGACATCCTCGAATGCGTCGCCGAACCCGTGCGCCCCCTCGCGCGCGCCCGCCTCGCACAGCGCGCCCGTCACGGCGCCGGCGGGCGCCTGCGCCACCGCGTCCGCCACGGCCCGCCACGGCAGCCCGAACCGCGGGTCGGCCGCGATGCGCAGGTGGGCACGCGCGTCGCCCGGGTCGCACGCCGCCCGCAGCCACGCGACCGCGGCGCGCACCTCGCGCCGCTCGAACAGTCCCACGCCGCCGCGCACCTGGTGGGGGATGCCCGCCCGCTCCAGCGCCGCGGCGATGGGCCGTGCCTCCAGGCGCACCGAGCGCATCAACACCGCCTGCTCCTCCAACGGGGTCCCGGCCGCGGCGTGCCGGCGTACCTCGTCCACGATGGCGCGGGCCTGGCCGTCGGGGTCGGGTGCCGACCAGAACCGCGGCACGACGGCCGGTGCATCCGGCAGTGCGACCAGTTCCTTGGGGGCGCGGTCGGGGATGGGCGCCACCACGGCGCCGGCGGCGTCGAGGATCGCCTGCCCCGAGCGGTGGTTCAGCTCGAGGCGCAGCTCCGCCCGGTCCGGGAACCGCGTGCGGAAGTCGGCGATGTTCTTGGCCGAGGCGCCGCGGAACCGGTAGATGCCCTGGTCGTCGTCGCCCACCACCATGAGGCTGTCCGACGCGCCGGCCACCAGGTACAGCAGCTCGGCCTGGGCGTGGTTCGTGTCTTGGAACTCGTCCACCAGCACGTGCCGGCACGCCGCCCGGGCCGCCTCCAGCCGGTCGTGGTGGGTGCGCAGCAGATCCAGCGCGCGCATGATGGACAGACCGAAGTCCTCCAGCCCGGCCTCCGCCAGCCACCGGTCGTGGGCTTCGTAGATGCGCGCGAACTCCAGCTCCCGGTTCATCCGGTGTTCGGCCGCGCGCGACCCGGCCGACCGCACGGCCGCACGCGCCCATTCCAGGTACGCCGACGCCGGCACCAGTTGGTCGCGGCATGCGTCGATGCGCCGGATGAGGTCGTCCACCATCCCGGGCACGTCGCCGCGCAGGTCGTGCAGGCGCAGGTCCAGTTCGCCCAGGCGGTCCAGCAGCATCAGCGCCCGGTCCTCGGTCTGGGCCACCTCGCACGGCGGCAGGAGGCCGCGCTCCACGCCGTGCACCCGCACCAGCTCCTGCGCATAGGCGTGGAAGGTGCTGACGCGCAGGGTTTCGTGGGAGCGGGCGATCTCATCCTCGGCCCGCTGGCGCAGCTCGATGGCCGCCTCGCGGGTGAAGGTGAGCGCCAGCACCTCATTCGGCTCGGCGCCCCGCTCCACCAGCCACGCGAGACGCCGGCAGAGCACGCGCGTCTTCCCGGCGCCGGCGCCGGCGAGCACGAGTGCCGGTCCACCGGGATGGGTGACGGCGGCGGCCTGCGCCGCGGTGAGCTCCATGTGACAACCGTAGTCCCCGCCACGGACGGGCGGCCCGCCCAAACG
>JBIQJW010000194.1:0-4077 GCA_044507145.1 Actinomycetota bacterium
CGCTGGTGGAGCGCACCAGCCGGCCGACCCAGCCGCCCCGCGACGGAGCGGGCCCCGGGATGCGGATGACATCGGTTCCGGCGCGCACGGGGAACACCGCCCCGTTCAGCACCACCCGGTCGGGACGGGCGTCATCGCGGGCCCCCGCCCCCGCCGCCGACGCGGTCGCCACGGCCACGGCGAGGACGGCCAGGAGGAGTGTCAGGACGGCCGCGACGCGGAACGGGCGGGACGGGCGCATGGCGCGACCATCGGCATCGGCAGCCGGCGTCACGACCGCCGGGGCATCGGGCCGCGGCGAGCGGCGCGTGTGGTGGCGGCCGGTCGCATGCACGTATCTGAGGGTAGGGAACGCGTCCGCGCCGCACGACTGGACCATCGACGAGGGTCGCGCGGCGACATGGCCGCCCGGTCGTCAGACCTCCGGCAGGCTCTCGGAGAGGGCCTCGAGGAAGCGGACGTTCTCCTCAGGACGGCCGATGGTGACCCGGATCGAGGCCGGGGCGCCGAACGCCCCGAGCGGCCGCACGATGACCCCGCGCACCAGCAGGGCGCTGTTGATCGCCTGGGCGCGCTCCGGAGAACCGGCGTCGAAGGTGAGGAAGTTGGCGGTGCTGGGCAACGGGTCGAACCCGAGCCCGCGCAAACCCGCGTCCACCGCGGTGCGACCGGTCGCGATCAGCGCGATGCGGGCGGGCAGATGCTCCGGCGCATCGGCCAGGCTGGCGCAGGCGGCCGCCTGCGCGACGGCGCTGACGTCGAACACGCTGCGCACCTTTCCGAGCACCCGGACGAACTCCTCGGAGGCCAGCAGATAGCCGACACGCAGCCCTGCGAGGCTGAATGCCTTGCTGAACGTGCGTGTGACCACCAGGGGGCGCCCGGATCCGACCAGCCGCGCACCGTCGTGGGCCCCCTCGGGCAGATACTCGAAGTAGGCCTCGTCCAGCACCGGCAACACGTGCTCGGGCAGTACGTCGAGGAACTCGACCAGGGCGCCCGCGTCCACGGCCTGCCCCGTGGGGTTGTTCGGGCTCACCACGATCACCAGCTTGGTGCGCGGGCCGACCAGCGACGCCAGGGCGTCGAGGTCGTAGGCGCCATCCGGGCGCAGCGGCGAGGTGCGCACGACGGCCCCGCGCAGCACGGCGTGCTGGCGCCACGACATGAAGCTGGGCCAGGCCATCGCCAGTTCGTCGCCGGGGTCGAGCACGGCGCCGCACACCAGCGGGATGAGGCCGTCGATCCCCGCGCCGGGGAGGATCTGGGCGGCCGAGAGCCCCGTGACCTGCGCCAGCGCATCACGCAGCGCCCACGCCCCGGGGTCGGGGTACGTGCGCACATCGGCGGCAGCGTCGCGGATCGCCGCCAGCGCCCCCGGCATGGGGCCGTGAGGCCCTTCGTTGGAGGCCAGTTTCACCACCGAGTCGATACCGAGCTCGCGGCGGACGTCGTCGGCGGGACGGCCGGGTTCGTAGGCGGCCACCTCATCGAGGGCGGCGCGGATGATGCCGGGGGGCAGACCGGCGGCGGGGAGGCGGCTCACAGGACGCGATTCTAGACTCCCGTCATGGCGGAGGATCGCGACCTCGGGCTCTTCATGCTCGACATGGTGCTGTTGCCGGGCGAGTCGGCGGGCCTGCACCTGTTCGAGCCACGCTACCGGCAGCTCTACGCCGACTGCGTGCTGGGGGACCTGCCGTTCGTCCTGGTGCGCGGCGACGACGTGGATCGCGCGCGGGTGGGCTGCACGGCACGGTTCGTCGCCCTGCACCGCCGCCACGAGGACGGGCGCCTGGATGTGACCGTGCGCGGCGAGGACCCGGTGGAACTGATGGACGCGACCGACGGACGTCTCTATCGATCGGCCCGTGCGCGGGTGCTGGCCGATGCGGATGAGCCGGCGGTGGGCGAGCTGGCCGGTTCGGTGCTGAGGCGTTATCGCGCGCTCGCCGGCGCCGAGGCCACCCCGCCCGAGCTCACCGGCGTGCCGTTGTCGTATGCCCTGGCCGGAACGCTGCGGGTGGACGCGTCGGTGAAGCAGGCCCTGCTGGAGGAGCGCTCCGAACGGGCGCGGCTGGCGCTTCTGGGCGAGCTGCTCGAGGGTGCCGAGCACGCCAGCCGCCGCGCGGAAGTGGCCGCGGAGCGCGCACCGACCAACGGGAAGGTGGATCACAGGTGAACCATGCGGACGCGATGGCCTTGCTGCCGGGCGGCGAGGGGGGCGTGGTGCGCGTGCGCCGGGCGCTGATCTGGGTGGAGGGTCCCGACTCGGCCGGCTTCCTCCACGGCCTCCTCAGCAACGAGGTGGCGGGGCTGGAACCGGGGGCGTCGCGGCCGGCCCTGCTGCTCGACGCGCGCGGCCGCGTGGTGGTGGCGGTGACCGTGCATCGCGACGGCCCGGATGCGTTCACGTTGGTGGTGGAGCCACACCTGGCCGACGCCCTGGCCGCGGCGCTGGAGCGGTACCACTTCTCCGAGGATCTCGAGATCCTCGGCCCCGAGCCCACTGACGCGCTGGTGGTGGCCGGGTCGCCGCCATCGGTCGGCGAGGGCGACATCGTGCTGGCCGGCGCGGTGCCGGGGACGCATGAGCTCATCCCCGCCGATCCGTCCGGCCCCCTGCCCGACGGGCGTCCCGAGCGGGCGCCGGACGCGCTGGAGACGGCCCGGATCCTGGCCGGGGTTCCACGGGTGGGCGTGGACACCCAGGAGACCACCCTGGTGCAGGAGGCCGGGCTGGAGGACGTGGCGGTGTCCTTCGACAAGGGGTGCTACCTGGGTCAGGAGACCGTCGCCCGGGCGCAGTTCCGCGGCAAGGTGAACCGCCACCTGCGTGGCCTGCGGTTCCTGGGGGCGGCCCCGGAGGTGGGCGCAGAGGTGACGCTGGCCGATCGCGGGGTCGGCACGCTCACCAGCGTCGCGGCACTCCCCGACGGGGCCGTGGGGCTTGCGATCCTCAGGAAAGAGGCCGAACCCGGCACGCTGGTGCAGGTGGGTGACACCCCCGCGACGGTTGCATCACTGCCGTTCAGCCCCGGCGGTGCGGAGGGCGGCGATGGGTGAGTCGAGCGACCCGGCCCTGCTGGCTCTGCTGGGACGTAGCGGCGTCAGCGCGCTGGGGCGGGCGCGCGGGGCCCTGGCGGACTGTCGCGTGGACATCGCGGGCGTGATGCTGCGCGTGGCGGCGTGGACGGCGCCCGAGTGGTCGTTCCGGTTCGACGTGGCCGACTCGGGCCGCGTGCTCGTGGTGTGCGTGCCCCACGACGGCGGGCCCGCCACCATCACCGACGCCGGCCGGCATCCGAACCCGTTCATCCCCGGAGGCGGCTGACCACCCCTCCGGGCATTCCGTCCGACCCCCATGCCACACTCCGAACACTTGTTCGACCAGCCGGGCCGACGGCCCGGAACGCGACGGAGGTAACGGGGATGGGCACAACGAGCACCGACGGACAGCTGATCCTCTTCGCCCCCCAGGCCCGCGCCGACACCGCGGAGCGACGGCGACGCGCAAGGGGCCGACGCCGGCCGGGAGCCGGCCCGGGCAGCCGGCTGCGGATGGCCGAGCGCTTGGAAGCCCTGGCCGAGGCGGCCGAGCGGGAGATGCGCGAATGCCGACGGGCCGGCGACCGGATGCGCGAGCGAGCGGCGCGCGACCGAGCGGCAGGAGCGCGACGGGCGGCACAGATCCTGCGAGCGGAGCCGGGCGGTATCGCGACGATCATCGACGGATCACACCCGGAAGCCGCCTGACACCGAGCGCCACCGGCCACCCGGGCGAACCACGACGGCCAGGGCCGAACGCCGAGCGCGGCGAATCCACCCACCGGCCGACAGGACCACGAGAAGCCACCCGCGGGCCCAGGCCGAAGGCCGAGCGGAGCGACCCCACCCACCGGCGACCCGACCACCCGAACGCCACCGGGCCACCCGAACGTCACCGGGCCACCCGAACGTCACCGGGCAACGGCCGAAGGCCGAGCGCAGCGAACCCACCCACCAGCCACCCGACCACCCGAACGTCACCGGGCAACGGCCGAAGGCCGAGCGCAGCGAACCCACCCACCAGCCACC
>JBIQJW010000195.1:0-1203 GCA_044507145.1 Actinomycetota bacterium
ACCGGGACGCGCGCCAACAGGTCGGAGACGATGTCCTCCGCCTCCACCCCGCGCGCCCTCGCCTCGGGGGCCACCACGATGCGATGGGTGAGCACCGCCGGGGCCAGCGCCTTCACGTCGTCGGGCAGGCACATGCGGCGCCCGTCCAGCAGGGCCAGCGCGCGGGCGGTGCGCAACAGCGCCAGCGAGCCCCGCGGGCTCACACCCAGCCGCACGCGAGGATCCTGGCGGGTCGCCTCGGCCAATGCCACCACGTAGCCGGCCAGGAGGGGGTCCACGTGGACCTGTGCGGTCGCTGCGCGCGCCGCCATGATCCGCGCCTCGTCCCCCACCACCGGCACCGAGGCCAGCGGGTCGTCGCCGGAACCGTCCAGCAGGAGCGACGCCTCCTCGTGGGCCGGCGGGTAGCCGATGGACACGCGCACCGCGAAGCGGTCGAGCTGCGCCTCCGGCAACGGGAAGGTGCCCTCGTACTCCACCGGGTTCTGCGTGGCGATGACCAGGAAGGGCTGCGGCAGGGGGCGCGTGTCCGCGTCCACCGTCACCTGCCCCTCCTCCATGCACTCCAGCAGTGCCGACTGGGTGCGCGGCGATGCGCGGTTCACCTCGTCCACCAGGACCACGTTCGCGAAGACGGGCCCCGGACGGAACAGGAACCGTGCGGCCGCCTGGTCCCACACGGTGATGCCGGTGACATCGGACGGGAGGAGGTCCGCCGTGCACTGCAGGCGGGCGAAGTCGCAGCCGGCGGCGCGGGCGAGGCTCTTGGCCAGCACCGTCTTCCCCACTCCCGGCACATCCTCGATCATCACGTGGCCGCCCGAGAGCAGCGCCACCACGCACGCCTGGAGCGTGCGCCGCGGGGCGCGGACCGCGCGCGCGCAGGCGTCGACGAGGGCGCCGGCGAACTCCGCCGTCGCCGTCAGGTCATCCGCGGGGGTGGACGTCGTGCCGATGCGCCCACCGTAGTACATGCGCCCCGGATCGGCCGCCGGGTCAGTCCGCCGGCAGCAACGCCGTGGCGGCGTCCAGGATCCGCCCCGCGCACGCGTCCTTGCTCATGCGCTCCAGCGACGCCTCGCCCTCGGGACCGATGATCGTGATCTCGTTCTCGTCGGCGCCGAAGCCGATACCGGACACCGACACGTCGTTGTGCACGATCAGGTCGACGCCCTTGCGCACCCGCTTGTCGCGTGCGCGCTC
>JBIQJW010000195.1:1303-3981 GCA_044507145.1 Actinomycetota bacterium
GCCCACCCCATCTTCCCGCTGGAGCGGTTCCCCACGTAGCGGACCGGATCGATCGGCTCGCGGGTCCCCCCGGCGCTGACGAGGACGCGACGTCCGGCCAATTGTCCGCGCGCGCCCAGCACCTCGTCGATCGCATCGGCGATGACCGCCGGCTCGGCCAGGCGGCCGATGCCCACCTCGCCGTCGGCCAGGAGACCCGTTCCGGGCTGCACGATGTGGACGCCGCGACGTGCGAGGACGTCGAGGTTCTCGGTGGTGGCACGGTGCAGGTACATGCGGGTGTTCATCGCCGGCGCCATCACCACCGGCCCGTCGAAGGCCAGGTGCACCGAGCCCAGGAGCCCGTCGCCGAGGCCCGCGGCGAACCGGGCGACGGTGTTCGCCGACGCCGGCACCACCGCGAGCAGGTCGGCCCGCCGGGCGAGCTCCAGGTGGTCGTATCCCGGCCGGTCCTCGGCCGCGAAGAGGTCGACGCCCACCGGCCGGCCCGAGAGCGCCGCGAAGGTCGCCGGCCCCACGAAGCGTCGCGCGGCCTTGGTCATCACCACGCTCACCGCATGGCCGCGCCGTTGGAGCAGGCGGAGCACGTCCACCGACTTGTACGCGGCGATCCCGCCGGACACCCCGAGGACGATCTCAGCCATTGCACTCCCCGTCTGCGTCGTCCGTGGCGCAGCAGGCCTCGGTGACGGCCGCGACCAGGAGGTCGGTGGCCGCTGCGACATCATCGTTCACGATCACGCGGTCGAACTCGTCGCGGGCCCGCAGTTCGATCTCGCTGGTCCGCATCCGCGCGGCGATGGCGTCGGGGCTGTCGGTGGCCCGCCCCGACAGCCGGCGCTCCAGCTCCTCCACCGACGGCGGCGCGATGAATACCGCAAGCGCATCCGGGCGCGCCGCGCGCACCGCCCGGGCACCGCGCAGTTCGATCTCGACCAGCGGCGCCCGCCCGAGCGCCAGGATGCGGTCGATCTCCGAGTTCAGGGTTCCGTAACGGTTGCCGGCATACGCCACGTGCTCCAGGAATGCGCCGGCGTCGGCGCACTCCTCGAACTCCTGCGCCGACAGGAAATGGTAGTGCACCCCGTCGATCTCGCCGGGACGCTTCGCCCGTGTGGTCGCCGATATCGCGGTGGCCACCCACGGGCATCGCGGTAGCAGCCCCTGGATGAGCGTGCCCTTGCCGGCCCCGGAGGGTCCCGAGACGATGATGACGCGCGGGTGCGCGGCTACCGCCGGAGGACCTCGACGAGCTCGGCGCGCTGTCGCTCCGACAGCCCCCCGATGGTCTTGCCCTGCGAGATGCGGCAGGTGTTGAGGAAGCGCGTCGCCTTGACCTTCCCGTACTTGGGTACGGCCATGAGCATGTCGAAGACCTTCGCCGTGAGCACGTAGTCCGGCGGCTCGGCGATGACGCTGGTGATGGAGGCGTCCCCGCTCTTCAGGTCGCGCTTGAGCTGTGCCCGGCGTGAGCGGATCTCGTTCGCGCGCCGAAGCGCCTCCATCCGTTGGTCGAGCGACCGCTCGGGTGCCTGCGAGGCCGGCTTCTGCTGGGTGATCGCCACGCAGCCATTCTAGGTTCGAAGCCACGGCGATGACAAGCCGCCGGGTGCCCCGAACGACGCGACGTTTTCCGTCAGTTGCAGGGTGAACGTGATGCGCGTGACCGAACTTGTCTCACCCTCACCACGAGACTGAGGGTCCCCGGCGCCGTCGCGACGGGGACCCCACGGCCTCTCAGACGGGCGTTCCGGAGGCGGTGTCGGGCGCCAGATCCTGCAGTGCCCGCGGGCGCGCCCCGCCGCCCTCGACGATCGCCATCAGGGCCGCCTCAGCGGCTTCGATCGTGGTGATGTACGGGATCCCCGCGCGCACCGCCGCGGCCCGGATGCCGAACCCGTCGCTGCGTGCCCCCGAGCTGCTGGTGGGGGTGTTGACCACCAGATGGACGTCGCCGGCGGCGATCAGCTCGCCGGCATTCGGCGACCCCTCGGAGATCTTGCGGATCTCGCGTACCTCCAGGCCGGCATCGCGCAGCACCGCGGCGGTGCCGGCGGTCGCCACCAGATCCATGCCGATCTGCGCCAGGCGGCGGGCCACGGTCACGGCCCGTTCCTTGTCGGCGTCCCGGGCCGACACGAACACCGTGCCGCTGTCGGGGAGCGCCTGACCGGCGCCACGCTGAGCCTTCGCGAACGCCTCCGCGAAGGTGTCCCCCACCCCCATCACCTCGCCGGTCGCGCGCATCTCGGGGCCCAGCACCGGGTCGGCACCGGCGAACCGGGCGAACGGCAGCACGGCCTCCTTCACCGCGACGTGGCCCAGCGGCGCCGCGGCGGGCAGCCCCAGGTCCGACAGGGGGGTGCCCAGCATCAGGCTCACCGCGTGTCGCACCAGCGGCACGCCGGTCGCCTTCGCCACGAACGGGACGGTGCGTGAGGCGCGCGGGTTCGCCTCGATCACGAAGATCTCGTCCCCGCGCACGGCGAACTGCACGTTCAACAACCCCACCGCGCCCAGCCCCGCGGCCAGGGCCTTCACCTGCTCCTCCAGGCGCCGGATGATGCCGGTGTCTTCGATCTGCGGCGGCAGCACGCACGCCGAGTCGCCGGAGTGGATCCCCGCCGCCTCGACATGCTGCATGACCGCCGCGATCCAGCAGTCCTTCCCGTCCGAGA
>JBIQJW010000196.1:0-3951 GCA_044507145.1 Actinomycetota bacterium
CGCGCGGGGTGGAGGCGGAGGACATCGTCTCCGACCTGTTGGCGCGCGTCCCGGTTCCCTGAGCGGCCCATGGCCGGCGCCGACACCCCGGGACTGCGCAGCGCGGGACTGCTGGCCGGGGGCACCGCGGCGACGGTGGCGGGTCTCGGATTCGGCACCCCCGGCCTGGTGGTGCTGGGTGTCGGCCTCGCCGTGCTCCCTGGGCTGGCGTGGATCGCCGTGCGCCTGCTCGCCCGTTCGCTGCGGGTGGAGCGGTCCATCACGCCGTCGTCGTGCGTCGCCGGTGATCGCCTCACGGTGCGGTGCCGGCCGGCCGGGCTGCCGGTGCGCCTGGGCGGTCTGCACGGCGCGCTGGACGTGGAGATCGATCCGCGCCCGGGATCGGCCGGTGGCCGGGCGGCCCCGGCTCCGGCGGGTCCGGGCGAGTGGCGCATCGGGCCGGTCCCCCGTGGAGACCACATCCTCCCCGCGCCGGTCGTCCGCGTCGCGGATCCGCTCGGTCTCGTCCGCCATACCCGTGCGGTCCGTTGGACCGGGGCCACCCGCATCCGCGCGGTCCCGGTGACGGTGCCCCTCGAGCGCCTGGCCCTGGTGGACGGATCGCCCGCGGCCGCCGGTTCCCGCACCCGGCAGACCGGCGGGGCCGGCGAACTGGACCGTGTGCGCGAGTACCGCCCCGGCGACCCGCTGGGGCGCATCCACTGGGGGCACACGGCCCGCCGCGGGCGCCTCCACACGAAGGAACTCCGTTCGCACGACACCGTGGGCGCCGGCGTGGAGTTGGTGCTGGACGGCGCGCTGGCACCGGGCGGCGACTTCGAGCTGGCGGTGTCGGTGGCCGCAACGGTGGCCCGCCACCTGCTCGGGCGCGGTGAGCGCGTGAGCATCACCCACACCGGCGGGCATCCGGGGCACATCGGGTCGCCGCACGCGACGTGGGGCGCGATCGAGGGGCTGCTCACGGTCGTCCGCCCGGGAGGCGGCACGCCGGCGGCCGACGCCGTCGCCGCGGCGGCCTTCCGCCCGGACCGTCCCGCCGCGGTCATCGCCGTGAGCGCGGGACCGGACGCCGCGCTGGCCCGGGCGCTGGCCGGTGTTCGCGGCGCCGGACTGGCCACCGGGGCGGTCATCGCCGGTGCACCCACCGGAGCCGGGGTCACTGCGGTGGAGGAGGTCACACCGACCACCCACATCCGTGACGCCTCCGCTATCTCCGCGGCCCTCGCGGGAGCGGTCGCACCGGGGGCCGCGCGTGTGGCATGAGCGTCCCACCGGGGCCCCCGCGGCGGTGGTGGCGGCGACGGTCGCGATGGCGGTCATGGCGGTGGCCTGGGCGGGCCTGACCGACGCCGCCACCACGGCACATCTGGTGATCCTGTGCGCCCTCGCCGCGCTGCCCGCGCTGGCGACGTTCGCTCCGCGCTGGCGCCCGGTCGCCGTGGGGGGCGCGGCGGTGATCGGCGCGGTCGGCGCGATCTCGCTGGCGGTGCGCGTGCCCGCGTGGGACCTCGTGCGGCTGGACGCGGACGCATGGGCGCGGGCCCGCGCCATCATCCCGGACGGGCTGCGCGAGGCGGGCGGTTCGCCGCTGCCCGCGGTGCTCGACGAGGCTCCGGCGCTCGTCGCGCTGCTCGACATGTGCCTGTGGGCCCTCTGCGTGGCGGCGGCCTGGCAGATCGTCGTGCGCCGGCTGCCGATCGGCGCGCTGGTGATCGTCGCGGCCGCCTTGGGTTACCGGTGGACCGTGGAGCCGCCGGCCGCCGAACTTCCCGCGGGAGTCCTGGCCCTCGCGGCGTGCGTGGTCATCCTCGCGCTGTCCGGTTGGCGCGCCCGGCCCCCGGGTGTGACCGCCCGGCGCGCGCTGGCACCGGTGGCGCTGTGCGCGGGCGCCGCCGCCGTGGCGCTGGTCGTTGCCGCGGGGCCGGCGGCGGAGGGAGACGGATGGTGGGACTGGCGTGAGTGGCGCCTCGACCGGCCCGGCGACCCCGGCGCCGCGGCCCTCGAGCTGCGTCAACGCTACGGGACGCTCGACCGCGACCGGCGCCCGCGCGCCGTGTTGGCCGTCGCCACCGAGCGGGCGCTCCCGCTCCGCGCCGCGGTGCTCGACGAGTTCGACGGGGACGCGTTCTCGCAGGTCCGGGCGCGGCAGCCCGACCGGGTTCTCGCGCTCGACGGGGGCCGGGTGGCGTTCGCCGACAGCCCCGAGCCGTCCGCCGCCCGCGTCGACGAGCGGATCCGCATCCTCGCGACCAACACCAACGTGCTCATCGCACCGGCGCGGCCGGTGGCGGCCGTCGGACTCCCGGGAGCACGGGTGGCGCTGCACGGCGACACCGTCAACCTCGGGACCACCATGCGCGAGGGGGACGAGTACGCCGTCCGGTCCGTCGTGCCCGACGCGAGCGCGCGCGACCTCAGCGGCGCCGCGCCGTACCGCTCGGGAGAGATCCCGGTGGGCTCCACCAGGCTGCGCCCACGTCTCTGGGGCCCGCCGGCCGACACGCCCGCGTGGGGCACCGGCGGCACGCCGCCGGCCGACGCCGACCTGGGCGCGTACGCCCCGGTCCGGCGCCTGGCCCGCGAGGTGGTGGGTGACGCCCCCACCGCGTACGCCGCCGTCGCCCGCATCGAGGCGCATCTGCGCCGGGAGTACCGGTACGACGAGCAGCCACCCGCGCCGTCCGAGGCCGGCACGCCGGCCATCTCCGAGTTCCTGTTCGGCTCGCGCCGGGGATTCTGCCAGCACTTCGCCGGCGCGATGGGGGTGATGTTGCGCTCGGTGGGGATCCCCGCGCGGGTCGCCGTGGGATACACGCCCGGCTCCTACGACGTCGATGCCGACCTGTGGATCGTGGATGACCGCGACGCCCATAGCTGGGTGGAGGTGTGGTTCCCGGAGTACGGATGGCTGGCCTTCGACCCGACGCCCGGGCGCAACGCGCCGACCCCGGCATCGGTGTCCTCGCCGGCGTACGATCCGCCCTCCGTGCCGGGCGATCCCGGCCGGCTCGACCTCGGCCTCCCCGAACCCGACCCCGCAACGGCGGCCGGGCCCGACGCGCCCACGCCCGCGCAGCCCGACGCCGCCCCGCCCGAGGAGCCGGCCGCCGGTGAGGACGACATCGTCACCGCACAGGCGCCCTCCGGGACGGCGACCGGATGGTGGGCCGCCCTGGGCGCCGTGCTGCTCACGGGAGCCGGGATCGTCGCCTGGCCGGTGTTGCGACGCCTGCGCGCCCGGCGTCGCGGGGACCCTCGAATCCGTGTCGCCGCGGCCGTGACCGACCTCGAGCGCGCCCTCGCCGCCGCCGGCATCCCCGTTCCCGAGGCCGCGGCGCCGGGGGAGCGTGCCCGGCTGGCCGGCGCGCGGGCCGGCATCGACGCCGGCGCCTTCTACCGACGCACGGCGGAGGCCCGCTTCGGCGCCGGCGAGCCGGCTGCCGGCGACGTCGAATGGGCCTGGCGGGAGAACGCACGCCTGCGTCGCGAACTGCGCCGTACCCGTCCCTGGCGGTTGCGCCTGCGTCGGGTAGTTGCGCGACCCGGTACCGTGAAGACATGACCGAGATCCGTTACGAGGCATACGAGGCCTACCAGACCGGCACCTGGCTCCTCGACACGCGCGAGTACCGCCAGGCCGCCGTCGCCCTCGAGCGGGCCAAGGCCCTCGAGCCCGCCAAGAGTTCCATCCGTGAGGCCCTCGGCCGCGCCTACCTCTCCTCGCGCGCCTACCGCCGCGCCGCGGAGGAGTTCGCCGCCGCCGTCGACCTCGAACCCACCGACGGCTACGCCCACTACGGCCTCGCCCGCTCCCTCGAGCGCCTCGGCGATCCCACCGCGGCTCGGCATTATCGTCTCGCCCATCTCTTCCGCCTCGGTCTCCCTGATTCCTGGTAGGGCGGCTCGCTGCAACTAAGGCCCAGATCCCGCGCCGCGGACGGGGGCCGTGCT
>JBIQJW010000197.1:0-3949 GCA_044507145.1 Actinomycetota bacterium
GCCTTCGCCGGCTTGCTTGCGTTTCGCACGCACCCCACCCGGGACAACCGTGGTCTTGGCCGGTGTGGTGTGAGGCGCGGTCGTGGGTCGGCCCTTGGCGGGTCGCTGTCGCTCCCGCCTCAGGCCTCAGTTCGGGGGCGTTGGCGTCGCTTCGGGCGTTGAGGGCGCGCCCCTTCCGGGGCGTTCTTGGGTCCTGGGGTTCTCCCGAGAAGAAAATTCCCTCGTTGGGGCTGTGGGGATGTGGACAGGCCCGTAGGGGCTGTCCAACGGTTGGGCGTCAGCCCGTAGGGCTGTCCCCGGCCGGTCATCTCCACAGCCTCATACCCGCACCGCGTGGCGGTGGGCTGGTGGCCTGGGGGACGCGGTCCGGTGGTCGCGATGGCCGGTGGGTGGTGTCGCTGCGCTCGGCCTTCCGCCTCCGCCCGGTGGGCCGTTTGGCCTGTTCGGTCGCGGACGGGTGCCCCGATCCCCGGTCGGGTGCACGGGCAAGACGTCCAACGTCCATAATCAGACGTGCGGCGGGGGAATGTGTCTCATATCCCGTGCTGCGTCTCAAAGGGTGAGACTCTCACGCCCCGCTGTCTTGCGAATGTAGGGCCCGGCGCGCCCGGAGGCCGTACAAACGTTGCAAGCGGCGCCGGGGTCAGATAGACAACCTCGCCCCCGTCAGACGATTACGGGAACTCCGATTGCCTAATTCCGCATCCCCTCCCACCGGCGGCGAGACATCGATGCCCAGCATCGGTGCGGTCCGCGAAACCCGCGCGCACGAAACCCGTGTCGCGCTGACCCCGGCCGTGGTGCCCGCGCTGACCAAACTCGGTCTGCGCGTGGTCATCGAAGCCGGTGCCGGTGAGGCCGCCGGCTTCCCCGACTCGGAGTACGAGTCGAAGGGCGCCACCGTCGGCACACGCGCAGACGCGCTCGCCGCCGACATCCTGGCTTCCGTGCAGGTCGCCGACGGCGACCCCGCGAGCCCGGACCTCGCCGCGCTGCGTCCCGGCCAGGTGGTTGTGGGCACGGTCGCCCCGTTCGCCAACCCGGACCTCACCAAGGCGCTCAACGAGCGCGGTGTCACGCTGTTCAGCCTCGAGCTGATCCCGCGCACCACGCGCGCCCAGGCCATGGACGTCCTGAGCTCCCAGGCCAACATCGCCGGCTACAAGGCGGTCCTCACCGCCGCGTCGGCGCTGCCCAAGGTCTTCCCGCTCCTCACCACGGCCGCCGGCACGCTCGCCCCCGCGCGCGTCTTCATCATCGGCGTGGGTGTCGCCGGCCTCTCGGCCATCGCCACCGCCCGCCGCCTCGGAGCCGTCGTGCAGGCCTACGACGTCCGCACCGCGGTCAAGGAGGAGGTGCTCAGCCTCGGCGCCAAGTTCGTCGAGCTGGACCTCGAGACCGGGCAGGAGGGCTCCGGTTCCGGGGCCTACGCCACCAAGATGGACGACGAGACCATCCGCCGTCAGCAGGAGCTGATGGCCAAGACCATCGCCAACGCCGACGTGGTGATCACCACCGCCCAGGTGCAGGGCTCGACCGCCCCGGTGCTGGTCACCGACGCGATGGTGCGGGGGATGCGCCCCGGATCGGTCATCGTCGACCTCGCCGCCGAGCAGGGCGGCAACGTCGAGCCCAGCAAGCCCGGCGAGACCGTGGACGTCGACGGCGTGAAGGTGATCGGACCGGTCAACGTGCCGTCCACCGTCCCGCAGCACGCCAGCCTCGTCTTCGCCAAGAACGTCGCGAACTTCGTGACGCTCATGGTGAAGGACGGCGCCATCAACCCGCAGGTTGATGACGACCTGGTCCGCGAGAGCACGGTCTGCCGCGGCGGCGAGATCCTCCACGGCCGCGTGCGCGAGACCCATGGCCTGGAGCCGCTGCCGGCGCCCGCCGCACCGGAGCCGGCCCCGTCGACCGACGCCTCTGAGGAGGTGACCGCGTGAACCTCACCACGCTCAGCATCGAATCAGAGGGTGCGCTCGACATCTTCTCGAAGATCACGGCCGAACAGGCCATCACGAGCCTGTTCATCCTCTCGCTGGCCTGCTTCGTCGGATTCGAGGTCATCCGGCGGATCCCCAAGCTCCTCCACACGCCGCTGATGGCACTCACCAACGCGATCGCCGCGATCGTGCTGGTGGCGTCGATCATCGTGCTCGGCTACGCGGAGGAGACGCACCTGAAGGTCATGGGCTTCATCGCCGTGGTCGCCTCCAGCCTCAACGCCGTCGGTGGGTTCCTCATCACCGACCGCATGCTCCGCATGTTCAAGAGCCGTGAGAAGGGCGCCAGCCGATGAACCGCATGGACTACATCAACCTCGCGTACCTGGTCGCGGCCATCGGCTTCGCGCTCTCGCTGAAGTGGATGTCCAACGCCCAGACCGCGCGTCGCGGTGTGCTCGCCGCCGAGATCGGCTTCGTCGTGGCCATCGCGGCCACGCTCTGCCTCCCCGACATCAGCGGTGAGGCCTATGTCCTGATCGCCGTCGCCATCCTCGTGGGTTCCGCCATCGGCGTGCCCCTGGGTCTGCTGGTCCCCATGACGTCGATGCCCGAGCGGATCGCGCTCTCGCACGCGTTCGGTGGCCTGGCCGCCGGTCTGGTCGGCATCTCGTTCTACTACATCAAGATCGACCACGATCAGGTGAACGAGTTCAACATGGCCGTGATGGGAGTCGAGGTCATCCTCGGTTTCCTGGTGTTCACCGGCTCGCTGCTGGCCGCCGGCAAGCTCATCGGCTGGCTCCCCCAGCGGCCGATCGTCTACCGCGGTCAGAACATCTTCAACTTCGCGATCCTGGGCGCCGCCATCGCGCTGGTGATCTGGCTCGTCATCGACCCCGACCAGACCGCGATCCTGCCCATCGTCGCCGTGCTCGGCGCCATCTTCGGCATCCTGCTGATCGTCCCGATCGGTGGCGCCGACATGCCCACCGTCATCGCGCTGTTGAACTCGTACGGTGGCCTGTCGGCCGCGATGCTCGGCATCGTCCTGAACAACAAGCTGCTCATCGTGGCGGGTGCCCTCGACGGTGCCTCCGGCCTGATCCTCTCGATCATCATGTGCCGCGCGATGAACCGCTCGTTCACCAACGTGCTGTTCGGTGCCTTCGGTGCGGTCGACGAGGTCGCCGCCGGTGAGGGCCCGCAGGGCTCGGTGCGCTCCGCGTCCACCGACGAGGCCGCCGACCTGCTCAAGAACGCGCGCTCGGTGGTGGTGGTGCCCGGGTACGGCATGGCCGTCGCGCAGGCTCAGCACAAGGTGCGCGAGCTCTCGGACGCCCTCGAGAAGGAGGGCGTGGACGTGCGGTTCGCCATCCACCCGGTGGCCGGCCGCATGCCCGGGCACATGAACGTCCTCCTCGCGGAGGCCAACGTGCCCTACGAGCAGCTGCTCGACATGGACGAGATCAACGAGGACTTCCCGCAGGTGGACGTCGTCCTCGTGCTGGGCGCCAACGACGTGGTGAACCCCGCCGCGCGTCACAACGCCAACAGCCCGATCTACGGCATGCCGATCCTCAACGTCGACCAGGCCGGTTGCGTCATGGTGGTGAAGCGCTCGATGAACGCCGGTTTCGCCGGCATCGAGAACGAGCTCTTCTTCAACGACAAGACCCTCATGGTCTTCGGCGACGCCAAGGGCGTCGTCGGCGAGCTCGTCACCGAGGTCACTGGCCAGAGGGACGCTATCTCGCTCTAGCCGGCAGAGAGCTCGCTGCGAACGGGGCCAGGACGGAGTCCTCGGAGGGGGCCGTGCTATTCGCACTGTCCCCCTCCTGCGTCCGCCGTCCTGACCGCGTTCTCGCGGCTCTCCACCGGCCCGGTCTGTGGTCGGGGATCTCTGAGTTCTGGTGTGTTGCTTCGGGGGCGCTGATCGCGCCCCCTTCGCGTTCTTGGGGTCCCGGCCGTCGGGTGTCTGCCCTGGGTGGGGTGCTGGCTGC
>JBIQJW010000198.1:0-3938 GCA_044507145.1 Actinomycetota bacterium
GTCGTTCCCCGCCCCGGCGGCGCGCACCGCCACCGCGCCGTCGCCGCCGACCGGCGCCAGGGCCGGCGTGTCGAGCGCATCGGTGATCACCACCCCGTCGAAGCCCAGCCGGGCACGGAGCTCGCCCGTGACGACGCGTCGCGACAGGAGCGCCGGCGTTCCGGGCTGCAGCGCCGGGAAGATCGCGGCGGTCGTCATCACCAGCGGCACGCGGTGTGCGATGAGCGCCTGGAACGGGCGCATGTCCACCCGACGCAGTCGGTCGAGGCTGCGGTGGATGACCACCGGCGCATCGTCCGTGTTCACCCGCGCGGTCCCGAGCCCGGGGAAGTGCTTCGCGGTGGCCAGCGCCCCGCCGGCACGCAAACCGTCGGCGAACGCCACCGCCCGGCGGGCCACCTGGGTCGGCGACGCGCCGAACAGCCGACCGTGGCGCGCCAGCGCGGCACCGGGGCCCGCGACGTCCGCCACCGGCGCCAGGTTCACACCGATCCCGACAGATCGGAGCAGGCGGCCGGCGCCGACCCCCGCGCGCCGGGTCGCGGCGGGCCCATCGGCGCCCAACTGCGCCGCGCTGCGCTCCGGCGCCCCCGGCAGGCGCCGCACCTGGCCGCCCTCCTGGTCCACCATCACCAGCAGCGGTCGATCGACCGCCGCCGGGCGCGGGATCGCCTGCAAGCGCGCGACCAGCCGGCGCACCGCGGCCCGCGACGGGACGTTGGTGCCCATGATGATCACCGCCCCCGCCTCGCCACGACGGATGCGGCGCACCAGATCCGGCGGCGGTGAGGTCCCCGGGAAGCCGTAGACCATCCGCTGCCCCGCGAGCTGCGCCGGCGTCAGGTCGGCGACGGACGTGCGTGTGGCCGCGTCCGCGGTGGCCGATCCCACGAACGCGGCCGCCGCGGCCAGCGCTGCGGCCAGCGCGCCGGTCGCGGTCATCCGCCCCCGGCCGCCTCGCCCCGGTCGGCGAATGAGAGCGACGCCGAATTGATGCAGTAGCGCAGCCCGGTGGGCCGGGGTCCGTCCGGGAAGACGTGGCCCAGGTGCGCATCGCAGTTCGCGCACACGACCTCCTCACGGATCATCCCGTGGCTGCGGTCCTCGCGCACGGCGACCCTCGCGTCATTCGCGGGCTCCCAGAAGCTGGGCCAGCCGCTGCCGGACTCGAACTTCGTGGTGGAGTCGAACAGCTCTGCGTCGCACACCACGCAGCGGTAGACGCCGTCCTCGTGGTGATCCCAGTAGATCCCGGTGAACGCCGGCTCGGTGCCGCCGCACTGGGTGACCTGGTACTGCGCCTCGCTGAGCCGGTCGCGCAGATCGTCCTGACCCATCTCGCCCCCCGTGCTGCAATGGCCGTTGTTCCATGCTGCCATACCGTTGCCGATACCGACCCAGGGGGGTGTAGGACACACCCTGACCGTCCGACACAGGTGTCATGCCCATCACCCGTTTCCGGCACACCCTTCTCCTCGCCGCCGCCACGGCTGCCACAGCGCTCGCCGCGGCACCGGCCCTCGGCGCCCCCACGCGGCCCGCACCCGCGCCGGCCGCGGGCGCCACCGCGGCCGCGACCACCCCCGCTCCCGCCGCCACCGCCGCCCCGCGCCGCGATCCGTTCGCCTGGGCGCGTCCGTCGGTCGCGGCGCTGGTGAAGGACGGCTCGTGGCCCGGCCTGCGCGAGACCGACATCTCACGCGACGCGACCCGCGCCGACCTGGACCACGCCCTCGGCGTCCTCGACGGCGTCCGCACGCCCGCCGCGCCGAACCCGGCCGCCCCCGCATCGCTGTGGATCGCCCACCAGTTGTTCTCCCGTGCCCTGGGGCTCGCCCCCGAGCAGCGGGCCCTGGCGCGCCTCTCGACCGCCGACGGTCGCCGTCTGCGCCTGCCGCGCAACTTCGCCAGCGAGATCCTCGTGCGCGAACTTGGGCTGGTCTACAACTACCCCGCCGAGGACGAGCACCTGGAGCGGGCGCGCAGCCAGCCGATCCGCCTGGCCGAGCTGGCGTACATGCTCCAGCGCGCCCGCGATCTCGGAAGCTGGGAGCTCGAGCGCATGCGCGCCTTCCGCACACTGGTGCTCCCGGCGATGGGCGACGGGCAGCGCGCCCTGGTGCAGGCCGCGCTGGTGCAGGTGGGCCAGCCGTACATCTGGGGCGGTGACTGGTCCGGGCCCAACTCCCCGTGGGGCGCCCAGCCACGCGGCGGCTTCGACTGTTCGGGGCTGGTGTGGTGGACGTTCAAGGCGGCGACGGTCGCGCGCAGCATGAGCGTCGGCACCCGTCTGCGCGGTCGCACGGCCGACGACATGGCCTTCGAGCGCCCGTCCGAGCGCATCCGCGCCCGGGCGGCCCAGCCGGCGGATGCGATCTTCTTCGGCCCCGACGGCGCCAAGAGCGCGCGCGGGACCATCAGTCACATGGCCATCGCGCTGGGCGACGGATGGATCATCCACTCGTCCGGATCGCGCGCCGGCGTGTCGATCAGCCACCTGGACCACTACTGGCCGTCGGGCGTCGCGTTCGGGCGGTCGCTCACCCCCGTGCGCTGACGCGGCGGGGGTATCCTCGACGGGCGGTCCCGTCCCCGAACGCCGCCCAGGAGCCCGCCGATGCCCGTCGTCAGCACCGCACTCGACCCCGCGCAGCCCACCGGCCTGTTCATGGGCGGGCGATTCCAGGACCGCGGCAAGCAGCTCCCGGTCGCAAGCCCCTACACCGGCGAGACCATCGCCACGGTCGCCCGCGGCGGTGTGGCCGATGTGGAGGAGGCTGTGGCCGCGGCGTTGCGCCACCTTCCCCCGCCCCCGGCCCACGAGCGCGCCGGCGTGCTGGAGCGCGCCGCCCGCCTGGTGGGCGACCGCGCGGAGACCTTCGCGCGCACCATCTGCCTGGAGGCGGGCAAGCCCATCACCCAGGCGCGCGGCGAGGTGGCCCGCTGCATCGACACCCTCACGTTCTCCGCGGTGGAGGCGCGCACCCTGGCCGGCGACATGGTCCCCATGGAGGGCAGCGCGGCCGGCGCCGGCCACATGGGCGTGGTGCTGCGCGAGCCGGTCGGGGTGGTCGGCGCCATCGCGCCGTTCAACTTCCCGCTGAATCTGGTGGCCCACAAGGTGGCGCCGGCGATTGCGGCCGGCTGCCCGGTGGTGCTGAAGCCCGCCTCCGCCACCCCGCTCTCGGCGCTGCTCCTGGCCGCAGCCCTGCGCGACGCCGGCCTGCCGGACGGGTTCCTCTCGGTGGTGATCGGCGGTGGTGGGGATGTCGGCAACGCCCTGGTGGACCACCCCGACGTCCCGATGATCTCGTTCACCGGCAGCCCCGAGGTGGGTTGGGAGATCCGCCGCCGCGCCCCGCGTAAGCATGTCGCGCTGGAGCTGGGGAACTCGACCCCCGTCATCATCGCCGCCGACGCCGATCTGGATCTGGCCGCCGCGCGCCTCGCGGCATCCGGCTACACGCACGCCGGCCAGTCGTGCATCTCGGTGCAGCGCGTCTACGCGCATCGCGACATCGCGGCGGCGTTCACCGAGCGCTTCGTGGCCGCGGTGGACGGACTGGTCGTGGGCGACCCGATGGACCCGGCCACCATGACCGGCCCGGTCATCGACGCCGACGCACGCACGCGCATCGGCGACTGGGTGGAGGAGGCCCGCCGCGCCGGAGCCGGCATCCTCACCGGCGGCACCCGCGACGACGGCCTGATCGCGCCGGTGGTGCTGGAGGGGATCGCACCGGCCATGCGCGTCTCGCGCGAGGAGGTGTTCGGACCGGTCGTGGGGATCGCCGAGTTCACCGACACCGACGAGGCCATCCGCCTGGCCAACTCCAGCCCCTACGGGCTCCAGGCCGGCATCTTCACCGCGCGCACCGACCGCGCGCTGGGCTGGGCGCGCCGGCTGCACTTCGGCGGGGTCACGATCAACGAGACCC
>JBIQJW010000199.1:0-3938 GCA_044507145.1 Actinomycetota bacterium
CGGCCCAGCGCGCACCGCGCATGCCCGCACCCCGACCCGGCGAACCACTGGCCGAGTAAGGACCCCGTTGAGTGAGGCGGTCCGCGTCTCACTCTGAAGAGGGCTCTCAGCCTTCGCGCGCGCCGTGACCGGCGCGCGCGTCTGAGGGCACACCGCGCGAGCCATCGGGCGCAGGGCGTCGCCTAGCGTCGAGGCATGCCCATCACCGTGGAGCGCGCGCCGGCGCACCTGCGCCTGGTGCCGCATCTCCTCCTCGGTGCCTTCTGCGCCGGCGTGGGCGTGGTGCTGTGGCGGCCGTTGCCGCCCGGGGCGACCGTGGTGGGCATCGGCCTGGTGCTGCTGGTGGCCATGCCCGCGGTGCTGGCCATCCGCGACCGGCGAGCGGGCGTCGCCGTGGCCCTGGTGGCGGTGGCCGCCGCATCGGCCGGCTGGATCTGGGGGTCCGCCCGGCTGGCCGCCACGGCCCCGGTGGTGCCCGACCTGCCCGCGCAGGTGACCGGCACGGTGGTGGTGCACACCCCGCCCGTGCCGGACGGCTACGGCGGATGGCGGATGCGCGCCGGCGCCGAGGTGCTGCGCACCGACGAGGGCGAAGTGGTGGACGCCCGCACGCGCATCCTCCTGACCCTGCGCGGGCCGCGGGCGCCCGATGTCGGTGCCCGCATGCGCGTGGCCGGCGAGCTGCGCGTGGCGGCCACACGGCGCTCACCGGGCTGGTGGCGGGCGTGGCTGGACCGTCAGGGGATCGGGGCGCGCATGACACCACGCTCGGCGCTGCCCGCGGGCCGCCGGGACGGGGTGGCGGGCATTCGCGACCGGTGGCGGACCTGGGCCACCGGGAACGTGGCGGCGGGCCTGGACGGCGACGTGGGCGCCTTGGTGCGGGGGATGGCCCTGGGTGGGGGGTCGTTGCTGTCGCCCGAGGCGGCCACGGCGTTCCGGGAGGCCGGGATCTGGCACCTCCTGGCCGTGTCGGGACAGAACGTGACGGTGGTGGCCCTGGCCGCCCTGGCCCTGCTGGTGGCGATGGGGGTGCCCCGTCGGCCGGCCGTGGCCGCCGCCGGATGCGTGCTGGTGGCCTACTGCCTGGCGTGCGACGGCGGCGCGTCGGTGGCCCGCGCCGGCGTGGTGGGCGCCCTGGCGCTGGTGGGCGAGCTGCGCGCATCGCCGCGCGATCGCTGGGCGCTGCTGCTGGCCGGTCTGGCCCTGCTGCTGGCGTGGCAGCCCCGGGCATCGGGCGACCCTGGCCTGCAGCTGTCGTTCGCCGCCGTGGCCGGCATCTTCGTGCTGGCGCCGGTACTGAGTCGCTGGGCCGCGGGGTGGATGCCGGAGCCGGTGGCGGCGCTGGCCGGCGTGGCCGGGGCTGCGGGGCTGGCCACCGCCCCGGTGCTGGCGCTGCACTTCGGGGAGCTGTCGCTGGTGGGCTTCGCGCTGAACATCGTGGCCGTGCCGCTGGCGGCGCCGGTGGTGGTGCTGGCGTTGGTGGGGATCGGACTGGGTGCCCTGGCCCCGGCCGCGGGGGTGATGGCCGCGTGGGCCGCGGGCCTCGGGGCGTGGGTGCTGCTGGCCCTCGCCCGCCTGGCGGCGGCGGTGCCGGGCGCCACCGTGGGCGTGGGCGGCCGCCATGTGGCGCCGCTGGTGGCGCTGGCGATCGCCCCGGCGCTGCTGGGCGCCTGGCTGGGGGCCATCCCGGGCCGTGGCCCGACAGCGCGTCAGGTGGCCCCGCTGGCGCTGGCCGGCGTCCTGGTGGTCGGTGCCGTATGGGCGCTGTGGCCCCGGGCCGCGGTGGCGTCGTGGCCTGCGCATGCGGCCATCACGGCGCTGGACGTGGGACAGGGCGACGCCATCCTGCTGCGCGGCCCGGGAGGGGCCGCCGTGTTGGTGGACGCCGGGCCACCGGGCGAACCGCCGCCGGTGGCCGACGCGCTGCGCCGCCACGGCGTGCGGCGCCTGGACGCGCTGGTGGTGACCCATGGGGACGCCGACCACGCCGGCGGCGCCGCGGCGGTGATGGACGCCCTTCCGGTCGGCCTGCTGGTGCACCCGCCCGAGCCGGCCGACGGCTGGAGCGAGACCATGCATGCGGCGTTGCGCGCCGCCGGCGCCGGCGACGTCCCGACCGCCGCGGTGACCGTGGGCGCGCGCCTGGACGCACCGCCGTGGCGCCTGCACGTGCTGTGGCCGGCGGCGCCGCTGGACGCCGGCGGCGAGGCGAACGAGGGGAGCGTGGTGATGCGTGCCCAGACGCCGGGGCTGACGGCCCTTCTGACCGGCGACGCCGAGAGCCCGGTGCTGGCCCGCCTGCCGCTCGCGCGCGTGGACGTGCTGAAGGTGTCCCACCACGGGTCGGAGGATCCCGGGCTGGCACTCCTGCTGGGTCGGCTGCGGCCACGGAGCGCCGTGATCTCGGTGGGGGAGGAGAACACCTTCGGCCACCCGCGCCCCGAGGTGCTGCGGGCCCTCGCGGGCGCCGGGGTGCGCGTGTGGCGCACCGACCGGCACGGTGACATCACCCTTCCGGCCGGAGCGCCGCCCGTCACGGACCCCGGGTGACCGTCCGTCGGCCCCCTCGGGTACCATCGCGGGTCGTGAGCAGGCGGCCCCTCCATCCGGCGTACGTCATCTGGGGCGAGGACCGGGCCACGGTGGAGCGTGCGGTGCGGCGTCTGGCGAACCGTGTGGTGGCCGAGGGTGGCATGGAACCGGAGCGCATGGCCGCCGCCGAGACCGCCGCGGTGGATGTGGTGGCGGCCTGTCAGGCGCTGTCGTTCGCCGGGATGCGCCTGGTGCTGGTGGACGGCGCCGACGCGTGGAAGGCCTCTGACGCGGCGCCCTTGGTGGAGTACCTGGCCCAGCCCAACCCGGGCACATGCCTGGCTCTGGTGGCCAACGGGCCCGTGACCCCGAAGCTGGAGGCCGCGGTGGGCGCGCTGGGCGACCCGCCGGCCGACGGCCAGGGACGCGCCGACAGTCTGCTGCTGTTCGGGCCCGAGGCGAAGGCCGGGAAGGCCGATCGGCAGAAGTGGCTGGTGGAGAGCGTGGTGAAGGAGGCCACCCGGGCCGGCGGCCGCATCCCCACCGCGGTGGCCCGCAAACTGGTGCAGCGGGTGGTGGTGGACCGACCGGCGGCTCGCAAGGAGGGCGTCATCGCCCTGGAGCTCGCCAACGAGGCGCGCAAGCTGGTGGCCTACGCCGACGGCGAGGACGTGACCGGGGAGATGGTGTCGCTGCTGGTGGCACGCCACCCGGACGCGCGCGTCTACGAGCTGTCGGACGCCATCGTGGACGGGCGCGCACCGGACGCATTCGACCTGCTGCAGGACATGGCGTCCGGCGACGAGCCGGTGGTGCCCATCGTGATCCAGACCCAGCTCACCAACCACTTCCGACGCGTCGCCACCGTCCAGGCGATGGGTCCACGGCCGTCCGAGGCCGCGGTGGGCGCCGCCACCGGGCAGAAGGGGTACCCCGCACGCAAGCTCATCGAGCACGCCCGGTCGATGCCCGGCGGGATGGGGCAGCTGGCCGTCGCGCGACTGGCGTCGCTTGAACTGGACCTGCGGCTGAACGAGTTCACCAGGCTCGGGCGCTCGTCACAGGACGGCGCCCGGCTGGTGCTGGAACTCGCGGTGCGGGACCTGCTGGACCTGGTGCGGGCCCGCACGCCCGCGCCCGGGCACGGAGCGTGAGCCCCGCGGCGGGACTGCTAGGCCGCGGCGGCCGCCCGCTGGGTGATGCGGGCAACGCGGCTCTTCTTGCGGGCGGCGTTGTTGGCGTGGATGACGCCCTCGGCCGCGGCGCGGTCGATCAGGTGCTCCAGCTCCCGAGCCTGCGTCCCGAGCTGGTCGGTGTCGCCCGCGGCGGCCGCGGCGTCGAGACGCCGAAACAGCGTGCGGATGGTGGAGCGGTACCTCAGGTTGCGCTCTCGCTGGTCAATC
>JBIQJW010000200.1:0-3934 GCA_044507145.1 Actinomycetota bacterium
ACCGGTGGCGTCGGAGATGATCGCCTGGGCCTCGGTGGACTCGGTGCCGTCGTCGTCCTTGCTGACGAAGAACACCGTCCATTCGCGCTTCTCGTCGGAGAACTCCGCCGCGGTGCGTGCGATCGGGTGGTCGGCGATCCAGTCGTTGATGCGCTCCGACGTGCGCGCGATCGCGGTGACCTCGTCGTCGGTGAGCGACGCCGGGATCTTCGGCGCCTCCGCGGCCGTGTCCGTGCGCATGCGTTCCCGCACGCGCCGCCCCTCACTGGCGGCCGCCTGGGCGAGCTCGTGCACCATGTCGGCCGCGGCGCGGCTGTCGGGCGCGACCGTGCGCGGCGCCTGCGCGGGCCCCTCCTGCGCGGCTGCAGGCCCCGCGAGCGCGAGCAGGAGGCCCGCGGCCACGGCGGCCACGGCCGCGCGGATGCTCACGCCGCCGGGGTCCCTACCGGAACGACCAGCGCCGGTTCAGGAGGAAGTTCACCGGCATGACGGTGGCGATGGCGACCGCCTGGGCGGGGAGTTCCGGCAGGCCGCTGCGCACCAGGATCTCCAGCACCACCAGGTTGAGCACCAGCGCCACCAGGCTCACGGCCATGTAGCGCAGGCCCTGCTGGGTCGCCGACAGCTCGTGGCGGCGGAATGTCCACCACTTGTTCAGGACGAAGTTGTTGCACCAGGCGACGAGGAAGGCGCCGATCGCGGCCAGCGTGTGGTGCGTGCCCGCGCTATGCACCAGCAGGCCGAAGACGACCAGATTGACCGCGTAGCCGCTGGCTCCAACCACACAGAACCGCAGCAGTTGCGCCCACGTGTCGCGGCCATGGCCACGGAAGCGGGGGATGCGGAACACCTGGGGCTCGGGCGCTGACGCGAGCGGTGGCTGCCGTGTGGGCACGACCGGCGATGCTAACAGAGGGTCGGCGCCATCCCGATCGCACGCGTGGGCCGGCGCGAGCGGAAGGTGTGGTTGGGCCGTCGGCGAAGACCGGGCTACACTCGCTCGGTCCATGGAGCCCGGAACGCCCGAGGAGAAGCCGACGCCCGCCGACATGCCTGAAGTGCGCCGCCACACCGACACCGCGCTCACGCCGGCCGACGGTGCGCGCTACGACGCGCGGTTCGCGTCGCGGGCCGCCGGCATCGTCTCGTCGGCGATGCGGGACATGATGTCGCTCTCCGAGCGCCCGGACATCATCTCCCTGGCCACCGGCCTGCCGGACACCGCGGCCTTCGAGCGGGAGATCTTCGACGAGGTCGCGCAGGTGATCTCGCGCGACTTCCTGGCCTCCGCGCTGCAGTACGGCCCCACCGAGGGCCTCGGTGAGCTGCGCGAGCGGATCTGCCAGGTGATGGCCCACGAGGGCGCGTCCGCGCGTCCGGAGGACATCATCGTCACCACCGGGGGTCAGCAGGCCATCGACCTGGCCATCCGCACCTTCGTGGACCCGGGCGACGTGGTCCTGGCCGAGGGGCCCACGTACCCCGGTGCGGTCCCGTCGTTCACCACGTACGAGGCCGACGTCGTCCACATCCCGATGGATGACGACGGGCTGCGGGTGGATCTGCTGGAGGAGCGGTTCGAGCACCTGGCGGCGCAGAATCGCCGGCCGAAGCTGCTCTACACCATCCCCACGTTCCACAACCCCGCTGGCGTCACGATGTCGCTGGAGCGCCGTGAGCGGCTGGTGCGCTTCGCGCACTCCAACGAGCTGCTGCTGGTGGAGGACAACCCGTACGGGCAGATCCGCTACGAGGGCGAGCCGCTGCCGACCCTGTGGGAGCTGGATGCCGGGGCCGGATGGGTGATCTACCTGTCGACGTTCTCGAAGATCCTGGCGCCCGGGCTGCGCACCGGCTGGGTGGCCGCCCCCCAGCAGGTGCTGCGCAAGATGAACCTGGGCAAGCAGGCCGCCGACCTGTGTTCGTCGACGGTGTCGCAGCGCTTCATCGTGGAGTACCTGCGCCGCCACGACTGGCGCGACTACGTGGCGCGCCTGAACGACATCTACCGGGCACGCCGCGACGCGATGCTGCGTGCGCTGGAGGAGGAACTGCCCGCGGACGCGCACTGGACGCGGCCCCAGGGCGGCCTGTTCGTGTGGGCCACGTTGCCGTCCGGGCTCGACACCACGGACCTGCTCGCCACGGCGTCGGAGAAGTATCAGGTGGCGTTCGTGCCCGGTCGCGGGGCGTTCCTGGATGATCGTGGCGGCGAATCGATGCGGCTGAACTTCTCGGGTCTGCCGCCGGCGACGGTGAGCGAGGGCGTGCGGCGCCTGGGTGCGGCCGTGGCGGAGAAGATCGAGCTGCAGCGGCTGCTCGGGGGCGGCATCAACCTGTGAGGGTCGCCGTGTTGAAGGGCGGACGCTCGCTGGAGCGTGAGGTGAGCCTGCGGTCGGGGGCGAACGCCGAGGCCGCCCTGCGCCGGCTGGGTCACGAGGTGCTGCCGCTCGATGTGGACCAGCACCTGGTGCGCCGCCTGCGCGCCGACCGCCCTGATGTGGCGTTCATCGCGCTGCACGGCAAGGGCGGCGAGGACGGCACGGTGCAGGAGCTGCTGGAGATCCTGGGGATCCCCTACACCGGGCCCGGTGTGCTGGCGTGTCAGCGGGCGTGGGACAAGATCGTGGCGAAGGCCCACTTCGCGGGCGCCGGGGTGGCCACGCCGGCGTACTACGCGTTCAGTCAGGACGCCTTCCGCGAGCTGGGCGCCGGCGAGGCGCTGGGCGATATCCGCGAGCGACTGGGGCTGCCGCTGGTGGTGAAGCCGGCGAAGCAGGGCTCGGCGCTGGGCATCGCGGTGGCGCACGAGCCGGGGGAGATCCCGGCGGCGCTGATGAGCGCGCTCTCCTACGACGACCGGGTGCTGCTGGAGCGGTTCATCCCGGGGCGTGAGCTGGCCGTGACCGTGCTCGGGGCGCAGGAGCCGTGGGCGCTTCCGGTGGTGGAGGCGGTGCTGCAGGGTGGACGCGACTTCTACGATTTCGAGGCGCGCTACACGCCCGGGCTCACGAGGCTGGTGGCACCGGCGGATCTGCCCGACGAGGTGGCGCAGGACGCGGCCAGGATCGCGATCGACTGCTACCGGGCGCTCGGGTGCCGGGGGATCAGCCGGGTGGATCTGATCGTTGACGACGACGGCGCGCTCTGGGTGCTGGAGGTCAACTCCATCCCCGGCATGACGGACACCAGTCTGCTGCCGATGGCGGCGGAGGCTGCGGGACTGGGCTTCGACGAGGTGGTGGAGCGCATCCTGGCCGACGCGGCCCTGGGGCAGTAGGCCCGACGGTGGGGTCCGGCGCGCGGTCCGCTTGACCGGCGCCGCGCGGGTGGCTTGGATCACCCCCGTGACCCGTGCGAACCCACCGGCGGGCGAATCCGGGGACCGCGAGCGCGAGCCGGCAGAGAACCGCGCCATCGGCCGCTGGTGGCATGCGTGGACGGACCGCTTGAAGCGCCGGCCGTTTGTGGCCGCGTGGCAGATGGTGGCCGCGGTCACGCTGACCTTCACGGTGATCGCAGGGATGTCGGTGCGCCTGACCGACCCCGAGAGGATCCCCACGATCTGGGACGGCATGTGGTGGGCGATCCAGACGGTCACCACAGTGGGCTACGGCGACACCGTGCCCACCTCGGTGGCGGGACGCCTCCTGGCGGCGGGGGTGATGATGTTCGGCATCGGGTTCCTGACCGTGACGACGGCGGCCATTGGCACCCTCTTCAGCGAGGCGGCCCGCAGGCACCGCCACCGCGACGACGATCTGATCCAGCAGGAACTGGCCCACCTCCATATCCGACTGGACGAGATCGCGACCGAGCTGACCCTGCTCCGAGCAGCGGCGGTGGAGCACACCAACCCGCCCACCCCACCGACCCAGCCGCCACCCCCCTGACAAAGGGCCGAAGGCCGAGCGCAGCGACACCACCCACCGGA
>JBIQJW010000201.1:0-3906 GCA_044507145.1 Actinomycetota bacterium
TAGCACGGCCCTCGTCCACGGCGCGGGATCTGGGCCCATTCGCAGCGAGCCGCCCCACCCTATTTCTCGGAGTGGCCACCGAACTGTTGGCGGAGGGCGGAGAGAAGCTTGTCGGCGAGGTCCGACTCGCCGCGGGAGGCGAAGCGGTTGTAGAGGGCGGCGGTGAGGACGTGCGCCGGCGTGCCTGTGTCGATGGCGGCGGCGGCGGTCCAGCGCCCTTCGCCGGAGTCGGAGACGTTGCCGGTGAAGCCGTCGAGGGCGGGGTCCTCGTCGAGGGCGGCGGCGGTGAGATCGAGGAGCCAGCTGGAGATGACGCTGCCGCGGCGCCATACCTCGGCGACCTGGGACAGGTCGATGTCGTAGCGGTACGCCCAGGGATCCTGCAGGGGCGTGGTCTCGGCGTCGTGCTCCTGGTCCTCGGCGCCGACGTTGGCCTTGCTGAGGAGGTTCATGCCCTCGGCGAGGGCGGCCATCATGCCGTACTCGATGCCGTTGTGGACCATCTTGACGAAGTGTCCCGCGCCGGCGGGACCGCAGTGCAGGTACCCGTGCTCCGCGGGGGTGGGTTCGCCGGTGCGGCCGGGGGTGCGCGGGGCGGTGTCGACGCCGGGGGCGAGCGCGCGGAGGATGGGGTCGATGCGCCGCACGGCGTCGGTGTCGCCGCCGATCATCATGCAGTAGCCGCGCTCCAGCCCGAACACACCGCCGCTGGTCCCGATGTCGAGGTGGTGGATGCCGCGTTCTGAGAGGGTGGCGGCGCGGGCGATGTCCTCGCGGTAGTAGCTGTTGCCGCCGTCGATGACCGTATCGCCGGCCTCGAGGTGGTCGGCCACATCGTGGACGGTCGCGGTGGCGAACGCGGCGGGCACCATCACCCACGCGGTCCTCGGCGCGTCGAGCTTGGCGGCGAGGTCGGCGGGAGATGTGGCGGCGGTGGCCCCCTCGCCGGCGAGGGCGGCGACCGCCTCGGGGTCGACGTCGTAGACGACGCACTCGTGGCCTGCGGCCATCAGGCGGCGCACGATGTTGGCGCCCATGCGGCCGAGGCCGATCATTCCGAGCTGCATGCTCATCCCCCGGTTCGGAGTCGACGGTAGCGACGGATCAGCGCGTTGGTGGATCCGTCGTGGTCGGGCGGCGTGTCGTCGGTGAGCTGGGGGGCGATGCGGGCGGCGAGGACCTTGCCGAGCTCCACACCCCACTGGTCGAAGGAGTTGATACCCCAGACCGTGCCCTGCGTGAAGGTGCGGTGCTCGTACAGCGCGATGAGCTGGCCGAGGGTGGACGGGGTCAGCTCGGCGGTGAGCAACACGTTGGTGGGCCGGTTGCCCGGGAAGGTGCGGTGGGGTACCAGGTGCGGCGGAATCCCCTCGCCGGCGACCTCCTCGGCGGTCTTGCCGAAGGCGAGCGCCTCGGCCTGGGCCAGCAGATTGGCCATGAGGAGGTCGTGGTGGTCGCCGAGCGCCTCGGCCGGGCGCGCGACACCGATGAGGTCGCACGGCACCAGGCGCGTGCCCTGGTGGATCAGTTGGTAGAAGGCGTGCTGGCCGTTGGTGCCGGGCTCGCCCCAGAGCACCGGGCCGGTGTCGACGCCCACGGGGGTGCCGTCGAGGCGCACCGACTTGCCGTTGCTCTCCATGTCGAGCTGCTGGAGGTAGGCCGGAAAGCGCGCGAGGCGCCGGCTGTACGGCAGGACCGCGTGGGTGCCGGCGCCGAGGAAGTTGCCGTGCCAGATTCCGAGCAGGCCCATGAGGATGGGCATATTGGACAGCGTCGGCGCCTCGCGGAAGTGCCGGTCGATGGTGTGCATCCCGGCGAGGAAGGCGCGGAAGCCGTCGGCGCCGACGGCGATGGCCAGGGCCAGCCCGATGGCGGAGTCGACCGAGTACCGGCCCCCCACCCAGTCCCAGAAGCCGAGCATGTGCCGCGGGTCGATGCCGAAGTCGCGCACGGCGTCGTGGTTGGTGGACACCGCGACGAAGTGGCGCGCCACCACGGACGGGTCGCCACCCAGTCCGCCGACGAGCCAATCGCGCACCGAGCGTGCGTTGGTGAGCGTCTCGAGGGTGGTGAACGTCTTCGACGAGACGATCACCAGCGTGGTCGCCGGATCGGCACCGGCCAGTGCGTCGCGGACGTCGTCGCCGTCGATGTTGGACACGAAACGGATGTCGAGATGTGGTGCGGCGTGGTCACGCATGGCCTGCACCGCCATCGCCGGCCCGAGGTCCGAGCCGCCGATGCCGATGTTGATGACGGTGCGGATGGGCAGGTCGGTGGCACCGGTCCAGCGGCCGTCGCGCACGTTCTCGGCCAGGTCGCAGACGCGATCGAGGACCTCGTGCACGGCGGGCACCACGTTCACGCCGTCCACCTCGACCACGGCGTCGGCCGGGGCGCGCAGCGCCGTGTGCAGGACGGCGCGGTCCTCGGTGGTGTTGATGCGCCGGCCGGTGAACATGTCCTCGGCCCGGCCGCGCAGGTCGACGGCGTCGGCGAGGTCTGCCAGCAGGCGCAGGGTCTCGCGCGTCACGCGGCACTTCGAGTAGTCGAGCACCAGGTCGCCTGCCTCGACCACGAGCTCGTCGCCACGGGCCGGATCGGCGGCGAAAATGTCGCGCAGGTGGAGGTCGCGGTGCTCGGTGGCGTGCGCCTCGAGCGCCCGCCAGGCGGCGGTGTCTCCGATCATGGCGACGGTCCTCCCGTGTCGTCGTTGTGCCGTTCGTGTGCCCGGTCGTACCACGCGAGTTGCTGCGCCGTGTCGAGCCCCTCGAAGCGGATGCCGGCGTCGGCGGCGAGCGTGGCCGCCAGCTCCACCCGGGCCCGGAAGCGGGCCGCGGAGGCCCGCAGCGCCAGCTCGGGGTCCACGCCCAGGGTTCGTGCGACGGCGACGGCCGCGAACAGCAGGTCCCCGAGTTCGCCGGCGCCGGGGTCGGCGCGCAGCTCCGCCAGCTCCTCGTCCAGCTTGGCGAAGGCCGTGTCGGGCCCCGCATGCTGGAAGCCCACGGCCCCGGCGCGCTTGCAGACCTTGGTGGCGTAGGCCAGTGCCGGAAGACCCACCGGAAGCTCGTGGAAGATGCCCTGGTCGGCGCGCTCCTCGCGCTTGCGGCGTTCCCACATGTCGAGCACGGCGCCGGCGTTGGCGGCGGCGTCTTCGCCATACACGTGGGGATGGCGGCTGATCAGTTTGTCCACCTGGCCACGTGCAACGGTGGCGAGGTCGGCCGTGCCCTCCTCCTCCAGCAACTGCGAGAGGAACACGGACTGGAAGAGGAGGTCGCCCAGCTCGTCGGGCAGGCCGATCCCGTCGGATGCGACGGCGTCGGCCACCTCGAATGCCTCCTCGATGGTGTGCGGGACGATGGTGGCGGCCGTCTGCTCACGATCCCAGGGGCATTCGCGTCGCAGGTGGGCGCCGACGTCGGCCAGCGCGGCCACCTCGGCGCCGATGGCACGGGCCCGCAGGCGCGCGCGGTCGGGCACGGTGTCGGCATCCGGATGCACAAGGGATAGGGCGTGCGCGGCGGCGTCGGGGGCGACGACGGTGGCATCGGGCGGCGGCGCATCGTCGTCACCCAAAACGACGGTGGGCGCCCCGAGGAGGGCGCCCACGTCATCGGACAGACGGTATGTGTGGAGGCGGGTCGCTCCCGCGAGGGCCGCGAGCGCGGCGGCCGGAACCGCATCCGCGTCCCCCGGCCCGACGGCGACGATCCGCACGGGCGTGCGCCTACTCGGTGCCGTCTGTGGTTTCGGCGGGCGCCTCGTCCGTGGACGGCTTGAGCGAGTTGTCGGCGTAGACGGTCCGCGACTCCCAGTCCTTCACGGCCTCCTCGGCCCAGGTGCTGTAGGCCTCCTGGCGCTTGGAGTTGAGCTGGCCGGAGATGATCCCGGACTTGGCGTCGG
>JBIQJW010000202.1:0-3895 GCA_044507145.1 Actinomycetota bacterium
CGCCGCCGTCCGGCGCAGCGCGGCCCCCACCCTCGCCGTCAGCTCCCTCATCGAGAACGGCTTCGACACCACGTCGTCCGCACCCAGGGACAGCACCTCGACCCGGTCATGCTCGCCGCAGCGCGCGGTCACCACGATGATCGGCAGGCGAGGCGCCCACGTGCGCGTCTCCCGGATGAGGTGCCACCCATCGACCCCCGGCAGCATCAGATCCAGCACCACGGCATCCGGTGGCGCGGCGCGCAGCGCCCGCAGGGCGGCGTGCCCGTCGGCCGCGTGGGTCGGCTCCATGCCGGCGGCACGCAGGTGATGTGTGACGGCGTACGCGATGCTCTCGTCGTCTTCGACGACCAGGATCCGCGGTGCCGGGGGTGCGATTGTGGCGGTCATGCCCCGAACCTATGTCCGTCGGATCCCCTCGCGTGGGTCAACCGCGTGACGATGTTGTGAATGGCCGGTGAACGCGCCCCTGGGATAGTTCGGATGATCACGATCAATCGTCTGCGGGGTCCCCGTCCGGTGGGGGCTCGCTTACTCTTGACGTGGGCGCCGCGGGCGCTCCATCGAACTTCAAGGGGAGGCAGCGTGCGGAAGCTCATCGTCACGACCCTGGCGGCGGCGGCGCTGGGCGGGGGAGCGGCCCTCGCGGTTGCGCAGGACACCACCAACGGCTCCACCGACGCCGTTGCGGCACAGGCATCCCCGGAAGCGACCGCCGCCACGTTGAAGCGCGTCCACGCCGCGGTGACCGGGTTCATCGCGGTCACGATGGACGACCCCTATGCGCAGGACCCGGCCCTGCGCGACGGGCAGCAGCGCCGGCAGGCGGTGGTGGCGTCGGCGGCCGAGACCCTCGCCGCCGACGCCCACACGGCCCGCGACCTGCGCGAGACCGCGATGTACATGCAGGAGCACATCGACCTGGGTGAGAACGCCAAGCGGATGGAGGCGCAGATCGCGACCTGGCGCTTCATGTGGGCGGCCAACCGCCTGCCGCTGCGCTGATCGCCCGACTGCCGCCGGCGCAGCCGGCGGCAGTCGCAGAATCGCCCTTGATCTCCCTCGATCGAGGGTCGTCATCTCCCGCAGCGCCCCTCCGGCCGGCGCGTCCACATCACGTGGGCGCGCCGGTGCTCGTTGTGGCAGATCTCGGTTGTGGAGCGGCATTCGGGCTTTCCCGATCGTTCCCGGAATGCCTGTTGGCGGCGCATTTCGTGACATAGGTTGCGAGCGTTCCGGCCACGCACGGAGGTGCATCGCCCATGAAGATCAAACGATTCCTCGCCACCGCGGTCTCGGTGCTCGCTGCCGCGACCGTGGTGGCGGCCTGCGGTGACGACTCATCCGGAAGCGGTGATTCGGGCACCATCGAGGGCACGGTGACCTCGGCCGGCTCGAAGCCCGAAGCCGGCGTCTGGGTCATCGCCGAGACCGACGACCTGGCCACGCCCTACCGCAAGATCGTCGTCACCGACGACGACGGGCGCTTCGTGCTACCGCAGTTGCCCGATGCCGACTTCGACGTGTGGGTGCGCGGGTACGGCCTGCGTGACTCCGACAAGGTCGCGGCATCCCCCGGTGACACCGACGTCGCCGTCGACACCGAGGTCGCCAGCAAGCAGGAGGCGGCCCGCAACTACCCCTCGAACTACTGGCTCTCGATGTACGAGGCGCCCGAGGGGATGGCCACCGGTGACTACCTCACCGGCATGAAGCTCACGTGCATGCTCTGCCACCAGTTCGGGTCCATCCCGACCCGCGCGGGCACCTCGAAGGAGTGGTTCGAGAAGGGCCTGAAGAAGTCCAGCGTCATGTACGCCGGCGTTGAGGGCCTGGGCGGCGACGCCTTCCTCGAGTCGCTCGCCGACTGGGGCCAGCGGATCGCCGACGGCGAGGTGCCGGCGGAGACCCCGCCGCGGCCGACCGGCATCGAGCGCAACATGGTGGTGACCCAGTGGGAGTGGGGTGACTCGTTCACCTACGCCCACGACGAGGTGGCCACCGACAAGCGCGACCCCACCCTCAACGGCTACGGCCCGGTGTGGGGCGTGGACCTCGCGAACGACCGCATGCTGAAGATGGACCCCAAGACGCATGAGGTCTCCACCTACGACGTCCCGACGGTCGGTGGTTTCGACGTCCCGTGGTGCGATCAGACCTACAAGCAGGGCGCCATCCTCGAAGGTCGCGCGACCCCGCAGAAGGGCGGGTTCGGCACGCTCGGCTGTCCGGCCGAGGGCGGCGAGTCCGCGTTCGTGGGCAAGTACCACAACCCCGCGAACCCCCACAACCCGATGATGGACGATCAGGGTCGCGTCTGGATCACCACCCAGATCCGTCGTGAGTGGGCCGAGGACATGCCCGAGTTCTGCCAGAACCACGAGAACCCGAAGGCCCGCCAGCAGCTCAACGAGTTCGCCCACCACCGTCAGCTCGGGTACTTCGACCCCGAGACGGAGAAGTTCGAACTCATCGACACCTGCTTCGGTACGCACCACCTGCAGTTCGACGACAAGGGCGTCCTCTGGACCTCCGGCGACTCGTTCGCGTTCGGTTGGTTCGACCCGAGCAAGTACGACCCGGAGAAGCCCGAGACGCTGAAGGAGGCGCAGGGCTACATCCCCATGGAGATCGACTCCGACGGTGACGGCAAGGCCGACACCGATCTGGTCGGCTTCAACTACGGCGTCATCGCCAGCCCCGACGGCACCGTCTGGACGGCGTCGCCCGGTGTGCCCGGCGAGATCCGCCGGTACGACCCCGAGACCGACACGCTCGAGGTCTACAAGCCGCCGGCGCCGATCCGCGGTCCCCGCGGCATCGACGTCGACACCAACGGCGTCATCTGGATGGGCACCGGCAGCGGTCACGCCGCAAGCTTCGACCGCACCAAGTGCAAGCAGACCTGGGGGACGGGCGAGCAGTGCCCGGAGGGTTGGACCAAGCACGACATCCCCGGTCCGAAGATGAAGACCGACGGCGGCGAGGAGAACGAGCAGCTGGGCGACTTCCACTACTACAGCTGGGTCGATCAGCACAACACGCTCGGCCTCGGTGAGAACGTGCTGGTGATCAACGGCACCGACTCGGACTCGCTGATCGTCTTCGACCCGAAGACCGAGAAGTTCAACCACATCCGCGTCCCCTACCCGCTCAACACGTACACGCGTGGGCTCGACGGTCGCATCGATGACCCCGACGCCGGCTGGAAGGGCCGTGGGCTCTGGTACACCAACGGGCTCGACCCCATCCTCCACTCGGAGACCGGGGTGAGCTACGTCGCGCAGGTCCAGCTCCGGCCGGACCCGCTCGCGAAGTGATCACGGCCCTGCCGTGAGGCACCGGCCGGCCCCGTCGCACATGCGGCGGGGCCGGTTCCGTGCCGGCATCCGTCCCCCCGCGACGCGGAGCGACAGATGGAACTGATGGTGGTGGGCATCTCCCACCGCACACTCGACGTCACGGTGCGCGAGCGCGCGGCCGTGGCCCAGGCCGACATCCCACGACTGCTCGGGGCCGTGCGCGCCGGCGGCATCGCCGAGGCGGCGCTGCTGTCCACGTGCAACCGCACCGAGATCCACATGGTCTGCGCCGACGCGGAGCCCGCCCGGCAGGTCGCCGTCGCGGCCCTGGTCTCCAAGACGCGCATCGGTGCACACGAGCTCGCGGCCGGCCAGCGCACCCGGCGCGGCGCCGAGGCCGCGCGCCACCTCTTCCGCGTGGCGGCCGGGCTCGACTCCCTGGTCGTCGGCGAGAGCGAGATCCAGGGCCAGGTGCGCGACGCATGGTGCGCCGCGTGTGCCGCGGGCGCGGCCGGCCCGATCCTGAACCACCTCTTCCGCGCGGCGCTCATGGCCGGCAAGCGCGTGCGCTCGGCCACCGCCATCGGCGCCGG
>JBIQJW010000009.1:0-26922 GCA_044507145.1 Actinomycetota bacterium
CTCTGCGCGGGCGCGCGTGGCCGCGCAGGCCGCGGCGGGCGGCGCCGGCGTGTCACCGGCCGCCTTCGTGCGCGCGGTCGCCGGCGCGGTGATGCCGGGCGACCTGGTGGTGGATGAGGCTCTCACCGCGGGCCGATCCCTGCGGGCGGTGATCGGCCGCCGCACGCCGGCCACGTGGCTGGCGCACCGCGGCAGCGCGCTGGGGTGGGGCCTCCCGGCGGCCGTGGGCGCCGCGCTGGCCGACCGGCGGCGTCGCGTGATGGCACTGCAGGGCGACGGCAGCCTCCTGTTCGGTCTCCCGGCCCTATGGACCGCGGCCCGCGAGCGCCTCGGCCTGGCGCTCGTGGTGGCCGACAACGGCGGCTACGAAATCCTGCGCGCCGGCATGGAGGGGCTCACCGGTCGGCCCGCCGGCGACTGGCCCGGCCTCGAGATCGCCGACCCGCCGCTGGACATCCCCGCCCTGTGCCGCGGATTCGGGGCGTCGGCGAGCACGGTGGATCGCGCGGGCGACCTGCCGGAGGCGCTCCATGACCTCTGGCGCAGGGCCCGTGGACGGCCGGCGGTGCTGGTGGTTCGCGTCACGGGTCGGACGCCGCCTGTGGGGTACCCGCTCGGTCCGGACCGCTGAGGTCCGCGGCAGCGACCACCCGGTCGCGGCCCCGTGCCTTGGCGGCGTAGAGCGCCCGGTCCGCGGCCTCGCGCGTGTCGCCGGCGTCGGCGCGGCGCGGGAGCTCGGCCACGCCCACCGACGTGGTCACACGCGGGTCATCCGGCCGTCCGCTCAGCGCCGACGCGGCGACGGCCTCGCGCACCCGCTCGGCGATCCGCACGGCGTCGGCGGCGCGGGTGGCCGGCAGCAGGACCACGAACTCGTCGCCGCCCACGCGAAAGAGCGTGTCTCTGGCGCGCAGCACCCGCGTGATCGCCGTGGCCACCTCGCGCAGCAGCGCATCGCCCACGGCGTGCCCGTGGCCGTCGTTCACGCGCTTGAAGTTGTCCAGGTCGATCGCGATGACCGAGGCGGGCACGCCGCTGGCCTGGGCGTCCGCCGCGACCGCGGGAAGCTGATCCTCCATGCGCCTCCGGTTCGGGACGCCGGTGAGGGCATCGGTGAACGCCCAGCGCGAGCGTTCGTCCAGGAGCGCCTCCACCGTCGTGAGCGCCCGCTGGAGGCGGACCACCAGCAGGACCGCCGCGACGACCGCCAGCACGCCCATGACCCCCTGTTCCCACGTGAGCGATGCCAGGGCGAGTACCAGCGCCGCGGCCGGCACCGCACGCAGCGCCAGGGAGCGTGGCCCCACGCCCTCCGGCGCGCCGGTGGGCGTGGGCCCCACCCGTGCACGGCTCAGCGCGAGGATGATCAACGCGGCCGGACCGAACACCCCGAAGGCCATCGCCACCGCGCGCAGATTGGCGCTCCCCACCGCCTCCGCGGTGATGCCCAAGGCCATGTCCGCCAGCAGGGGCACCAGCGCGATCAGCCCCCACCGCAGCCACCTGCGGCCGGTGGACCGCCGCCAGGCGACCATTCCGCCCAGCACGACCAGCCCGCCGACACCGATACCCAGGTAGGCCGCCGATGTGGCGTCGCCGAAGGTGCCGCCGTCGCGGCCGAACACCACCCGCCAGAGCACGACGGCCAGCGAGACCGCCACCACCGCGCCGTCGATCAGCCCGGACAGGCTGGGCCGGTGGCGGTGGTGGACGTAGAGCAGCAGGAGCGCCGCGGTGCCGAGCGCCGCGGCGATCGCCCACACGAGCTCGAGGGCCGCGGTGGCACCGAGGTCGTCGCCGCGCCGCAGG
This sequence comes from Actinomycetota bacterium, assembly GCA_044507145.1. GTDB lineage: Bacteria > Actinomycetota > Thermoleophilia > Miltoncostaeales > Miltoncostaeaceae > JAVJSF01. The sequence goes on from JBIQJW010000009.1 coordinate 1,810, forward strand.
GCGAGGAGCCAGAGCACCCGCGTCAGGGCCCAGCATGCGAACACGCCGGCCAGGGCGAAGAAGGCGGCGTGCTCGGTGCCGCGTGTCCGGTGGGCCGCCAGGAGGGCGGCCGCGATCCCCGTGAGGTCGAACAGCAGCATGACCAGGGCCCCCGCCGCCAGCGCGGGGGTGGGCGACGCTAGGGCGAGGAGCGCCAGCACGGTGGCGGCGCCGGCCCCGGCGGCGCCCAGGACGACCCTGACCGGATGATGCGCGACGATGCGCCGCATCGGGACGGCGGGCGTCACCCGCCGGCCCCGTCGGCCTCGGCGACGACCACCCGGTCCCGCCCCTGCATCTTCGCCGCGTACAGCGCCCGGTCGGCCACCGCGGGAGTGCTGCGCCCGTCGCCCACGTCCATCGGCAGTTCGGCCACGCCGATCGACGTCGTCACCGCCGGGCCGTCGGGCAGCAGATCCGACGCCGCCTCGGCCACCACCAACCGCAGCCGTTCCGCGATGTGCTGCGCGTCGGTGAGATCGGTGGCCGGCAGCAGGACCACGAACTCGTCGCCACCCAGGCGGAACAACCGGTCGCGCTCGCGCAGAACGCCGGTGATGGCCGCGGCCACCTCACGCAGCAGCGCGTCGCCCGCCGCGTGCCCACCCACGTCGTTGGCCGCCTTGAAGTGGTCGAGGTCCAGCGCCACCACCGCCGCGGGCGTGCCCGATTGGCGCGCCTCGTCGGCCAAGGCGGGGAGCTCGTCCGAGAAGCGCCGTCGATTGGCGACCCCCGTCAGGGGATCGACCAGCGCCCAGTGCGAGCGCTCCTCCAGCAGATGCTCGACGGTGGCCAGGGACTGGAGCACCCGCGCGACGAGCAGCGCCGCCGCCGCGATGGCGAGCAGGCCGACCAGGCCGCGGTCGTATGTGAGCGCGGCGATTCCGGCGAGCAGCGTCACCGCCGGCAGGGCCCGCACGATCCGCGAGGGGCGCCGACCAAGGTCGGATCGCTCCGGCGCCGTGTCAGGGCCCGAACGCAACCGGCCCGCCGCTGCCGCGGCCAGGCAGCCCAGACCGCACAGGCTCAGGCCCATCGCGACGACACGCAGTTCAGAGCGCGCCGAGCGTTCCGCCCACTCGGTCACGACCACATCGCCCATCATCGGCGCCAGCCCCACCAGTCCCCAGCGCAGCCACGGGGGCACCGACGACCGGCGCCACAGGAGCATGCTTCCCAGGCCGGCGGCCACCGCGGCGATGGCCGCCGCGTAGGCGGTGGGGCCCCAGTCGGACCCGTAGACGAATGACCACGCCAGGAGTGCGACACCGATGGCGATGACGGCGGCGTCGATCGGTCCCGCCCAGCTCCGACGCTCACGATGGTGGACATAGAGCAGGACGCTGGCCGCGACACCCAGACACGCGACCGCGATCCACACCGGTGTGAGCGCCGCCCACATCTCGACCGGCTCATCTCGGGCGAGCGACACGAGTCGTTGCGCCCGCGTGCAGGCCCAGAGGGCGAAGACCGCGGCCAGGCAGGCGAAGCTGAGGCTCTCGGCCCCGTGGGTGCGCGCGACCACCAGCGTGGCCAGCGCCGCACCGGCGAGGGTGAGCACCAGCACCGCCGACGCGGCAACGGCCAGGGCGATACCGATCGGCGTGAGCGGGATGAGGGCCACCACCACCAGCCCGGCGCCCGTCGCGGCGCCGGCGACCAGCCTCGGGCGGATCCCGTCGGTCCACGTTCCGGCCATCTCCGGGTGGGTCACGCCGGCGGGCGGATGGTGCCCGTCGCACCGATGGCGGGTGCGCTGCCGGGGAAGTCCTCACGGCTCAGCCGCCGGACCGTCGCGATCGCGTCACCGCCGGGCGCCGGGGTGCCGTCGCCCACCAGCTCCGTGGGGTGGATGCCGCCCGAGCGCAACGTCCCGTCCGGCGCCAGTTCGACGCTCAGCACCATGCTCTGCGACAGCGGCCCGTCGAGTGAGAACGCACGGTACCCGGCGAAGTTCCCGAGGCTGTACGCGATCAGCCGCCCCTCATACAGCTCCAGCCCGCGCAGGACGTGGGGGCCGTGACCGATCACCAGGTCGGCGCCGGCGTCGATGACCGCGTGCGAGAAGGCGCGCGCGTCACCGCGGGGCTCGCCGAGGTACTCCTCCGGCCCCTGGGGGACATGGGTGTGATCGGCACCCTCGGCGCCGCCGTGGAAGGTCACGATGACGATGTCGGCCGCGAACGTGGCCTCCCTGACCCGTGCGGCCGCGGCGTCGAGGTCCAGCAGCGGGTCCGCCCACGGATACGGCGCGAATCCGAGCACCGCGATGACGCGCCCGTCGTCGTCGATGGTCGCCATCGTCCCCGGCCGGCCGGTGGAGCGCACCCCCGCCGCGGCCAGGGCCTCCTCGGTCTCGCGCAGCCCGACATCACCGAAGTCGTTCGCATGGTTATTGGCGAGGTTCATCACCGTGAAGCCCGCGGCGGCCAGATGCTCCGCGTACTCGGGCGGCGACTGGAAGGCGAAGCAGTTCTCGCTGTCGGCGCCGCACTTGGAGCCCGGCGTCGTGGAGAGGGTGCCCTCCAGGTTCCCCAGCACCACGTCGCCCGTGAGCAGGCTGGCGACCGGTGCGAAGAATCCGGCCCCGCCGTCGGCGGGCAGCCCGTACTGCGGGGTGCCCATCATGATGTCCCCCGTGGCCGCGACCGTGATGGGGGGGCCGTTCGGATCGAGGGGCGGCCGTGGCCGGGGTGCGCCGGCCGTCGTCTCCGACCGCGGGTCCCGTGGCCCACGGCCATCGCCGCGCGCCTCCAGCACGGCGGCGAGCGCCACGGCCAGGAGCATGATCGCGAAGATGACCAGCATCGGGATGGGGCTCGGCGCCGGCGACGGTCCGCGCGGAGGGCGCCGCCGGTCGCTCACCCCGACGCCTCGGCGGTCGCGCCGGCGATCGCCGCCCGCTCGGCGGCCGTCGGCTCGTCGTCGGTGGGCGGTCCCAGCAGCGGGGCCAGCTCCCGGTCGACCGCCGCGATCACGGCGTCGGCATCCAGTTCGGGAAGCCATTCGCGCAGGCCTGCGGCGTGCGCGGCCAGCGCGGCGCCGAACTCGGGGGGTCGCCCCATCAGGCGGGCTGTCAGCGGTCCGTCCACAGAGAGCAGGATTCCCGCCTGCAGCAGCGTCCCCTGCCGTCGTCGTGCCTGCGAGAGGCCCAACACCTTGCGCCCCGCCACGAGGACCTCGAAGGGGGAGATACCGCCGTAGCAGGCCCCGGTGGCGGGCCCCGGAGCCGCGCCGGCGGCACGCGACGCCTCGATCGTGACGGTCTCGGGACCCGGGGCGCCCAGTGCGGTGAGGGCGCGCGCGATCGCCTCACCCAGCCAGCGGTAGGCCTGCACCACATCCGCCGGCGCCAAGGGGTGGCCCGGCGGCAGGATGATGTCCAGGGCGATGAGCCCGTCGTCCCACAGCACCGGCCCGCCTCCGCTGGAGCGGCGCACCACGGTGGCGCCGGCGTCACGCACGGCGGCGCGGTCCACGGGCGGGGCACCGGCGCTGCGGCCGAGCACCAGCGCGGTGTGGGTGATGGTCGACCACGACGCGATCGCCCGATCGTCGGGCGTCAGCGCGCGCAGCAGGCCCACCGGGCGCGCCACCGCCTCGGCGGGCGGCAGCGCGACGGGGCCGAGCCTACGAGAGGTAGGGGGCGATCCCGAGAGCCTGGTGAGAGGCATCCATGACCATCTCGGACACCGTGGGGTGGGCGTGGATGATGTCGCCCAATTCGTGCACCGACAACCCGGCGGAGATCGCGACGCCGACCTCGTGGATCATCTCCACGGCGTGCACGCCCATGATGGTGGCCCCGAGCAGCAGACCGGTGTCCTGGTCCATCACGACCTGGGCGTACCCGTCGGGCTCGCCCTCGCCGAGGGCCTTGCCCGAGCCGAGGAACCGCGCCTGGCCCAGCTTGACCTTGAACCCGCGCTCCTTGGCCGCGTCGGCGTTCAGACCCACCGTGGCGATCTCGGGGTGGGTGTAGATGCAGCTTGGGACGACGGTGCGATCGATGGGGAGCGGCTTGCCGAGCAGCGCGTTCTCCACGGCGCGCGCCGCCTCGGCGGACGCCAGGTGCGCCAGCTGCATCCCGCCGATGCAGTCGCCCACCGCCCAGACCTTGGGGTTCTTGGTCTGGAGGAAGTCATCGACCGTGATGACACCCCGGTCCGAGACCTCCACCCCGATGTCCTCCAGGCCGATGTCCGACGCCTGGGAACGCCGGCCCACCGACACCAGCAGTTTCTGCGCCGAGATCTCGGTCCCGTCGTCCAGGCGCACGGTGACGCCGTCGGCCCGGTACTCGGAGACCTCGCTCACCTGCTTGCCCAGGTGGACGGCGACGCCCTCCTTCTCCAGGCTGCGCTGGAACTGGTCGGCCGTGCGCTTGTCGATGCCGGCCAGCAGGCGCGGGAGCACCTCGACCACCGTGATCTGCGCGCCCAGCGGGGCGAAGAGGCTGGCGAACTCGCAGCCGATGACGCCGCCACCGACGATCAGCAGGCTCTCGGGCACCTCCTCCAGCACGAGGATGTCGTCGGAGGTGAGGACCGCCGGGTGGTCCATGTCGAAACCGGGGAGCCCGGAGGGCTCGGTACCCACCGCGACGATGAGGCGGTCGTACGGGAAGACCTGGTCGTCGACGACGACGGTGTCGCCGTCCACCCGTCCCTGGCCGTAGACGACGTTGACGCCCTTGCGCTTGCAGGCGCCCTCCACGCCGGACCGCATCTGGAGGACGATCTCCTCCTTGCGCTCCATCATGCGCCCGAAGTCGAAGCCCACGCCGTCGGCCACAAGGCCGTACTCATGACCGCGGCGCACCTTGCGCAGCAGGTCGGTGGTGGCCAGGAGCGCCTTCGTCGGGATGCACCCGCGGTTGAGGCACGTGCCGCCGAGTTCGGCGCGCTCGATCAGGGTCACGTCGGCGCCGATCTGCGCGGCGCGCAGCGCGGCGACGTCGCCGGCCGGGCCTCCGCCCAGCACGACGACGCGCACAGGGTCGCTCATGCGGTCTTTCCTCCTTCCAGGGCGGCGGTGAGGAGCCGCTCCTGCTCAGCCTGGTGGGACTGCGGGTAGCCCTCGCTGGTGCTGGCGCGCCGGCCGCGGCCCTCGTACGCCACGCGAACGCCGGCCGGCGCGAGCTCGGCCAGCTGCGGGGCCACGAAGTCCCAGGCGCCCATGTTCCGCGGCTCCTCCTGGAGCCACGTCACCTCGGTGAGGTTCGGGTAGCGCGCGAACAGCGCCTTGAGGCTGTCCTCGGGCAGCGGGTAGAGCAGCTCCAGGCGGGCGATCGCCAGCTCCGGGTGGGCCGCGCGGTCCGCGTGGTTGTCGATGTCGTGGAACACCTTGCCCGAGCACAAAATCAGGCGGGTGACCGCCGACGCGTCCTCGACACGCGGATCGTCGATGACGGGGCGGAACTCGCCCTCGGACAGATCCGACAGGTGCGAGGAGGCGCTCTTGGCGCGCAGCAGGCTCTTCGGCGTGAAGATCACCAGCGGTCGCAGCCGGTCGGTGAGTGCCTGGGCGCGCAACAGGTGGAAGTAGTTCGCCGCCGTGGAGCAGTTCGCCACGCGGATGTTGTCCTCCGCGGCGAGCTGCAGGAACCGCTCGATGCGGCCCGATGAGTGCTCGGGGCCGTTGCCCTCGTACCCGTGGGGCAGCAGCAGGGTGAGACGGGAGGTCTCGCCCCACTTCGCGCGGCCCGACACCAGGAACTGGTCGATCATGATCTGGGCGCCGTTGGCGAAGTCGCCGTACTGCGCCTCCCAGATCACCAGCGCCTCGGGCGCGTGGGTGCTGTAGCCGTACTCGAAGCCGATCGCGGCGGCCTCCGACAGCGGGCTGTTGTGCAGCTCGAAGGCGGCGGTGGCGCCGGGCAGGTTCATCATCGGCGTGTACACGCGGCCGGTGCGCGGCGTCCACGTCTCACCCTCGCCGACGTCGTGCAGCTCCAGGTGGCGCTGGCTGAACGTGCCGCGGGCCGAGTCCTGACCGGTGAGGCGGATCGGCACGCCCTCGGTGAGCAGCGACGCGAAGGCGAGCGCCTCGGCGTGCGCCCAGACGATGTCGTTCTCCTCGCTGGTGAGCGCCTCGCGGCGCCGGGCCAGCTGCGGCTTGAGCTTCGGGTGGACCGTGAAGCCGTCGGGCACCGTGATGAGCTGTTCGTTCAGCTCGGTGAGCTTCTCGGCAGGCACGGCGGTGGGCAGGGTGCCCGTGGTGCCATTGCGCACGGGTGCGCGGTCGTCCTCGCCGGTGATGCCGTGGCTGGTGACGGCCTCGTGCGCGGCGCGCATCCGACCCTCGGCGGCGGCGATCATCTCCTCGACCTTCTCGGCCGTGACGACGCCGTCGTCCACGAGCTTCTGCGCGAAGAGCTTGCTCACCGGCGGGTGCGCCTTGATGGTGCGGCTCATCACCGGCTGCGTGTAGGCCGGCTCGTCCAGCTCGTTGTGGCCCAGGCGGCGGTAACCGATGAGGTTGATCAGCACGTCGCGCTGGTACCGGGCGCGGTACGCGCCGGCCAGGCGGGCCGCCGCGATGCAGGCGTCGACGTCATCGGCGTTCACATGGATCACCGGGATGTCGTAGCCGCGCGCCAGGTCGCTGGTGTGGTACGTGGAGCGCGAGTCGTACGGGTCGGTGGTGAAGCCGATCTGGTTGTTGGCGATGATGTGGATCGTGCCGCCGGTGGTGTAGCCCTTGAGCGCCTGCATGTTGAGCGTCTCGGCCACCACGCCCTGACCGGTGAAGGCGGCGTCGCCGTGGATCACCACGGGCACCACCTTGGCGGGGTCGTGGTGCGCCTCCCGGCCGGTGCGCACGGTCTGACGGGCCCGGGTGTTGCCCTCGGCCACCGCGTTCACCTGCTCCAGGTGGCTGGGGTTGGCGGCGAGCGTCACGGTCACCGGGCGGCCGGCGCGCGACTGGAAGACGCCCTCGGCGCCGAGGTGGTACTTCACGTCGCCGGCGGTCTCACGGACCTCCTCATCGCCCGACTCGAAGGCCATGTGGCCCTCGAACTCGGCCAGGATCGACTCGACCGGGCGGCCGACCACATGCGTGATGAAGGCCAGGCGGCCGCGGTGGGCCATGCCCATGACCACCTCGGACGCGCCCTCGGCGGCCGCCGACTGCATCACCTCGTCGGTGATGGTCACCAGCGTGTCCACGCCCTCGATCGAGAACGTCTTCTGGCCCAGGTAGGTGCGGCGCAGGAAGCGCTCGAACGCGTCCACCTCGATGAGCCGCTCCAGCGCGTGCAGGCGCTCGTCCGGCGGCGCCGTCTGGCGCAGGCGCCCCGACTCGATGGTCGCCCGCAGCCACACGCGCTTCTGGTGGTCGGACAGGTGCTCGATCTCGTAGGCGATCGTGCCGCAGTACGCCTCGCGAAGGTGCGGGAGGGCCGCGGCGAAGCTCTCGCCCGGCACCTTCACGCGCACCACCGAGGCCGGGATCGCCGCCATCAGCTCGGGCGTCAGGTTGACCGTGGCCGGGTCCAGCGCCGGGTCGCCGGGAGGCGCCGCACCCAGCGGGTCCAGGTGGGCTGCGAGGTGGCCGTGACTGCGGTGGGCCTTGATCACGGACATGGCGGCGGCGACGGCCTCCAGCAGGTTCTCGTCGACCACGCCGCCCACGGGCGCCGGCGCGGCGGCGGCCGCGGGCTTCGCGGCGGGCGCCGGTGCGGGCACGCTGGCGTCGCGTGACAGGCCCAGCGACTCCCGGATCTGCTCGTAGAACTCGTCCTCGCCGCGCAGGCGTCGGTCGATCTCGCCGAGGAACGCGCCGCTCTCGGCACCCTGGATGACGCGGTGGTCGTAGGTGCTGGTCATCGTCATGACCTTCTCGACGCCCAGGGCACGCAGGCCCTCGGGGTCGGCGCCGGCCAGGCCGGGCGGGTACCCGATCGAGCCGGTGGCGACGATGGTGCCCTGTCCGGGCATCAGGCGGGGCACCGACGACACGGTGCCGAGGCCGCCCGGGTTGGTGAGCGTGATGGTGGCGCCGCGCAGCTCATCCGGCTTGATGCCGCCGAAGCGCGTGCGGTTCACCAGGTCGTCATAGGCGTCGCGGAAGCCGCGGAAGTCGAGGTTGGAGGCGTTCTTCACCACCGGGACCATCAGCGAGCGCGACCCGTCCTTACGCTCCACGTCCACGGCCAGGCCGAGGCTGACCGCCTCGCGCACCAGCTTGTGCGGCTTGCCGTCCAGGCTGGTGAAGCCCGTCCCCATCACCGGCTGCGCGTCGGCGGCGGCGCGGATGATGGCCCACGCGATCAGGTGCGTGAAGGAGAGCTTCTCCTTACGCCCGGCGGCGGCCAGGTCGCCGTTGATCTTGCGTCGCTGGGCGTCCAGGGCGGTGACCGTGAGCGTCCGGAAGCTGGTGGCCGTGGGAATCGTGAGGCTCTCGTCCATGTACGAGGCCAGCGCCGCGGCGGGGCCGCGCAGCTGCTGGGCGTCGTCGTCGGCGGTCACCTGCACCGAGGAGCCGGCGGCCGGCGCCGGGGAGGGCTTCGCCGCGCCCGCGGCGACGTCGTCCTTGCGGATGATCCCGCCGGGACCGGTGCCGGTGAGGGTGGCGGGATCGATGCCGCGCTCCAGGGCGGCGCGACGGGCCACCGGCGAGATCCGAGGCCACTCGATCGCGGTCGCTCCGGCCGGCGGTGCGGCGGGCGTGGCCGCCGGGGCCGCGGCGGGGGCGGAGGGGGTGTCGGCGGACGCGGGTGCGCCCGCGCCGGCGCCGGCGGTGATCTCGCCGAGCGGCTGACCCACCTGGAACGTGTCGCCGGGCTGGACGTTGATGGCGGTGAGGACGCCGGCGGCCGGGGCCGGGACCTCGAGGTCCACCTTGTCGGTGGACACCTCGAGCACCACCTGCTCGTTGGCGACGCTGTCGCCCACCTTCGCGTGCCACTCCACCACGGTGCCCTCGGTCACCGACTCCATGTCGGGCAGCACGATCGGCACCACGCGGGTCTCGCCGGCACCGCCGTCCGCCGCTGCCGGGGCCGGCGCTGCACCCTCCGACGGGCCGGAGCCGTTGCCGCCGGCCGAGAGCTCGGCCAGCAGGGCGCCGACGGCCACGGTCTCACCGGGCTGGGCCACGATGCGGCTCACCACACCCGCGTTCGGGGCGGGGACCTCCACGTCGACCTTGTCGGTGGTCACCTCAAGGAGCGTCTCGCCGGCCTCGACCGAGTCGCCCTCGGCCTTTCGCCACTCGAGCACGACTCCCTCGGTGACCGACTCACCGAGTTCCGGCAGGAGGACCTGAGTTACGGGGGAGGAGGTCGAAGACACGCGTAGTCCCAGAGAGATGGTGAACGGGTTCGGTCCCGGTGCGGCGTGCACTGCGGAACTGGCACAGGGTTCGGCATCCGCGCGACATTTCCCCAGAGGCGGGCCGCGCACCGGACCCATGTGCGCCGGGGAGTCTACGCCGTTACGGGGGACGAATGCCGTGGGTGGAGGGGGGTCGAGCGTCCCGATGGCGCCCGCCTCGGTGCGCCGGGGCAGATCCGCCGCCCGTCGACCATGGACCCGTGGCGCGGTCGGCCGGCGTCCGTTCGGCCTTGCGGCCGCGCGTCTGCCGTCGCGGGGTTCCGCCCGGCGCCCCGGTCCGGCGGACGAGGGCGCGTCGCCGCGCGATGTCGGTGGTGGGGGCGCGTACGCCGCCCGCCACCATGTATAAGTTAAGACCATGAGCACGATAATCAGAGCCGATGAAGCGCATGTGGCCGTCGCCTCGGCCCGGCGCCGGGGGCGTGCCCGCCTTGCGCGCAGCGCACCGCATCTCGGGCGCGCGGCGATCCAGATCGCGTCGCTGGCCGTGCTGCTGGGGCTCTGGTGGTTCGTGGCGCGCCTGGAGATCTGGCCGCGGCTCTTCGTGCCCACTCCCGGCGCGGTCTGGGACCGCTTCGTCGATTCGATCACCACGCACGACGGCGTGCGGGGGCTCTCGGGGCACTACCTCTGGGAGCACCTGTGGGCCAGCCTCTGGCGCATCGGCAACGGCCTGCTCTGGGCCATCGTGGCGGGCACCCTGGTCGGGCTGCTGCTGGCCACCGTCCGACCGGTCCGCATCGTCGCCGAGCCGTACCTGAACTTCGTGCGGGCGCTGCCCCCGCTGGCCTACTTCAGCCTGCTGATCATCTGGTTCGGCATCGAGGACACCTCCAAGATCTGGCTGCTGTTCCTGGCGGCGTTCCCGCCCGTCGCGATCGCGGTGATCTCGGGGGTGCAGGCGATCCCCGCGGACCGGCTCAACGGGGCGCGCGCGCTCGGGGCCAACCGACTCCAGGTGCTGCGGCACGTGATCGTGCCGTCGGTGCTCCCGGAGATGTTCACCGGGACGCGGCTCGCGCTCGGATTCGCCTGGACCACGATCGTCGCGGCCGAGACCGTCGACGGCATCCCCGGCATCGGCGGCCTGGCGTGGTCCACCAAGAAGTTCCAGCAGACCGACGTGGCGGTGATGTGCATCATCGTCATCGGTCTGACCGCGATCGCCACCGACCTGCTCGTGAAGGCGATCGAACGCCGCGCGGTCCCCTGGAAGGGTCGCGCGTGAATCAGACCATCCCATCCCATCGGAGGAACTGATGAGGACCCTTCTCTCCAACGGTCCGGTGCGCGCGGTGCTCGCACTCGCCGCGGCGGCGCTGTGCAGCCTGGCGCTTGCGGCATGCGGATCCGACGACGACACCGCGGCCGCGGGGACCTCGGCCGGCGCCTCCACGGTCGCCGCATCGGCTGAAGCGCTGCCCGAGAAGATCACGATCGCGTATCAGCTCATCCCGAACGGCGACCTGATCGTGAAGAACAAGCGATGGCTCGAGGATGCGCTGCCCGGCGTCACCATCGAGTGGAAGCAGTTCGATTCGGGCGGCTCGGTGAACGAGGCGTTCGCGGCAGGCAGCATCGACATCGGGCTGGCCGGCTCGAGTCCGGTGTCGCGCGGCCTGTCCCAGGGCGTCGACTACCGGGTGAGCTGGATCCACGACGTCATCGGGAAGGCGGAGGCGTTGGTCGCCAGACAGGACATCACCTCCGTGGCCGACCTGAAGGGCAAGAAGGTGGCCACCCCGCTGGCCTCGACGGCGCACTACAGCCTGCTGGCGGCGCTCCGGGACGCCGGCGTGGACCCGGCCGACGTCGACATCATCGACGCCGAGCCCGCCGACATCCAGGCGGCGTGGACCCGCGGCGACATCGACGCGGCGTACGCCTGGAACCCGACCACGGCGGCGCTGCTGGCCGACGGGGGCCGGATCCTGGTGGACAGCGAGCAGCTCGCGGCCAAGGGGTACACCACCTACGACCTGGCGGTGGTGAGCAACGACTTCGCCTCGCGGTACCCGGCCGCCGTCGAGACGTGGGTGGCCCAGCAGGATCGGGCGGTGCGCCACTACCGCGACGACGAGCCCGACGCCGTGGCCGCCATCGCCGCCGAGCTGAACCTCAGCCCGGAAGACGCGCTGGCGCAGACCAAGGACCTCGTGTACCTGACCGCCGCCGAGCAGGTGGAGGCCGCGAACCTCCCGGCGGTGGGTCCCGCCCTGCTGGCGACCGCCACATTCAACCGGGATCTGGGTCAGATCACGGACCTTGCCGACGACGCGGCGTACTCGGACGCGGTGGACACCGAGCCGGCCGCGGCGGTGGCGACGGCCGCGCCGTGACGACCGCGTCCACCGCCCCGGCGCCCTCGGCGGCCGGCTCCCGTGCCGGTGGCGATGCACCCTTCATCGCGTTCGACGGCGTGGGGCACCGCTACGTCGGGCGCGGCGGGGAGGTGGACGCCCTGGCGGGCATCGAGATCACGATCGGGGCGGGGGAGTTCGTCTCGATCGTGGGCCCGTCCGGGTGCGGGAAGACCACGCTGCTGAAGCTGGTCGCCGGCTTCGAGCGGCCGGGCACCGGCACGGTGACCGTGGCGGGCGACCGGGTCCGCGGGCCCGGTCCCGACCGCGGCGTGGTCTTCCAGCGTCCCAACCTCTACCCGTGGTTGTCTGTGCGTGACAACGTCGCACTGGGCCCCCGGTTCACGGGTGTGCGCCGGCGCGAGCGCAGGCGCATCGCCGATGAGCACCTGGCGCTGGTGGGTCTGGCCGAGTTCGGCGATGCCGCCCCGTACGAACTGTCGGGCGGGATGCAGCAACGCGCCCAGATCGCCGCCGTCCTCGCGAACCGCCCGGCGATCCTGTTGCTGGACGAACCGTTCGGCGCGCTGGACACGCTCACCCGTGAGCGCCTCCAGGACGAACTGCGCTCGATCTGGGCCGCCACCGACACCACCGCGCTGCTGGTGACGCACGGTGTGGAGGAAGCCGTCTACCTGGGGACGCGCGTGCTGGTGATGAGCCCACGGCCGGGGCGGGTGGTCGCGGATATCGCGGTGCCGTTCGCGCCCGATCAGCGCACGCCCGCGTTGCGCGCCACCCCGGAGTTCCAGGCGCTGCGCGAACGCATCGGCACGCTCATCGGCGGCCACTGACCCGCGGGACGCCCGCGCGCCGGCGGTACGCTGGGCCGGACCAGCCGGGAGGTGAACATGGAGACGCGCCCGCTCGGGCGGACCGGTCTGCGCGTCACGCGCATGGGCCTGGGCCTCGCGGCCCTGGGCCGGCCGGGCTACATCACCCTGGGACATGCGGTGGACTTCGGCCCGGACCACCGCTGGGACACGGTGCGCACGCGGACCGAGGCGGTGCTGGACGCCGCGCTCGCCGCCGGGATCGCCCACTTCGATGCGGCCCGCTCCTACGGGCGGGCCGAGGAACTGCTGGCGGGTTGGCTCGACCGCCGCGCCATCGCCCAGGGCGCCGTGACGGTGAGCTCGAAGTGGGGCTACACCTACACGGCCGGCTGGCGGGTGGACGCCTCAGAGCACGAGATCAAGAGTCACACCCTGGCGACGTTGGATCGCCAGCGGCCGGAGACCCTGGCACACCTGGGGCGGTGGCTCGGGCTCTACCAGGTGCACTCGGCGACGCTCGAGAGCGGCGTCCTCACCGATTCCGCGGTGCTCGACGGACTCGCGCAACTGCGGGCGGAGGGCATCGCCGTGGGCCTGACGGTGAGCGGGCCGATGCAGGGCGAGACGATCCTGAGGGCATTGGCGATCGAGCGCCACGGGTCGCCGCTGTTCGACTCGGTCCAGGCGACATGGAACGTGCTGGAGCCGTCGGCCGGCGAGGCCCTGGCGCAGGCCCACGCCGATGGGCGGGGCGTGATCATCAAGGAGGCGCTGGCGAACGGGCGGCTGACCGATCGCGATCCCGCGCTCGGCCCGAGGGCGCGCGCCGCGCTGATGGCCGCGGTGCCCGACGCGTCGGGTGCGGATCAGGCGGCGCTCGCCGTGGCCCTGGCGCTCCCGTACGCCGATGTGGTGCTGAGCGGCGCCGCGACGGTGGATCAGGTGCGGTCGAACGTCGCCGCCGTCGGACTCACCGCCGACACCGATGCGGTGGACGGACTGCGCGAGGACGCCGATTCCTACTGGACGGCCCGCGGGGCCCGCGCCTGGACGTGACCGCGCCGGTCAGCGCTTGCGCGGGCCGCCGTCCGGGCGCACGGTGGCCTTACGGCCCTTGATGGTGGTCCCCCGCAGGGCGCGCACCACCTCGTCCACGGCGCGCTCGGGCACCTCCACCAGCGCGAACCGGTCGTGGATCTGGATGGCGCCGATCTCGCGCCCCTTCAGCGACGACTCGCCGGTGATGGCGCCCACCAGATCCTGCGGACGCACGCCGGCCGCACGGCCGGCGCCCACGAACACCCGACCGGTCGGCCCGCCGGGGCCGCGTCCCGGCCCACGGCCGCCCCGTCCCTCCCCGGGGCGGGGCCCCCGGGGGCGTTGTTCACGGTAGGAGGGGGGAGTGGCGACGGGGATGTCCTCCTCGTCCTCGTCCACGGCCACGTTGCTGGCATCGTGGGCCAGCTTCACGGCGGCCAGCGCGATGTCGATCAGGTCGAACTCGTCGGCGAGCCCTTCCACCACCACGCGGGCTGATCCCAGGTCGTCCTGCAGGATGCTCTCGCGCAACGCGGCGCGGGTGAGCTCCATCCGCCGTGCCCGCAGATCGGCCATGGTGGGCACCTGCTCCACCTGGATGCGCGTGCCGGTGAGGCGCTCGATGCCTCGCAACAGCCGGTGCTCGCGCGGCTGGGCGAGGGTGATCGCCACGCCCTCGCGCCCCGCGCGGCCCACGCGGCCGATGCGGTGGACGTAGGCCTCGGGCGCCGCGGGGACGTCGAAGTTGATCACGTGGGTGAGCTGCTCGATATCGAGGCCTCGCGCCGCGACATCGGTCGCCACCACCAGTTCGACCGAGCCGCCGCGCATCCGGTCGATCACCCGTCCTCGCTGCTCTTGGGTGAGGCCGCCGTGCAGCGCCTCGGCGCGATACCCGCGTGCGGTGAGCGTCTCCGAGAGCTCGTCCACCTCGGCTCGGGTACGGCAGAAGATGATGGCGGCCCCCGGCGCCTCGAGGTCCAGCAGACGACCCAGCGCCGCGGCCTTGTGGGCGCGGGCCACCACGTATGCGCTCTGACGCACCCGCGGCGCCGCCCCGGCCGCCGGCCGCTCACGCTCGGGCGTGATGTGCACGGGGTCGCGGAGGTGGCGCTTGGCCATGTGCGCGATGCGTCCCGGCATGGTGGCCGAGAAGAGCACGGCCTGGCGTTCTGCTGGGGTCGCGTCGAGGATGGACTCGATGTCCTCGGCGAAGCCCATGTCCAGCATCTCGTCGGCCTCGTCCAGCACCACCACGTCGAGCGCCTCGAGGTCCAGCGAACCACGCGACAGGTGGTCCAGGGCCCGGCCGGGCGTGGCGACCACCACGTCGACGCCGCGCTGCAGTTCGCGAAGCTGACGGACGATCGGCGACCCGCCGTAGATCGACAGCACCCGAGCGCCGATGACGCGCCCGTACCGGTGGCATGCCTCGCCCACCTGGATCGCGAGCTCGCGGGTGGGCACCAGCACCAGGCCGGCGGGCCGCCGCTCGGCGCGGTTCACGCCCACGCGGTTGAGCATGGGCAGAGCGAACGCGGCCGTCTTCCCGGTGCCCGTCTCGGCCTGGCCCAGGACGTCGCGCCCGGCCAGCAGCGGGCCGATCGCCTCACGCTGGATGGGGGTCGGTTCCTCATAGCCCAGCCCCTCGAGCGCCTGGAGGAGCTCGGGACGCAGATCCAGGTCGGCGAATGTCGCGGGCGGGACGGTGGCGCTGTCGGTCACAGGGTGCCTTCGGTCGGGACGGACGGGCAGTATGGCCGACCGCCGGGGCGGGGCGCCGCGCGCGCCGATGAGTTCGCGCGCGCCGGGCCGTCTGAGGGCACGACGATCCCCACAGGAAGGAGTTCCCCATGGGCCGGATCCCACGCGTGCGCGTGAGCGGTGTCTCGGTGTCGCTGGACGGCTACGCCGCCGGGCCGGATCAGCGTGCGGACCAGCCGCTGGGTGCCGGCGGGATGCGGTTGCACGAATGGGCGATCGCCACGCGCACGTTCGCGGCGACCCACGGGCGCGACGGCGGGGACACGGGCCTCGACGACGACCTGCTGGCCGAAGGGTTCGACGGTGTCGGCGCCACGATCATGGGCCGCAACATGTTCGGGCCGGTCCGCGGGCCCTGGGGGGACGACACCTGGCGCGGCTGGTGGGGCGACGATCCGCCGTTCCATCACCCGGTGTTCGTCCTGACCAATCACCCCCGCGCGCCGCTGGTGATGGAGGGCGGCACCACGTTCCACTTCGTCACCGAGGGCATCGAGGCCGTGCACGAGCGGGCGCTGGCCGCCGCGGCCGGTCGCGACGTGCGCATCGGCGGCGGCCCCACGACGATCCGGCGGTTCATGCGGGCCGGGCTCGTGGACGATCTGCACCTTGCGGTGGTCCCCGTACTCCTCGGGTCGGGTGAGCGCATCTTCGACGGCATCGACGCGCCGGCCACCGGTTACGAGGTGGTCGAGTACATCCCGTCGCCGTCCGTCGCCCACATGCGGTTGCGCCGCACACCGTGACGCGCGCCCCCGCGTGCGATCAGGGATGCGACGGCGCCGGGGGCGCCCCGGGCACCTCGAACGCGAGCTCGTCCGCGTAGCACCACCACCAGTCCTCGCCCGGTTCGTACGAGCGCACCACGGGGTGGTCCGGGTGGGCGTGCCAGTGGGCGGTGGCATGGCGGTTGGGCGAACTGTCGCAGCACCCCACGTGGCCGCAGGTCATGCACATGCGCAGGTGGAGCCACCGGCCGCCCTCGCGCAGGCAGTCCTCGCAGCCCTCCGACGAGGGTGTGACCGGCGCGATCGAGTCGAGGTGGGTGCAGCCGGACATCAGCCGGGCGCCCCGGCGGCGCGCTCCAGCGCGGCGCGGTCCCACCCCGCGGCGTCGGCGGCGGCCTCGTAGGTGGACTGCAGGAAGGCCGTCAGCGCGGCATCGGGGTCGTCGGCGGTGCGCACCACCTCGTACGGCAGGACGAACTCCTGCAGCTCCTCGTCCCAGCCGGCGCCGTCCGGCGCGACGGGTGCGGTGCGGTAACCGTCGGGTTCCGGGTAGGCGTAGGCATAGAACGCGCCGCCGATGCCGCGACCGGGCCAGTATCCGGCGCTGCTCACCTCGTGCGAGTAGGCCTCGTGCATGACGTGCGGACCGCAGTTCGGGGCACCGCCCGGGTGGGGTGGGGCGGTCGCGCCGGAGAACCGGGTGAGCGCGAGGTCCAGTGCGCCCCAGAACACGTGCACCGGGCTGGACTTCCCGACGAACCGTGCGCGGAAGGCCGTGAAGACGCGCTCGGTCTCCACCAGGACGCGGTGGAAGGCTCGGATCGCCGCCGGGTCGTACGTGCGGGGCGCCCGGTCCTCCGCGAACGGGATCGCGCCGGCCATCTCCACCGGAACGGGCCAGATCCCGGTGGCCACCCCGGCCTCGGCCAGCGCCTCGATCACCTCGGAGTGGAAGTCGGCCACCGAGCGGTCCCGCAGGGGCACCCCCGCGCGGGCTCCGTCGGACGTGAGGAGGTCCAGGCGGTGGTCGATCAGGTCGAAGTCGAGCTGGAACGCCGGTCCGGTTGCGTGGGGGATCAGCGACGTGCTGAGTCCGCGCGCGGTGACGTAGAGGGGGACGTTCCACCAATGGTTGACGGTGGGCGTGTTGGCCAGGCGGACCTTGCCGACCACCTGCGTGAAGAGCTGCAGCGTCTCGCACGACGCGGCCCAGTCGTCCCCCGGGATATCGGGCCAGGTGCGTCGCGGCGCGGCGGGGCTCATGGGCCCATGCTCACAACCCGGTGCGCGGGGTGCAAGGCCGCCCGGCCGTGGGCCGGGGCGGGGCTATGATCGCCGCGATGACCGGCGGCGACGAGAAGCGCACCGACCTGGCGGTCGAGCGCACGATGCTGGCCTGGTGGCGCACCGGTCTCGCATCGCTGGTGGTCGCGCTGGCCGTCGGACGCGTGCTTCCGGAACTGGCCGATGCCCGCGCGACGTGGCCGCAGATGACGCTGGGCCTGGCGTTCGCCGGATACGCCACCTGCCTGTTCGTCTATGGCGGGTGGCGCGGCGGCGACGGCGACGGCGGCCGTCCGCCTCTCCCCGCGGTGATCCTGGCGGCATTCGGTGCCGTGCTCTCGGTCGCGACCGCCGCGGTGATCGCCGCGGGCTGAGCGACCGTTCACCGCAGGCGACGCGAGCGGTCGCGACTCCTGACCACGGCTGCGCCTTGCGCGGATGCTGCGGGTTACCGGCGGCGCGACGGGCCGGGCGGTCAGGCGCCCGGCATGCCCCGCATCGGCGCGGTCATCGGCAGCTGCGACATCGGCGGCCGGGCTCCCGGCGGGGGCGCGATCCGCGTCATGCCGCCGGGGCCGCTCCGGTCCAGCGTGATGGGGGTGGTGAGCGGCGCCGAGAAGACACGGGATGCCTCCTCGCCGCACTCCGGGCACGGGGTGGTCGCCGGGGCGGTCCCGAGCGGAAGGGTCACCTCGAACACGGTGCCGTCGCCGCTGCATCGAAAATCGTAAGTAGCCATGCGCACAGCCTACCTGCCGGCCGGGGGTGGCGATGGGTTGCGCTGCCGCACGGTGCGCATGGCCGGTCCCGGCGCGCGCCGCGCGGTTAGGCTTGCCCGGTCGCGTACAGACGGGAGCGGTTTGCGTGATCGCCGGCGGGGTGGGCGATCCCGGCGGCCGCCGGCACATCCGGGGAGCTGCTGATGACCGACCTGTGGACCGCCGTCAAAGACCTACCCATCACGATCGAGTCGTGGGGGTTCGAAACCCTCCTGCCCGGTGGGCCCACGGCGTTCGATGAGTTCTCCACCACACATCTGCGGCTGCGCGGTCGCGGCGAGGAGGGGGTCGGCGAGCAGGTCGGTCTCTCCTCAGACCAGGAGGGGTTGCGCGGTACCGCACTCAGCCTTGCGGGAGAATGGGCGACCCTGGAGGGGTTCCTCGCCCACCTCGACACGATCGAGATGTGGCCCGAACCGCCGGAGCACGAGCTCCAGCGCAACTGGCGGCGCTGGACCTTCGAGTCGGCGGCGCTCGACCTGGCCCTGCGTCAGGCGGGCACGGACCTGCCGGAGGTCCTTGGGCGCAGGCCGCGGCCCCTGCGGTTCGTCACCTCCTTCGGGCTCGGTGAGGTGGCCGACATCGACAAGGTCGCCAACCGGCGCGCCGCGCATCCGACGGTGGGATTCAAGCTCGACGTGGCGCCGTCGTGGACGCAGGAGATCATGGATCGCGTCGCCGCGGTCGACGGCGTGGCGACCATCGACTTCAAGGGGCAGTACGGCATGGAGGTCCCCGACGAGGCGGCCCTTCTCGCGATGTACGAGCGCACGGTGGCCACGTTCGACGGGGTCATGTTCGAGGACCCCCACGATTACCCGGCGGTGCTGGAACTGCTGCGGCCGGTGGCCCACCGCGTCTCCTACGACGCGCCGATCACCAGCGTCGAATCGATCGGGCAGACCGCCATCGCCGCGCGGATCGTCAACGTCAAGCCGTGCCGGGTCGGCCGCCTGCGCGAGCTCGGGCGCCTGTACGCGCACTGCGAGTCCGCCGGCATCCGCATGTACAACGGCGGGATGGGCGAGCTCGGGGTCGGCCGCGGGCAGGCCCAGCTGCTGGCATCGCTCTACCACCCCGACGAGCCCAATGACATCGCCCCGCCGGACTACAACCTGGAGTCGCCGCCGGCCGGGCTACCGGCGAGCCCGCTGGACGTCGTGGCCGACCGGGGCTTCCGCCGCCGCTGACCACCGCGCCCCAGATCGAGAGGACGAGCATGAGTGAGACGCCTTCCGCCGGCGGCCACGCCGATTTCAACCGGCGGGTCGTCGAGGAGTTCCGCGCCAACGAGGGCAGGGTGGGAGGGCCGTTCGAGGGCGCGCCCGTCCTGCTCCTGCACACGACGGGCGCGCGGTCCGGCAAGGAACGCGTCACGCCGATGATGCGCCAGGACCTCCCCGACGGCGCGACCGCGGTCTTCGCGTCCAAGGGTGGCGCCGACACGCATCCGGCGTGGTACCACAACCTGGTGGCGCACCCCGACGTGACCGCCGAGATCGGCACGCAGACCCGGCGCATGCGCGCCCGCACCGCCACAGGCGCCGAACGTGAGCGGATCTGGGCCACGCAGAAGAAGCGCTTCCCCGGCTTCGCCGCGTACGAGACGAAGACCACCCGCGTGATCCCGGTGGTGATCCTGGAACCCGCCTGATCAAGGCGGCCGGGTCGGTTCTCCGGGGGCGACCGACCCCGGAACGACGAAGGGCCCGGACGATCTCCGGGCCCTTCGTGAGTAGCGGGGGCAGGATTCGAACCTGCGACCTTCGGGTTATGAGCCCGACGAGCTACCAGACTGCTCCACCCCGCGGCGGTCCGAAAAGAATAGCGCGCGCCGCCCGGAGTTCAAGCGCGCCGTGCGTCGAGGCCCTCCGGTCGCGTGTGCGGTAGCGTCGCCCCGCCACGTCCCGTCGCCCCGGAGCGCCCGTGCCGCCTCACCACATGCCGTTCGCGCCCGCCGTTCCCGAGGGGATCCGCGCGTTCCTGTTCGACATGGACGGTGTGCTCACCCACACCGCCGACCTGCACGGCGAGGCCTGGAAACGGATGTTCGACGACTTCCTGCGCCGGCGCGCCGAGGCGACGGGCGGGACATGGACCCCGTTCGCCCTCCCGGATGACTACGTGGCCCACGTGGACGGGCGGTTGCGCCAGGACGGGGTGCGCACGTTCCTGGCCTCGCGCGGCATCGTGATCCCGGAGGGCGAACCCGGTGACGATGCGGCCGCCGACACGATCCACGGGCTCGGGACGCGCAAGAATGCGCTGGTGCTGGATCTGATCCGCAGCGAGGGCGCGAAGACCTTCCCCGGCTCGGTGGCGTTCGCCCGGGCGGCGCACGAGGCCGGGGTGCCCTCGGCCGTCGTGTCGGCCAGCCGCAACTGCGAGCTGGTGCTGCGGTCGGCGGGGATCGCTGACCTCTTCGACGACCGTGTGGACGGGGTCGTGGCGGCACAGGAGGGCCTGCCCGGCAAGCCGGCCCCCGACATGTTCCTGGAGGCGGCGCGACGGCTGGGCGTGGCGCCGGCGGCGTGTGCCGTGTTCGAGGACGCGGTCGCGGGCGTCGAGGCGGGCCGCGCCGGTGACTTCGGGTGGGTGGTCGGCGTGAACCGCGGCGGCGCTGCGGGCGCGCTCACCGCCGCCGGGGCCGACGTGGTGATCGGCGATCTCTCCGAACTGGCGGTGGCGGCATGATCCCGGCGGGCGTGCTTTCGGTCGAGCCCTGGGCCATCACCGAGAGCGAGCTGCACTTCGACCTGCTCGCGCAGACCGAGTCGATCTTCGCGCTCTCGAACGGGCACATCGGTCTGCGCGGCAACCTGGACGAGGGCGAACCGAACGGGGTCCCCGGGACCTACCTGAACGGCTTCTTCGAGACGGTCCCGCTGCCGTACGCCGAACGCGGTTACGGATACCCCGAGCACGGCCAGACGCTCATCGACGTGACCAACGGCAAGCTCTTGCGGCTGCTGCTGGACGACGAGCCGTTCGACATCCGTCAGGGCACCCTGCTGCGACACGAACGGCGCCTCGACCTGCGCGGCGGGGTGCTGCGTCGCGAGGCCGTGTGGGAGTCGCCCGGCGGCAAGACCGTCCGCGTCCAGTCCACGCGCCTGGTCTCGTTCGTGCAGCGGGCCGTCGCCGCGGTGGCCTACGACGTGGAGGTGCTGCGCCACCCCGCACGCGTGGTGGTGCAGTCCTCGCTGGTGGCGAACGAGCCCTTTGTGGTCGAGACCGACGATCCGCGCTCGGCGGCGGCCCTGCGCGCGCCGCTGGTGGGCGAGTACCACCGCGCCCACGACCTCGAGGTGGGGCTGGGGCACCGTACGCGCGTGAGCGATCTGCGCATGGCTGCGGCGCTCGACCACATGATCGAGGGCCCCGAGGGCACCGTGACCGAGAGCGAGAGTGAACCCGACCTCGCGCGGATGACCGTGAGCACCGAGCTGGAGCCCGGCCAGCGGCTGCGCGTGGTCAAGCTGATGGCCTACGGATGGTCCAGCTCGCGGTCCATGACCGCGCTGCGCGACCAGGTGGACGCGGCGCTCGCGGCCGCCAAGCGCACCGGCTGGAGCGGGCTGGTGAGCGCTCAGCGCCGATACCTGGACGACTTCTGGGAGCGCGCCGACGTCGAGGTGGACGGCGACGAGCAGCTCCAGCAGGCCGTGCGTTTCGGGCTCTTCCAGGTGGTGCAGGCCGCCGCCCGAGCCGAGAAGCGGGCCATCCCGGCCAAGGGGCTGACGGGCCGTGGATACGACGGGCACACCTTCTGGGACATGGAGACCTACACCCTCCCGGTGCTGACCTACACGTTGCCGTCGGCGGTGCGCGATGCGCTCTTGTGGCGCCACAGCACCCTCCCGCTCGCGCAGGCCCGCGCGGCCGAGCTCAAGCTCAACGGGGCGTCGTTCCCGTGGCGCACCATCCGCGGGGAGGAGTGCTCGGGGTACTGGCCGGCCGGCACCGCGGCGTTCCACATCAACGCGGATGTCGCCGATGCGGTGCGCCGGTACGTCGCGGCCACGGGCGACGGCGAGTTCGAGCGGGGGCCCGGCTTCGACCTGCTGGTGGAGACCGCGCGGCTGTGGCGCAAGCTCGGCCACCACGACGCCGAGGGGGCGTTCCGCATCGACGGGGTGACCGGCCCCGACGAGTACTCGGCGCTGGCCGACAACAACACGTTCACCAACCTGATGGCGGCGCGGAACCTGCGGGCCGCCGCCGACGTGGCCGAGCGCTACCCGCGGCGCGCGTCGGCGGCCGGCATCACCGACACCGAGATCGCATCGTGGCGCGTGGCCGCGGAGGAGATGGCGATCCCGTTCGACGGGGCGTTGGGCGTCACCGCCCAGGCCGACGGCTTCACCCGGTACCGCCGCTGGGATTTCGAGTCCACCGACGCCGGCCAGTACCCGCTGCTGCTCCACCACCCCTACTACCGTCTGTACTCCAGCCAGGTGGTGAAACAGGCGGACCTGGTGTTCGCCCTGTACCTGTGCGGCGACCACTTCAGCCCCGAACAGAAGCGCCGCGACTTCGACTACTACGAGCCCATCACCGTGCGCGACTCGTCGCTGTCGGCGTGCATCCAGGCGGTGGTGGCGGCGGAGGTGGGCCACCTGGACCTGGCCTACGACTACTTCCGCGAGACCGCGCTGGTGGACCTGCGCGACCTGGCCGGCAACACGGCCGAGGGCCTGCACCTGGCATCGCTGTCCGGCGTCTGGCTGGTGGCGGTGGCCGGCTTCGGCGGGTTGCGCGACCACGGCGACCACCTGCACTTCGCGCCCTGCCTCGCACCGGAGCTCACCCGGGTGGCCTTCGGCCTCGTCTACCGCGGGCGCCGGCTGCGGGTGGAGGTGGTCCACGGGAGCGCCCGCTACGAGCTCCTTGACGGCTCGCCGATGGAGATCTTCCACCACGGAGAGGCACTGCGGCTGGAGCCCGGCGAGCCCGTGAACCTGGGCTGCCCGCCACCGCCCACGGGCCCGCCCACCGGCCCGCCGCCGGCGCGCCCGGCGCGGCGCAACGGAAACGGCACCGACACCGATGCGACCGAGACGTCCGGCGGCGTCAGCGCGTGAGCGCCAGCACCACCACCACGATCACCAGGACCGCCAGACCGGCGTAGACCCACCTGAGCACCCGCCGGTTCGCGGCGGCCACCGTGCGGTGGATCTCGGCCTTCATGTGCTCCAGCTTCTCGGGGTCGCGCTCGGGCGGCGGCCAGCCGTCGTCCTCATCGTCATAGCCCATGGGCTCACGATACCCCGCCCGGTGCCCTGGAATGCGAAAGGGGGCCACGTGGGCCCCCTTCCTCGATGTCGCGTGACCGGTGCGGACGCGGTCGGTGCGACGCCGCCTATGCGACCTCGCGCAGCCGCTGCGCCTCGGCCAACCCGGCCAGCTTCTGGAGCGACTGGTTCTCGATCTGGCGGATCCGTTCGCGGGTGACGTTGAACGTGCGTCCCACCTCGTCGAGGGTGCGCGGGTGCTCGCCCCCGAGGCCGTAGCGCAGCTCCAAGACGCGCCGCTCGCGGTAGCTGAGCGTGTTGAGGACGTCCTGCAGTGCCTCGTTGCGCAGGACGGTCTCCGCGGCGGCCTCCGGTGCCACGGCCTTCTCGTCGGCGAGGAACTGGCCGAACTCCGACTCCTCGTCGTCGCCCACCGGCTTCTCCAACGACACCGGCGTCTGCGCGCTGCGCTTGATCGACTCGACCTCGTGCGGCGGCAGCTTGGCGGCGTTCGCGATCTCCTCGATCGACGGCTCGCGGCCCAGTTCGCCCACCAGCTTGCGCTCGGCGCGGTTGATCTTGTTGAGCTTCTCCACCACGTGCACGGGCATCCGGATGGTGCGGCCCTTGTCGGCGATGGCGCGGGCCACCGCCTGACGGATCCACCAGGTCGCGTACGTCGAGAACTTGAAGCCCTTGCGGTAGTCGAACTTCTCCGCCGCACGGACCAGGCCGAGCGTGCCCTCCTGGATCAGATCCAGGAACGCCAGGCCCTGGTTGCGGTAGTTCTTGGCGATGGAGACGACCAGGCGCAGGTTCGACTCCACCATCTTCTGCTTCGCGCCGAGGTCGCCCATCTCGATGAGCTTCGCCAGCTCGACCTCCTGCTTGGCCGTGAGCAGCGGGATGCGGCCCACGTCCTTCAGGAAGAGCTGCAGGGCGTCGGTGCTGGCGTCCGCCCTGAGGTTGAGCTTGCGCGGAGGCTTGTCGGCCTCCTCGGCGATCTTGGCGAGCCGCTCGCGCGCCTCGTCCTCCTCGACCAGCTCCACGCCGATCTCATCCAGGTGGCGGTAGAGGCCTTCGGCCGCCGTCTCGTCGAGGGCGACGCCCTCCACCGACTGTGCGACCTCCGGGATGCTGAGGAATCCCTGCTCCTGCCCACGTGCGAGCAGGGCCTGCACCTCTTCGAGCTTCACGATCTCACTGACCGTCATCAATGCACCTCCCACCGACGTCCTCGGATGGCACGCCACCATGCGCGCCGCGCCGCCCCGGTCCGGCCGAAACGAACGTCCGTTCGATACGGTAACGCTTTACTTTGTGAAGTCAAGTGTTTCCGACCGCTCCACATCGACTACCTCGCCGCGGGAGATGAGCGTCAAACACCCGTCTCGTGGGTCCGGTCGATGATGCGCGGGCACTTTCTCAGCGCGGCCTTAAGCCCGGGTTAAGTGGCGGTGCGGGCGGCGTGAAGCCGACACGCACGCGCGAGGACCGGCTACGGGGTGGGCGATGCGCCCCGGTTGAGCGCCTCGAGCAGCGTCGAGGCGGTGCGTCCCAGCGGCGTGTCGGCCCCGGCCGCGACGGTCTGCTCCAGCGCGGCCTTGGCCGCCACCGGCGACCCACGGTAGATCTCCAACCACGCACGGTTGAAGTCCACGATCTGCCCGGCCTGGCCGGGTCGGCGCAGGGCCTCCAGCCGATCGGCGGCCGTCGCCATCTCGCGTTCGCCCCCGGCCGCTGCGGGCACCAGGATCAGCCCGATCTGGG
>JBIQJW010000203.1:0-3858 GCA_044507145.1 Actinomycetota bacterium
GTTCGTCATCGTCATCGCCGTGGTCGCCACCGACGACCGCGCCCCGTGGAAGGGCATCTTCGCCCCGGCCGCGATCGGCGGCTACATCTTCGCGGCGGCCGTCGCCTTCTGGCCGGTGAGCGGCGGCGGGTTCAACCCGGCGCGCACTCTGGGGCCCGCCATCGTCGCGGTCGACTTCACCGACATCTGGATTTACATGGTCGCGCCGCTGGCCGGCGGGATCATCGGCGGACTCGTGTTCTGGTTCGTCCGCTCCAACCGGATCTGATCTTCGTCCGGCGCTCCGCCCGGGTCCATGCGGCCCGGGCGGGCGTCAGTCGGTGACGGCCGAGGCCTCCGCCGGCTCGAACCGGTAGCCCACCCCGTAGTGGGTCTGCACGTAGCTGCGGTCCGGCACCGCCGCGGCCAGCTTCTGGCGCAGCTTGCGCACGAAGACATCCACCGAACGGTCGCCGCGCATCATCTCGTAGCCCCATGCGTCGCGGTACACGCGCTCTCGCGGCAGGGGTCGGCCCTCGGCGCGCGCCAGGACGTAGAGCACCTCGAACTCGCGCGGGGTGAGACCCACCGGCCGGCCGTCCACGAACGCCTGCACCTGATCGGGGTCGATCACCAGCCCGCCCGACTCGATCACGCGTTCACCCTCGGGGCTGCGGTGCGACTCGACCCGGCGCAGGTGGGCGCTGACGCGCGCCACCAGCTCGCGCATCGAGAACGGTTTCAGCACGTAGTCGTCGGCGCCCATCTCCAGACCGTGGACGCGGTCGAACTCGCTGGTGCGTGCGCTGCACACGATCACCGGCACCAGGGCGTCCTCGCCGCGCACATCCTCCAGCACGCGCCAACCGTCCATCTGCGGCAGCATCAGATCCAGGATGAGCAGATCGGGCCGGTGCTGGCGGAACAGCCGCAGCCCCTGGGCACCGTCGCCGGCGGTGAGGACGCGGAACCCGGCGCGGCCCAGCGCGAACGCGAGCGATTCGACGATTGCCTCGTCGTCCTCGACGACGAGCACGGTCTGAGGTGCTGCCACATGGTGAGTCTAGACACCCCCGCCCGGGGCAGCCCGCCCACCGGTGGGGGGTATTGTGGACCCGTGATGGAGACCCTTCTCGGCGGCCGGTACCGGCTCGACGAGCCCATCGGACGCGGCGGGATGGCGTCGGTGTGGCGTGCGACCGACACGGTGCTGCACCGTCAGGTGGCGGTAAAACGGCTGCACGCCGGGCTCGCCGCCGACGACGAGCTGAGCGAGCGGTTCCTGCGCGAGGCGCTCCTGGTGGCGCGCCTGTCGCACCCCAACCTGGTGCACGTGCTGGACCGCGGTGAGGACGCCGACGGTCCGTACCTCGTGCTGGAGCTGGTGGAGGGCGAGACGCTGAAGGCCCGGGTGCGCCGCGAGGGCCCGCTGGCGCCCGAGGAGGCCGCCCGTATCTGCGCGCAGGTGGCGCACGCGCTGATGTACGCACACGGGCAGGGCGTGATCCACCGCGACATCAAAGCGCAGAACGTGCTGGTGTCGGCCGACGGCACGGCCAAGCTGGCCGACTTCGGCATCGCGCGCATGATCGAGGGCGACGCGCAGGGCGGGCTCACCCGCACCGACATGCTGCTGGGCAGCGCCGACTACCTCTCCCCGGAACAGGCCGCCGGCCACGCGCTGGACGCCCGCACCGACATCTACTCGCTGGGCATCGTGCTGTACGAATGCCTCACCTGCACGCTGCCGTTCACCGGCGACGGGTTCGTGGCGGTGGCGATGAAGCACTGCACCGTGCCGCTGCCGGATCCGCGCACCGTGCGGCCCGACCTGCCGGACTGGATCGCACAGATCGCCATACGCGCGTGCGAGAAGGATCCCGACCGGCGGTTCGCCTCGGCGGGGTCGATGGCGGCCGCGTTGGAAGCGGGACCCGAGGGTGGCGGGCACACGGCGATGTTCCCCGCGCTCTCCGAGGCCGGGCGCACCGCGCCCTCGTCCGGCCGCGGGCGCGGCCCCGGCCCCGGCGGGGGCGACACCGCCACAGAACGGCGCCGCCGGCGCGGCTCGCGCGTGCGGCGCTGGGCCCTCGCCGCACTGGCCGTGCTGCTGGTGGCCGCCGCGGCGCTCGGCACGGGCTGGTACCTCACCGACGGAACCTCCGACGGCGACGACGGGCCCGCCGTCGAACGCACTCCGGGACCGCTCACGATCACCGCGGTGCGCGACCTGGATCCCGAACCGGACGGTGACGGGTCCGAGAATCCCGCCTCGCGCGACCTGGTGTGGGACGGCGATGCCGAGACCGCGTGGTTCACCGAGCGCTACCAGGACTCCCCGGCCTTCGGGGGGCTCAAGAACGGCGTGGGACTGCTGCTGCGGCTGCCGCGCCCGGCGGCGCTCACCGAGGTGGTGATCGACTCGCCCACGCCGGGCGCGACGTTCCAGATCCAGGGCGTCGCCGCCGGCGGCGAGCGGCCGGTGCTGGCCGAGAGCACGCTCACCGGCGGCCGTCAGACCGTTCAGATCGCGCCCGGCCCCGCGTTCCAGAACCACATCGTGTGGTTCACGTCGCTCGCCCCGGACGATTCGGGGCGCTACCACGCCGGCATCGCAGAGATCGAACTGCGTGGCGTCGAGGAGCCCGCCGGCGACTGACCGGGCGCCCGCGGCCCGGAACCGCGTGGCGCTGAGGATTCCGCGCCGCCGCGGCGAAGTAGACCGCGATGGCGAGCTGGCAGGAGAGTCTCGATCAACTGGCCGACCGGCTCGACGCGCAGGGCGGTCGCGCGCGCCGGCTCGCGCCGCGCACCCGTGCCGCATACCTGGGCGACGCCCGGCGCGTGGCCGCCTGGCTGCAGGAGCAGGGGGTGGCGGGGCCGGAGGCCGTGACCCCGTCCGCTCTGGAGGCGGCGTTCCGGGCGCTGAAGTGGTCGCCGGCCACGCGGGCGCGCGCCGCCACCGCCATGCGCGAGTGGCTGGACGTGTACCACCCGCCCGGGCGCTCGCCCGGCGCGTTGCTGGAGCGCCCCAAGCCGGTGGCCCCGCCGGTGCCGCGGCTCTCGCAGGCCGACGCCGCCCGCATCGCCGACGGCGTGGGCGCCGGCGAGCCGTCCACGCCGATCGCCCGGGCGCTGGCGCTGCGCGACCGGGCGCTGGTGGAGGTGCTGTACGGCAGTGGCCTGCGCCGCCAGGAGGCCTGCGATCTGGTGCTGGCCGGCATCGACTTCGAGCATGAGTCGCTGCGCGTGGTGGGCAAGGGCGGGCACGCCCGCACGGTGCCGCTCACCGAGCCGGCGGTGGCCGCGCTGCGCGCATGGCTGGCCGACGGGCGCCCGCGATGTGCCGCCGGCCGGCCGCCCGCGCCGGCGCACGAGGCGCCGGTGTTCCTGTCGCGCAACGGCCGGCGCCTGGACGGATCCACCGTGTACCGCATCGTGGCCCGCGCGCTGCGGGCCAACGGACGGGCCGGCGGCCCGCACCTGCTGCGCCACGCCGCGGCCACCCACCTGCTGGAGGGCCCGCCCGGAGCCGACGGCGCCCACCTGCGCGTGGTGCAGGAACTGCTGGGCCATGCGTCGCTCGCCACCACGCAGCGCTACACCGGCGTGACGACGCGCGCGATGCAGGAGGCGCTGCGCCGGGGCCATCCGCGCGGATGACGGGCGCACCGGACACACCCGCGGTCGACCCGGCCGGGTTCGCGCGTCTGGCGGCGGCCTTCGTGGCCAGCCGCGAGAACCCGAACACGCGCGCGGCCTACACCCGCGACCTGGCCGCCCTGGCGGCCGCCCTCGGGCTCCCCGCCCCCGATGCCGCCGCGGCGCCGGGTTTGGGGTTCGAGGACGACCCTGCGGCGCGCCGCGCGGCGGTGGTCC
>JBIQJW010000204.1:0-3852 GCA_044507145.1 Actinomycetota bacterium
TGGCCGCCCATGAGGTGGGTGTGGTCGCCGCCGCCGGGCACGCGGCCGTCCCATGTGTCGTTCGCCCGCGCATCGGGCTGCTCGCGACCGGCGACGAGCTCACCGAGCCCGGTGGCGATCTGGGTGCCGGGGCCATCTACGAGTCGAACACCCACGGGGTCCGCGCCCAGGCCGAGGCCGCCGGCGCCCGCGTGACGGAGGTGGTGCGCGTTCTGGACGACCCGCAGGCCACCGACACCGCGGTGCGGCGCCTCCTGGGTGACGGTGGTGACGACGACCCGGAGATCCTCATCACCATCGGCGGGCTCTCGGTGGGTCCCCACGACCACATCCGCCCGGCGCTGCTGGCCGCCGGCGTGCGCGAGGTGGTGCCCCGTGTGCGCGCGCGTCCGGGCCAGCCCACCTGGATCGGCGACCGGGGACGTCAGGTGGTGCTGGCGCTGCCCGGCAACCCGGTCTCGGCCGCGGTCTGCTTCCACGTCTTCGGCCGCGCGCTGCTGGGCGTGGCCCCGCGCTGGGACCTCCGGCTGCCGCTCACCGTGGAGGTGTCCAAGCGCCCGGGGACCGCGCAACTGATCCGCTGCCGCATCCGGCCGGACGGCCTCGAACCCCTGCCCCGCCAGGGCTCGGCCGCCGTGAGCTCGCTGGCCGGCGTGGACGCGCTGGCGGTGCTGGAGGCCGACGCCGCCACGGTGGCGGCGGGCACGCCGGTGCGGGCGACGACGCTGTGATGCACGACCGGGCCGCCGAATGCGCCGCCACCGCCCTGGACGGCATCGTGCTGGCGGGCGGCCCGGGCGTGCGCATGGGGCGTCCCAAGGCCTCGGCGCGGCTGGGCGGGCGGACCCTCGTGGAACGCGCCGTCGGGATGCTGGAATCGCGCTGCGCGACGGTGCGTGTGGTGGCCAGGCCGGGGATCCCGCTGCCGCCGCTGGACGTCGAGGTGCTGTTCGACATTCCGGGCCCCGACTGCCCGCTGGTGGGAATGGCCACCGGTCTGGCGGCCTGCACGGCCGACGACGTCCTGGTGTTGGCGTGCGACCTGCCCTTCGCCGCCCCGATGCTGGAGGCGCTCCTCGCCGCGCCGCCCGGGCGCGCGACCGTCGGCCGCGCCGACGGCCACATCCAGCCGCTATGCGGCCGCTATCCGCGGGTCGCGGCGCTCGCCGTCGCGCGGGCCCTGATCGACGCCGGCCGGATGCGGGCCACCGGGCCGGCGCGCCTGCTCGATGCCGTCGCGCTGGACGACCGCTGGGGCGCCCTGGCCAACCTCAACACCCCCGCCGATCTGGCCCGCGCGGCCCGGGCGGTGGCATCGCCCGTTCAGGCGGTGTGATCGCCCCCGTGCAACTGATCGCGCACATGCCCGGCCAGCGGTGCCACCACCGCCCAGCCGTCCGCCGCCCCACCCGGGAACCCGGGCAGCGCGACCAGCAGGGTGCGCCCCCGAACGCCGGCCACGGCGCGCGACAGCGCGGCGGTGGGCACCCGCGGGCGGCCGTCGGCCCGGATGGCCTCACCGATGCCCGGCACCAGTCGCTCGGCGGCGCGCGCCAAGGCCTCCGGCGCACGGTCGCGGGGCCCGATGCCCGTACCGCCGGCCGTGAGCACCACGTCCGGAGCGGGATCCGCCGGCGTGCCGCCGGCCAGGTGTGTGAGGAGCGCGACCAGCCCATCCTCGTCGTCGGACACGATCTCCCGATGCACCACGGTGTGGCCCGCCTCCTGCACCGCGGCGATCAGCCGGGGCCCGGTGCGGTCCTCCCGCTCGCCACGGGCCGACCGGTCGGACACCGTGATGACGGCCACCCTCAGGACGGCGCCGGCCCCTTCACCTTCTCCAGCAGGCGCACGCCGCTGATGACCTGCGCGGGGTCCAGGCCCTTCAGCATGTCGTACACGTTCAGCGCCGCGACGCCGGCGGCGGTGAGGGCCTCCATCTCCACGCCGGTGCGCGCCGTCGTGGACACCGCGGCGACGATACGGACGCGGCCGGCCTCCGGGTCGACCTCGACGTCGACCGACACGGACGTGATCGGGAGCGGATGCGCCAGCAGGACCAGCTCCGGGGCCCGCTTGGCCGCCAGGATCCCCGCGGCGCGCGCCAGCGCGGCCACGTCGCCCTTGGGTGTGCGCCCCTCCGCCATCGCCAGCGCCGCCTCGCGGCTCACCTCGATGACGGCCTCGGCGACCGCACGGCGCGCGATCTCCGGCTTGTGCGCCACGTCCACCATGTGCACGTGGCCGCGCGCGTCCAGGTGCGACAGGGCGGGTGTGGTCGTGTCGGGTGCGCTCATGGCGGCATCATGGCACCCCGCCCGGCACGCCCGCGCGGCCGGGCACCGCCGTGGCGCCGGCGCCACGGGGCAACGGAGGGCCGGATGAGCACGGGGTCCGGGCGCCCCCTGGCGGATGACTTCGGCCGCGTACACCGGTCGCTGCGGATCTCGGTGACCGACCGCTGCAACCTGCGCTGCCGGTACTGCATGCCGCAGGAGCAGATGGAGTGGCTGCCGCGCGCCGACGTGCTGGGCGACGACGAGATCGTGCGCCTGGTGGATCTCTTCGCGCGGCTCGGGGTGGACCGGCTGCGGGTCACCGGCGGCGAACCCCTGGTGCGGCGCGACCTGCCCACCCTGATCGCCCGGCTTTCGGCGATCCCGGGTATCCGCGAGGTGTCGCTCACCACCAACGGGGTCCTGCTGGGCCCCCTGGTGGACGACCTGGCCGAGGCCGGCCTGGCGCGGGTGAACGTGAGTGTCGACAGTCTCGACCCGGAGCGGTTCGCCACCATCACGCGCCGCCGCGATCTGGACCGCGTCCTGGAGGGCATCGACGCCGCCTGCGCACACCCCCTCCTGCGCCCGGTGAAGGTGAACGCGGTGATCATGCGCGGGCTGAACGAGGACGATGTGCTGCCGCTCGCCGCGATGGCGCGCGAGCGCGACGTGGTGGTGCGGTTCATCGAGGTGATGCCGCTGGACGCCGGGCGCAACTGGACCCCGGTGGACGTGATGAGCGGCGCCCAGGTGCGGGAGATGATCGACCGGCGCTGGCCGCTGGAGCCGGTGGGCCGTGGGCACGCCGCCGACACCGGCGTGCGCTTCCGGTTCGCCGACCGCCCGGGCAGCGTGATCGAGACCGTCAGCTCGGTGACCGAGTCGTTCTGCGCGGCGTGCGACCGGCTGCGGCTCACGGCCGACGGGCACCTGAAGACATGCCTGTTCGGCGAGGACGAGACCGACCTGCGCGACCCGATGCGCGCCGGCGCGGACGATGCGGCCTTGGAGCGGGTGGTGCGCGGTGCGGTGTCGCGCAAGGGCCCGGGGCACGGGATGGGCGACCCCTCGTGGAGCTACGCCGGCCGGCCCATGAACCGGATCGGAGGGTGATGGGCGGATCGATGGAGGTCGAGGTGCTGCTGTTCGCGGGGCTGGGCGAGCGCGCGGGCCGGCGCCGGCTGACGGTGAGCGTGCCCGCGGGTGCAACCGCCGGTGCGGTGTGGGCCGCGCTGCCGTTGGACGGGCCTCCGCCGGCGTCGCTGCGGTTCGCGGTGAACGCCGAGTGGGCCGGGGCGGGCCACCGGCTGCGTGCGGGCGACACCGTGGCGCTCATCACCCCGGTGTCGGGCGGATGATCGCCCTCACACCGGACCCGCTCGATCCCGAGGCGGCCCGGGCCGCGGTGGAGGATCCCGAGCACGGCGGACTGTGCGTGTTCGTGGGCCTCACGCGTCGCGAGGGTGGCGTGCGGGCCGTCACCGCGCTGGTGTACGACGCATACGCGGAAGTGGACGTCGCCGAGATGACCCGGAGCGCACGCGACGCCGAACGGCGCCACGGCGCGCACGTG
>JBIQJW010000205.1:0-3842 GCA_044507145.1 Actinomycetota bacterium
CGTGGGCGCGGCCGCCGACATCGCCGATCAGATGGAGGCGAGCTACAACGGCGGCGAGGCCGACGGCTTCAGCCTGTCCACCGGTCAGAGCCCCGGCGGGTTCGACGACTTCGTGGACCAGGTGGTGCCGGAGCTGCAGCGACGGGGCCTCTACCGGCGCGAGTACTCCGGCGCGACGCTGCGCGAGAACCTGGGGATCGGCTCCGGGCACGCAGCGCGCGAACCGGTGGCCGCCGGGGTCTGATCCGGCGGATCACGGCCGGCGGGTGCATCACGGGCGGACACCCCACCGCGATGCACTCCGCCGCCGGCAGATGGCGCCCCGGCGGTGTGCCCCGCCGCGGGGCGCCGTCTGCGCACGAACCGGGCTCAGAACGACCTCTGGCCGGGGTTCTGAGCGTTTCCAGAACCCCGGCCAGAGTGTTGGGAGTGGACCCGGCCGGCACTGCCCCGGCGTCCGAAAGCGCTCCCCCATCAGCTTCTCCGAGCGCAGTCGACAGTGAAGTTCTCACGAGGGGCGTCACCGTCGACCAACCGCTCCCCCGCCAGGTACTCCTGAAATCTCGTCCGCCGGCCGAGTGCCGTTGCCGTCGAACCAGGGTCGCTAGATGACACCGGCTACCCCCCTCGCGACCCGAAGGGAGACCAATGGCCCTCAGTTACCGGTTTTTAAGCGGCGAGGGCGAGCTTCGGAGAGTTGTCCGCAGCTTCGTTGTGTCCCGGTTTTTGACGCGGTCCACCGGGTCCGCGGCTCGCTTACTGATGCGGTACCGCTCCGTCGAAACTGGATCGGGCCCGTGTTGCTGCAACAAGAGTAGCACCGCCCCGGATGCTTCCCCAGCGCCGCGCTCCGGCGACCGGCACGGTGGATTCCCCTGGACCGGCGGTGCTACCGTCGGCGGCGGCCTCCGGGCCACATGCATGCGCAACTCCCACTGACAGCCGCCCCGAACTGACGACCGCGCCCGGTGCGCGGACGAGCGGCTGTCCCCGGTCATCACATCCGGAGGAGCCGCATGCCCCCCGCACTTCTCGAGGCCACGGGCCTTTGCCACCGACACGGTGGCCGTCTGCTGTTCGACGACGTCGCCGTCCGCGTGGACGCCACCAGCCGCATCGCCCTGATCGGATCCAACGGGTCCGGCAAGTCGACCCTGCTGGATCTGCTGGCCGGTGCGCGGATACCCCAGGCGGGCGCGGTGCACCACCACGCGACCGTGGCCCACATCCCGCAGATCGCCGACGCACCCGGCGCCGGTACCGTCGGTGAGGCGCTCCTGCAACACACCGGCGTGGCCGCCGCCTCCCTGGCGCTGGAGACCGCCGAGGCCGCCCTTGCGAATGGCGACGCGCCGGCGATCGCCGCACACGCCGACGCGCTGCAGCGCTGGCTGGCCGCGGGCGGCGCCGACGCCGACGTGCGCCTGCGCACCTGCCTGGCCCAGGTGGGACTGGACGACATCGACCCCGCCCGCCGGCTCGACACGCTCTCGGGCGGCGAGCTCGCACGCACCGGCCTGGCCGCGGCGCTGGCGGCCCGGGCCGACGTGCTGCTGCTGGACGAACCCAGCAACCATCTCGACGCGGACGGCCGGCGCACCCTGTTGGACCTGCTGGCCTCCCGCACCGGCGGCGTGCTGGTGGCGACCCACGACCGCGACCTGCTGGAGGCCGTCGCCGACGAGGTGATCGCCATCGATGCGCACGCGGGCGCCGTGACCCACCACGCCGGCGGCTGGGCGGCCGTGCGACGCGAGCGCGAGGCGGCGCGGCGGGCGGCGCAGGCGGCCCACGACCAGGCGGTGCGTCGCCGGGCCGCGCTGCGCGCGGCCGAGCGCGAGACCCGCGAACGCGCCGCAACCAGCCATCGGCGCGCCGGCCGTCACGACCCCGACAAGCACATGCGCGAGTGGGTTCGCTCCCGGGCCGACGGGATGGCCCGTCGTGCCCGGATCGTGGCCGAGCGCACCGCCCGCATCGACGTGCCCGACCGCCCGTGGACCGAGCCCCCCACCGTGTTGCGGCTCCCGGCCGCCGCGCTGCCCGCGGACTGGGCGCTGGTCCTCGACCGCGCGGTGCTGCACCGCGGCCCGCACCGCATCGGCCCGGTGCACATCGCGCTGCGGCGCGGCGAGCGGTTGCTCCTGCTGGGGCCGAACGGCTCCGGCAAGTCGACGGTGATCGCGGCGCTGGCCGGGCGTCTGGAGCCGGCATCCGGCCGTGCGATCCGGCCCGCGGCGCATACCGTGGCCGAGCTGGGTCAGCTCCAGCGCCGGCTGCGGGCCGACATCAGTCCCGCGGCGAATCTGCGCCACCTGAGCGGGGTGGACGAGACCGCCGCGCGAACCGCGCTCGCATCCTTCGGCATCGGCGCCGACATCGCCGCGAATCCGCTGGGGACCGCATCGGCCGGAGAACGCCTGCGCGTGGAGTTGGCGGCGATCGCCGCGCGTGGCGCCGGGTGCCTGCTGCTGGATGAGCCGACCAACCACCTCGACCTGGCCGGCGTGGAGGCGCTGGAGGAGGCCCTCGACGGCTGGGACGGGGCGCTGGTGATCGCCACGCACGACCCGCACCTGCGCAGGGCGCTCGCCGCCCACGAGGTGCTGGATCTGGGCGCGCCGGGGCGCGCCCTCCGCGCTAGATCGCGCGCCCCGGGTTGAGGATGCCGTTGGGGTCGAAGGCGCGCTTGATGTCGGCACTGATGCGGCGCGCCACCGGCCCCACCTCGCGCTCCAGCCACGGCAGTTTGAGCGTGCCCACCCCGTGCTCGCCGCTGATCGTCCCGCCCAGGTCCAGGGCGGCGTCGAAGATGCCCCCTGCCGCCGCCATCGCCCGGTCGCGATCCGCCGGGTCGTCGCGGTCGAAGACGATGGTGGGGTGCATGTTGCCGTCTCCCACATGGCCGAAGGTCGCGATGCGGGCCCCGGTGTCCCGGGCGACGGCCTCGATGCGCGCCAGCAGCTCCGGCACCCGGCCGCGGGGCACGCCCACGTCCTCCAGCAGGGTCGACCCGGCGCGCTCGAGCGCCGGGAAGCACAGGCGGCGCACCTCCATCAGCAGGCCGCTCTCCACCTCGTCGGCCGCCGTGACCACCATCGACGCCCCGGCCCGCTCGCACGCCGCGGCGCACCGCGCCAGCTCGTCGAGGCGCGCATCCCCGGGCAGGTCCGACTGGAAAAGGAGCAGCGCGGCCGCATCCAGATC
Organism: Actinomycetota bacterium; assembly: GCA_044507145.1. Classification (GTDB taxonomy): domain Bacteria; phylum Actinomycetota; class Thermoleophilia; order Miltoncostaeales; family Miltoncostaeaceae; genus JAVJSF01. The sequence goes on from JBIQJW010000205.1 coordinate 3,208, forward strand.
GAGGTCGAGCCGCCGCCACTCCTCCACGGCCCGCATGGTCGAGCGGTCGATCAACTCCAGCAGCGCCGGGTTGGTGCGCTCCTCGGCCATCGCCACCACCGCGTCGCCCGCGGCCACCAGGGACCCGAAGAACGCCGCCCCGGTGAGTGGCACCGGCTGCTGCGGACGCAGTCGCAGCGTGGCCTCGATGACCACCGCCAGCGTGCCCTCCGACCCGACCAGCAGTGACAGGAGGTCGAGGCCGGCCACCCGTTTGAGCGTGGCGCCGCCGACGTTCAGCACGTCGCCGGCGCCCGTGACGGCCACCAGCCCCAGCACGCTCTCGCGGGTGACGCCGTACTTGACGCAGCACAGGCCGCCGGCGTTGGTCCCGATGTTGCCGCCGATGGTCGAGAAGGCCCGGCTGGCCGGATCCGGTGAGTACCAGAGCCCGTGGCGCGCGGCCTCCGCGGCGAAGTCGCCGTTGATCACCCCGGCCTCGGCGCGACCCACCATGCTCATCGAGTCGATGCCGATGATGCGCGTCATCGCCTCGGTGCTGAGCACGATGCAGCCGTCCAAGGCGGAGGCGGCGCCGCTGGGGCCGCTGCCGGCGCCGCGCGTGACCACGGGCACGCCGTGGGCGTTGGCCACCC
>JBIQJW010000206.1:0-3815 GCA_044507145.1 Actinomycetota bacterium
CCTCGAAGCGGGCCGGAAGCGGGCGCACCGCCACCAGCGCCATCGCGAGGAACACACCCCAGATAAGCGGCGACAGCACAGGGATGGCGGCGGCCAGCACGTAGGCGGCAACAGAGACCGCCGCCACCAGCACCAGGCCGGGCGCCAGCCCGTGCACGACGCGCTCGACCCGCACCGGCGCTGCGGGAGCTACGGACGGCGCGCATCGGGGTGCCGAAAACGAGGACATGCCCGGAGGCTAGGCGCGACAACTCATTCGTTCCAACGGCATTCGCCGATGTATATCTTCAGTCAAGGCAATGAATGACCAGCGTCCACAGGTGAGCGTGGAGCAACTCCACACCTTCGCCGCGGTCGCGCGCGCCGGGCACATCACGCGCGCCGCGCGGGCCATCCATCTGTCGCAGGGTGCCGTGAGCCAGCAGGTTCAGCGCCTCGAGGCCGCTCTGGGGGTCTCCCTCATCGAACGGGTGGGTCGCGGGATCAGACTCACCGAGGCGGGACGGGCCGTCGGTGCCGCCGCCGGGGGCGCGGTCGCCGCGATCCGCGCCGTTGAGAGCACCGCGGCCGCCTTCCGCGGGCTGGCCGAGGGCGGCATCGTCATCTGCGCCAGCAATACCGTGGGCATCCACCGCGCCCCGGTCTGGCTCTCGGGCTACCTCGACGCGCATCCGGCCGTCCAGGTGCGCCTGCAGCTCAGGAACTCCGCCGCGGCCCTGGGACAACTGGCGGCCGGTGAGGCCGATCTGGCGCTGGTGGAGGGCACCGTGGACCCGGCCGGTGTCGACACGCTGCTCCTGGAGCGTGACGAGCTGCTGCTGGTCGCCGCCTCGGATCACCCCCTGGCGCGGCTCACGCATGTCGCCGGCGACGATCTTCGCCGGCACCGTTACCTGGCCCGCGAGGACGGCTCGGGCACCGAGGCGCTCGCCCGCGACGTCATCGGCCCCGCCTACCGCACGGGGCCGGTGCTGGAGCTGGGGCATCTGGAGGCGGTGCGTGCCGGGGTCCGCGCGGGTCTGGGCTATGCGGTACTGCCGCGCACCGTGGTGGCCGGGGCCCTCGCGACCGGCGACATCGCGGTGCTGGCACGAGAGGGCCGCTCGGCCTGGCGCGAGTTCCGGGCGGTGCGGCGCGAGGGCTTCGCCACCCCCGCGCTCGACGCGATGTGGGCGCACCTCATCGCCGTCACCGCACCGGCCGGCTCCGAGCCGGCCCCCTCGGCGATCAGCCGCGAGTAGCCCCGTCCCCGTCGCGCCGGGGACCACCGGCGGCGTCGATCCAGATGAGATCGTCGCCCGCGGCGCCGTCGGTACGTACCGGGATGATGCTGGGAACTCCGGCCGCCAAACGCGTCACGGCGCCCGCCAGGGCGTCCACCTCGCCGCCCGGCCATCCGCGCAGCACGTCCTCGGCCGCCTCTCGCGCGGTGGCCGAAGCCTCGGCCGTCACGCGCCGGCCGGCGTCGGTCAGCACGGTGTACGCCGCGCGGCGATCCCGCGGATCGGTCTCACGGCGCACCAGGCCGATCTTCTCCAGCGGGGCCAGCAGCCGGGTGACGCTGGACTGGCTCATCCCCAGGCGTTCCGCCAGATCGACGCGCCGCAGCCGCCCGTCGCCGCCGTCCAACGACATCAGGATCATGAGATCCACCAGCGAGAGCCCGTGGCCGCTCAGCGGGCGGTCGACGCGCCGGGCCACGAACGTCGACGCCCGGACCAACTCCAGGACCGTGGCGAGCGGGTCGGACGTCATGGCGACTCCTTCCGTATCCCTTCTGTATGGAAGCAATACGGTAGCACTTCGCCGGACGTCGGGCAGTTCAGGAGCCGACAGCCTCCGCAGCCTCCTCCCACCGGCGCATCAGGTCACCCAATTCGGCCTGCAGATCCCGGTGGGTCTCGCCGTGCCGGGCCAAGGCCTCGTGGTCCGACAGGGTGTCGGGGTGCGCCAGCGTCTCCTCGACCGAGGCGATCCGCGCCTCGGTCTCGGCGATCCGTTCCTCCAGCTTGCGGACCTCGCGCTCCAGGCGCTGCGGCGGCCGGCGCCTCCCCTGACGCGCGGTGTCAGGGGCTGGCTTCTTGGCCGGGCCCGTCGCGCGCGCCTGCGAGCGCCCACGGTCCTGGTCCGACGCCCGCAGCGCCGCCTTGGGCCCCGCGATCCCCTCCTGCTCGCGAGCCGCGAGCAGGTCGCCGTACCCGCCCGGACGCAGCACGGCGCGACCGTCCTCCAGCGCCAGGGTGTGGGTGCACACCGAATCCAGCAGGGCGCGGTCGTGGGAGATGATCAGAACGGTCCCGTCGTAGGCGTCCAGCGCGGCCTCCAGCGCCTCGCAGCTCTCGGTGTCGAGGTGGTTGGTGGGCTCGTCCAAGACCAGAAGGTTGCCGCCACGCGCGATCAGCGACACCAGCGACAGGCGCCGGCGCTCGCCACCGGACAGGCGCTCCACGCGGCGCTCGGCCGCCTCGCCGGAGAACAGGAATCCGCCCAGCAGCGTCCGGGCCTGCGCAGAGGTGAGGTCACTGTCGGCCAGCACGGTCTCCACCACGGTGCGGTCGTCGCGCAGCTCCTCACCATGCTGGGAGAAGTACGCGGCCTGCACCCGGTGGCCCACGCTCACCCGCCCCTGCGCCGGCACCCGCCGGCCCAGCAAAGTCTCCAGGAGCGTCGTCTTGCCGGTCCCGTTCGGCCCGACGATCGCGAGCCGCCAGCCCCGCTCCAGCGTGAAGCCCACGTCGCTCACCAGCCGGCGCCCGGGGACCTCCACCGCCAGGTCATCCACCTCGATCACCACGCGCCCGGTGCGCTCCGCCTTGGGGAAGCCGAAGGCGACGTGCGACGCGCGCCGGGGCGCCTCCACCCGGGTGCGTTGGAGCTTGTCGATCTGCTTCTGGCGCGAGGAGGCCTGGCGCGACTTGGTTCCGGCGCGCCACCGCGTGACGAACCGCTCCAGCCGGGCGATCTCGGCCGCCTGACGCTCCGCCTCGGCCCCCTGGCGATCCATGGCGAGTGCGCGCTCGCGTCGGAACGCCGAATACCCCATGGGCCACCACTTGGCGCGTCCGCGGTCGATCTCGACCACCGACGTGGCGACCGACTCCAGGAACCAGCGGTCGTGCGAGACCAGCACCACCGCGGCGCCCAGCTCGGCGATGGCGCGCTCCAGCCACTCGACGGCTTCGAGATCGAGGTGGTTGGTGGGCTCGTCCAGCAGGAGCACGTCCGGGCGCGACACCAGCGACCGGGCCAGCGACGCGCGCGTGAGCTCCCCGCCCGAGAAGCCCTCAAGGGGACGCTCCAGCCAGGTCTCGGGGATGCCGAGCCCGCGCAGCACGCGCTCGATCCACGAGCGCCACCCGTATCCGCCGGCACGCTCCAGCCGCGCGTGCGCCTGCTCGTAGGCGGCGAGCACCTCGGGTCCGGCGTCGCCGCCGGCCATGCGCGCCTCCAGTTCGGCCAGCGCGGCCTCCGCGGCCTCGGCCTCATGCATCCCCTGTGAGACATACTCGCCCAGGGTCAGATCCAGATCGCGCGGCGGGCGCTGGTCGTGCAGCGCGATGCCGGCGCCGCGCGGCAGGCTCACCGTGCCCGCATCCGCCTCCGCCTGACCGGCGAGGATGCGCAGCAGAGTGGTCTTGCCCTCGCCGTTGCGGCCAACCACGGCGACGCGGTCACCGGGGTCGACGCGGAACGAGACGTCCTTGAGGATGTCCCGCGCGCCGAACGACTTGGAGATCTGGATGACCTGCATGAACGGTTAGGGTACCGGGAATGGATCCGAACGAGCCCATCCGCGACGCCGCAGGCGTCGAGGC
>JBIQJW010000207.1:0-3763 GCA_044507145.1 Actinomycetota bacterium
TCGGAGATCATCCCCGGCATCGCGGGGATCGGTCCCCTGCGCATCACGGTGCTGTCGGCCCGAGGGCTGACGCTGGCCCTCGCGTACGGCGGCGCGGCGATGGTGATGCTTGGCGCCGGTGTCTGGTGGTCGCGGTTCGCGGCGGTGTCCGGCGACGATGAGCTGATCGCCGGCGCCGGTGAGGCCGTGCGCGTGGTGGGGATCCCCACCCAGACCGTCATCGCGGTGTTCATCGGGCTCAGCGGGCTCTTCATCGGGGCCCTGGCGGTGCCGGCGGTGCGCCGGCGCGTGGGTTCGGTCACGTTCGCCATGTGGGCCCGCGCGCTGCTGGGCACGTGGGCGGTGGCCGCCCTGGTGCTGGCCATCCTGGCCACCGTCTGGTGGCTGATCTTGTTCGTGGCGATCATCCCCCTGGCCCTCGTGCTGCGGGCGCGCGAGCGGCGCGTCGACGAGGCGCCGTCGGGGACGTATCCGGATCGCACGCCCGCGCCCGTCTGGGCGCCGGTGGCGGCCCTGGTTGCCAGCTCGATCGTGGGGCTCATGCTGGCCCCGATCGGCGCGGCGTTGTACGACTCCATCGCGCTGCGCGGGTCGCCTCTGCAGGTCGAGCGCGCGCAGATCGAGGCGACGCTCAACTCCACCCGCGCAGCCGCGGGCATCGACACGGTGGAGGAGACCGACGCCAGCTACCGGCGCGGCGGGGTCACGCGCGAGGCGGTGGAGGCGGCCGACGCCTCGGTGGCGTCGCTGCGCTTCCTCGACTACGGGCCGGCCCTGAACGCATGCCGGCGGCTGCAGGCCCTCAACCGCTACTACACCTGCCAGGACGCCGATCTGGACCGGTACACGCGCGACGGCGGGCCGCAGACGATGTTCGTGTTCGGCCGTGAGGTCGACTACTCGGCGATCCCGGACTTCCAGCGCCGGCACTTCGCGTTCACCCACGGGAACGGCGTGGTGATGGCGCCGGTCAACCGGATCGACTCCTCCGGCCGCCCCGACTTCGTCGTGTCCGGGCTGCCGGTCACCGGCCTGGAGGAACCGCTGCGGCGCCCGCAGATCTACTTCGGCGCCCAGGCGGCGATGCCGTGGGCGGTCGTCAACACCGACCAGCCCGACGGGTTCACCGGAAAGGTCCCCGACACGTGGACCGGGGCCGGCGTGCCGGTGCAGGACCACAAGCTCGCCATCACGCTCTCGCTGGGCGGCCTGCCCTACATCGGGGGCGGCCGGCGCCTGTGGAACGCGCTCGAGCGGGTGGAGACGCCCGACTCGCGGCTGCTGCTGTACCGCGACATCACCTCGCGCGTCCAGCGACTGGCTCCGTTCCTCACTCCGGATCACGACCCGTACTTCGTGGTGGCCGACGGGCAGCTCTGGGTGATGATGAACGCCTACACCACCACCGACCTGTACCCGTACTCGGCGCGCTACGGGGGGCGCAACTACCAGCGCCATGCGGTCACGGCGGTGATGAACGCGACCAGCGGCGAGACCGCGCTGTACGTGATGGACCCCGACGATCCGATGGTGCGGACATGGCGCAACGTCTACCCGTCGCTGTTCACGGACCGTCAGCTCATGCCGGAGTCCATCGCCGCCCACCTGCGGTACGGCGAGGACATGTTCGACTACCAGGCCACCGTGATGGGCCGGTTCCACGTCACCGACGTGGACAGCTTCTTCAACAACGACGATGCGTGGGCGTCGACGGTCGAGACCGTGGGACCGGGCGCGCAGGGCACCCGGGTGGCCAGCCCGGCGCGCTACACCTACGCGCGCCTGCCCGGTGCCGGTGACGAGCGCTTCATGCTGGTGCGCTACTTCAAGCCGGCCACCACCGGTCGCGGCATCGGCTTCTCGGCATGGCTGGCGGCCGACAACGACCCGGAGCGCTTCGGCGACCTGTCGGTGCTGCGCTTCACCCCCGACGGGCCGTCGCCCCTGGACTCGGTGGACACATTCGCCAGCAACGTGGGACGCGATCCCGAGCTGTCGGCGCAGATCGGCGTGCGCACCGACCAGATCCTGCGCGGGAACACCATCGTCGTCCCGATCGGACGCGGGCTGCTCTATGTGCAGCCGCTGTACCTGGACACCAGCGCCGACAGCCTTCCCACGCTGTGGCAGGTGGTGGTGAGCCTCGGCGACGGCCGGATCTTCTACGCGCCCACGTTCCGCGACGCGCTGGCGAAGGCGCTCTCGGGCCAGGTGGCGCCGGAGGAGGATCCCGAGGCGCTGCCCACCGACGTGCGCGATCTGATCGAACGCGCCGCGGTGGCATACGAGGCGTATCGCAGCGCGTGGGCGCAGGGGCGCTACGCCGAGGCGGCCCAGCGTCTGGCGGAGTTCGAGCGGTTGCTCCAGCGGGCGCGCGACGCCGCCGAACGGCGCGGGTGAGGCTGATGGCGGGCGGGGCGATCGCGTCGGACGATCGGCCCGCCCGGTTGCGGCGGACGCCGGGGCATGAGACCCTTGGGCTCTAGTTCGCAACAATCGCAACAAGGAAGGGGAGCCATGCGTGTACAGGACGCGATGACCCCCGTGAGCGCGATCGTCGGCCCCGAGCACACGCTTCATCAGGCGGCGCGCCGGATGGTCCGGTGCGGCACCGGGGCGGCCATCGTGCTCGACGGCAGTCTTCAGGGGCCGGCGATGATCACCGAGCGCGACCTCTTGCGTGCCGTTGCCGACGGTCTCGATCCCGCCGAGGAGCGCGTCGAGGATCACATGACGCAGGCCGTGGTGAGCGCGGCGCCCGGCTGGGCCATCGGCCGCGCCGCCCATGTGATGGTGAAGCACGGCGTGCGGCACGTCCTGGTGTTCGAGGGGACGCAGCTCGTGGGCGTGCTGTCGATGCGCGATGTCGTGCGCGTCGGCGGCCTGGTCCCGCTGGCAGAGGCGGTGGCGGCGCTCGAGGCCTGACCGGGCTCCGGGCGGTCCGCACCCCGGGGGGGCGTGCGGACCGCCCGTGAGGGCCGCCCGGTGTCCGCGCCGCGGACTATCATCGGCGCCCGGTGACCGACGGTCGCCTGCGGGCGGTCCCGCGCCCTGGCGGCCGGGCCGGAGCCCCACGGCCCCGTGTACCACGGGGCGGTCCATATGCGGCCGACGGCCGCCGACGAAGGGTGCCGATGACATTCGCCGATCTCGGTGTGTGTGAACGCGTGCGCGCAGCCCTCGCCTCGCGGGGGATCGACGCGCCGTTCCCCGTGCAGGAACTGGTGATCCCGGTGGCGCTCACCGACCGGGACCTGCTGGTTCGATCGCCCACCGGATCGGGAAAGACGCTCGCCTTCGGGATCCCGCTGATGCAGCAGCTCGCCGCGCGGGGGGTGCCGACGGGTGTGGTGCTGGCCCCGACCCGGGAGCTCGCGGCCCAGATCGCCCAGGAGCTCGAGCCGATGGCGCGGGCCCGGAACCTCACCGTCGCGGTCTGTCACGGCGGCGTCGGCCTGGAGCAGCAGGCACGCCGGGCGGCCCGGGCGGATCTGATCGTCGCCACGCCGGGACGCCTGCTGGACCACCTTCAGGCCGGGCGGCTGTCGCTCGCCGCCGTGCGTCGCCTGGTGCTCGACGAGGCGGATCGTATGCTGGACATGGGGTTCCTGCCACAGGTCGGCGCGATCCTCGCCGGCCTCCCCGACAACCGGCAGACCATGCTCTTCTCCGCCACCCTCGACGGTCCGATCGCAACGCTGGCCGCCCGGTACACCCACGACCCCGAACGCCTGAGCATCGACGCCCGTCCGCGTGAGGAGGA
>JBIQJW010000208.1:0-3740 GCA_044507145.1 Actinomycetota bacterium
CGCGTGAGGGCGCGGAAGCCGTCCCACTTGATCTCGTGGGCCCACCCCTCGCCCGTCGGCGGGGTCTGGACGAGGGTGGCGAGCATCGGCGCCGGCTTCCCGCCGCTCCAGTCTCGTTCGCCCGGGACCCGCTTGCGGATCACCAGCCAGTTCTTCTCATCGCCGCCGAGGCGGGCCGGCACCAGCTCCCACGTGCCGCGCAGCCGCCCGCCGGAGAGGCGCACCGACAGCCCGCCGTCGGGCTTGTCCTCCAGCACCTCGTAGTGTCCGGTGTCCCAGATCTCCACGGTTCCGGCGCCGTACTCGCCGGCGGGGATGGTGCCCTCGAAGGTGGCGTATTCGAGCGGGTGGTCCTCCACATGCACGGCCAGGTGGCGTGCTCCGGGCACCATGGGAAGCCCCTTCGGCACCGCCCAGCTGGCCAGCGCCCCGTCGCGCTCCAGACGCAGGTCGTAATGCAGGCGCCGGGCCGAGTGCCTGTGCACCACGAACAGCGGGGCGTCTGCAGGGGACGGCCGGCCGGCGCCGAAGGGCTCCGGGGAGCGGTCCGGCCGGCGCTTGCGCCGGTACTCACCGAGGTCGGGCGGTTGCTCGTCGGCCATGTCACATGGTTTACCCGTTTTTCGCGGCGGGTGGCTTGACGGGGCGTGCCGGTGTCGGGACCATCGACGACAGGACGACACGGAGGCGGCGGGTGCCACGGGCGATCTGGACGGGCAGCATCAGCTTCGGACTGGTGAACGCCCCGGTGCGCATGTACAGCGCCATCCAGGAGCGCGATCTGCGCTTCAACCTCATCCACGCGCCGGACGGCGGCCGCATCGGCTACCAGAAGGTCTGCAAGGCGGAGGGCGACCGCCCGGTCCCGAACGAGGAGGTTGTGCGCGCCTACCCCTTCGCGAAGGACGACCTGGTGGTGGTGACCGATGAGGACTTCGCCGCCGCGGAGGGCGACACGCTGCGCCAGCTCCAGGTGCTGGACTTCGTGCCCCATGAGCAGATCGACCCGATCTACTTCGAGCGCACCTACTTCCTGGGGCCCGGGAACGGGGGCGACCGCGTGTACGCCCTCCTGTGCGCAGCGCTCGAGCGCTCGGGTCTGGCCGGCGTGGTGCGGTACGTGTTCCACAGCAAGGAGAACCTGGGGGTGCTGCGCGTGCGCCGCGGCGTGATCACCCTGGAGAAGATGTACTTCGCCGACGAGATCCGCTCCAGCGACGAGATCGTGCCCACCGATGCGATGTCGTCGGTGGACGATGCCGAACTGGACATGGCGCTCAAGCTGATCGGGTCGTACGCAGGCGACTTCGACGCCACCAAGTACGAGGACCGCTACCGCGAGCGCCTGATGGCGATCATCGAGTCGAAGCGCGAGGGCGCGCACATCACGCCGGCGGCCCCGGCCGAACAGACCGGCGCGCCGGATCTGATGGCCGCCCTGCGCGCGAGCTTGGAGGCCGCCGAGGGCGGTGGCGCGGCCCGTGCGCCCGCACCGTCGCCGGCGTCCGGCGGGGCCGGCGACGCCGACGAGGAGGACCTGGACGCGCTCACGCTCGAGCAGCTCCGCGAGCGCGCCCGCGCCGCCGATATCTCCGGTCGCTCATCGATGAACAAGGACGAGTTGCGCCGGGCGCTGCGCGCCGCCTGAGGGGGCGCCGCGGGGCCGTGGTGGGCCCGGTGCTCTACAGTGCCGCGGGGCCGTGGGGGCGGCCCGTCGAGGACCAGTCGCGAGCCGGGAGGCGTCGAGCGTGACCATCGATCCCGCGGATCTCGCGGTGTGCCTGCGCGTCCTGGACCAGGCGCGCGCCCTGCCCGAGGACCATCCGGATGCCGTCGCGGTGCGGCGCGCGGCCTCGGGCGTCTACAAGGCCGTGCGCAAGCAGCGGCGCGTGGAGGCCCGTCGGCGCGTCCTGGCGAACGATGACGCCGTGACGGCCGCGACCGCCACCGGGGCACCGGGACGCACCGACGACGAGACGCGCGGCATCCCGCTGGTGTCGAGCGCCCCCGGGGCGACCGCGGGGCGCCTGATCAACCCGCGCGCCTGCTACGTGTGCAAGGTCCGCTACCACGTGGTCGACGCGTTCTACCACCAGCTCTGTCCCGACTGCGCCGCGGTGAACCGGGCTCGCCGGGACGCGCGCACGGACCTCACGGGGCGGCGCGCGCTGCTCACCGGAGGGCGGGCGAAGATCGGGATGTATGTGGCGCTGCGTCTCCTGCGTGACGGCGCGCACACCACCATCACCACGCGGTTTCCCCGCGATGCGGCGCGGCGGTTCGCGTCGATGCCCGACAGCGGCGAGTGGATGGAACGCCTGCGCATCGTCGGCACCGACCTGCGCAACCCGGGGCAGGTGATCGAGCTGGCCGACATGGTGGCCGCCGATGGCCCGTTGGACATCCTGATCAACAACGCGTGCCAGACCGTGCGCCGCAGCCCCGGGTCGTATGCGCCCTTGGTGGCCGCGGAGCGCGCCGAACTGCCCGCGGGTCCCCTCCCGCAGATGCTCACAATCGGCCCCTCGGGCGTGGAGCCGGCCACCGAGATCGCCGCCGGCGACGGGCATGCGCACTGGTCGCCCACGCCCGAGGCCGTCACCAGCATGGCCCTGACGGCCCGGTCGGCCACGCCCGAGCGCATCGCGGCCGACCGTGCGATCGACGCCGGCGGGCTCCTGCCGGACCTGGACGCGGCGAACTCGTGGAGCAAGCATGTCCAGGACGTGGATCCGGTGGAGATGCTCGAGGTGCAGCTGTGCAACATGACCGCGCCGTTCATCCTGGTGAGCCGTCTGCGCGCGGCGATGGCGGCGTCGCCGGCGCGGCGCACCTACGTGGTGAACGTCTCGGCCATGGAGGGACAGTTCGGGCGTGGGTACAAGGGCCCGGGGCACCCGCACACCAACATGGCCAAGGCGGCGCTGAACATGCTCACCCGCACCAGCGCGAACGAGATGCTGCGCACCGACGGCATCCTGATGACCGCCGTCGACACGGGGTGGATCACCGACGAGCGCCCGCACCCCACACGCGTGCGATTGGCGGGCGAGGGCTTCCACGCGCCGCTGGATCTCGTGGACGGCGCCGCTCGGATCTACGACCCGATCGTGCGCGGCGAGGCGGGGGAGGACATCTGCGGCGTGTTCCTCAAGGACTACGCACCGTCGCCATGGTGAGCGGGACCGCATGATCCTGGCGGCGCTGCGCCGGCCCGTGGTGCTGGCCCCCATGGCGGGCGGGCCGTCCACGCCGGCCTTGGCGCTCGCCGTCGGACGCGCCGGCGGCCTGGGGATGCTGGCCGGCGCCTACCTCCCCGCCGCCGGCCTACGTGAGCAGGTCCGCGAGGTGCGGGCCGCCGGCATCGGGCCGTTCGGGGTGAACATCTTCGTCCCCGGGGTCCGTGAGGTGCCCGCCGCCGATCTGGAGGCATACGCGGCGCACCTGGCGTCCGAGGCGGCCCGTCATGGTGCTGTGCCGGGTCTCGTCGGCGACGCCGCCGACGACGATGGGTGGGATGCCAAGCTCGCCGTCCTGGAGGAGGAGCGGGTGCCCATCGCGTCCTTCACCTTCGGCTGTCCGGACTCGGATGTGGTGGAGCGTCTGCACCGGGCCGGGTGTGAGGTGTGGGTGACCGTGAACCACCCCGACGAGGCGATCCAGGCGCTCGACGCGGGGGCGGACGCCCTCACGGTGCAGGGCATCGAGGCCGGCGGGCATCAGGGCGGGTGGATCGACCC
>JBIQJW010000209.1:0-3740 GCA_044507145.1 Actinomycetota bacterium
TGGTGCGGTTGATCATCGGCGCATGCCCCGGGCGCGCTGGTGCAGGTGGCGGTACACGCTCTCCAGGTCGTCGCCCACCGGCTCGATGCCGGTGAGTCGGATGCCGGCCGCACGGGCGGCCGGGGCGATCCCGAGGGAGAACCGCTCGACGTCGGGCACCTCCACCATCAGCACGTCGCCGTCCACGTGGGCCATGTCCGCCAGGCCCGCGCCCAGCAGGTCCCGCGCGAGCGCCCGCGGGTCGTCCGAACGCACACGGAAGGAGCGGGGCCGGTCGGCGATGAGCGCGCGGATGCCCGCCGTGGTGCCGCGCGCCACCAGGCGCCCGTCCACCAGCACCAGCACGCGTGGCGCCATGCGCTCCACCTCGTGCAGCACGTGGCTCGACACCAGGACCGTGCGCCCCTCCTCGCCCAGCCGGCGCACCAGCTCGACCACGTGCCGGCGCTGGGCCGGGTCCAGCCCGTTCAGGGGCTCGTCCAGCAACAGCACCTGCGGCTGGTGGGCGAGCGCCTGGGCCAGCTTCACCCGCTGGCGCATCCCGTGGGAGAAGCCCCCGACCTTCCGGTCGGCCGCGTCGTCCAGCGCCACCTCTGCCAGGGCCGAGCGCGCGGCGGCCTCCGGGTCGCGGACCCCGCGCAGGCGAGCCAGCGCGGCCACGGTGTCGTGCGCGGTCATGTGCGGCCACAGGCCCTCGCGGTCGTGCGCGATGCCCACATCGCGGTACGCCGCCGGGTCGCGGCCGATATCGCGCCCCGCGACGCGGACCGTGCCCGCGCTCGGGGTGGCGAAGCCGGCGCACAGCTTCAGCGCGGTCGACTTCCCGGCCCCGTTATGCCCCAGCAGGCCCGTCACGCCCGGCCCCAGGCTGAACGAGACGTCCGCCAACGCCACCGTGTCCCCGTACCAGCGCGAGACCGAATCGAAGTGCACCATCGGCGCGTCGGCGCTCACAGGCGCTCCCTGCGGTACCGCCGGATCAGCACCAGGCCCGCGACGCCCACGACGACGACGTACCCGACCACCCACACACCCACGGGGGTGGGGAACTCGTCCTCGGCGCCCGGGAAGAGCATGCGCGCCAGGGCGATGGGGAGGGTCACCAGGTCGAGGGCCTCGAAGTGGCGTCGCTGGTCGAATGCCCCCTGGAGGAGCCCCGAGAGGGCGGAGGTGGCGATGAGCATCATCACGTAGCCGCCCACCGCGTAAGCACGCCGCGCCGTGAGCGATGACACCGCCAGCGCCAGGACGCCGAAGTAGACCGCCAGCAGCAGGCCGGCCCCCACGATGCGCGGCAACTGGGCCCACTCGTCGGTGAGGTATCCCAGCGAATCCTCTGCGAAGAACACATTGCCCGCGAAGAGCAGAAGCATCGGGGCGAGCGTGACGAGGAGCAGTGGGAGCACGCACGCCAGGAACCGGCCCAGCAGGTACTCACCCCGGCCGACGGCGGTGGAGAAGTAGAGCGCCAGCACCCCGTCGCGCCGGTCGGGACACAGGAGGTCGGGCGCCAGCACCACGGCGAACAGCAGGACCAGGAGGCCGATGATGGACTGGTAGTCGGCGTACGGGAGCACCTCCTCCAGGTCGATCGGGCTGCGGTCGGTGAACTCGGTGAAGAGCGCCCTGACCCCCAGCACGACCAGCGCCGGCCCGGCGGCGGCCACGCAGAGGATGATCGGGAGGATCTTGGCCTTCCAGCCGCGCCGCGCCCCGAGGGCCCGTAGCGCGCCCCAGCGGGTGAGCGACGCCACCGCTGCGGCCCTCCCTCGATGACCGCCCTCGTGGCGCGAGTAGCGGACATCGAGGATCTCGGCATCGCCGCTCACGTGAGCGCCTCCACCAGAGCCTCCTCCAAGGTCTGGCCGGCGGGGCGCAGCTCGCGCAGCCCCAGGCCGAGGTCGGCGATGTGGTCGCGCACACCGTCCAGCAGGGCCGCGGGCTCGCCGCCGGCCACCGTCAGCTCGCCGTCCGCGCCCGGGGTCACCGACAGGCCGCCCTCGCGCAGGCGGGCGATCAGCGCGGCCGGATCACCCGTGATCTTCACCCGGATCCCGGCGCCGGCCCCCAACGCGTCGAACGCGTCGATCCGGTCCGTGCGCACCACCTGGCCGTCGCGCATCACCACCACCGCGTCGCAGGTGCTGGTGATGTCCTCGAGGACGTGGGAGGACATGATCACCGCGATGTCCAGGTCGGCCGAGAGCCGGCGCACCAGCGCCAGCATCTCCTCGCGCCCGGCGGGATCCAGGCCGTTGGTGGGCTCGTCCAGGACGACCAGCTCAGGGGAGTGCACCAGCGCCTGTGCGAGTTTCGTGCGCTGGGTCATGCCGGTTGAGAACGTGCCGATCAGCCGGGAGCGCTCCTCCTCGAGTCCCACCTGGAACAGCACCTCGGATGCGCGCAGCACCGCTGTGCGGTGTTCGAGCCCGCGCAACTCCGCCATGTGGACGACCAGATCGCGGGCGGTCATCTCGCGCGGCAGGCATCCGCGTTCGGGCATGTAGCCCAGTCGCCGGCGCAGGTCCCAGGCCGACGGGCCGGCCGTCGTCCCCAGCACCTCGATGCTGCCCGCATCGGGCGAGAGGAGGCCGAGCAACGCCTTCATCAGCGTGGACTTGCCGGCGCCGTTGGCGCCCAGGAGGCCGGTGGCGCGGGCGTCGATTCGCAGGCTCACGCCGTCCAGGGCGGTGATGGCCCCGTAGCGCTTGGTGAGACCCTCGGCCCGGACGAGCGGGGTCTCGTGGTCTGTGGGCGGACCGGGCACTCCGCGGAAGGGTAGCCGGTCGCGCGGCCGACGCCCCCGTCGCGCGATGCGATGCGATGCGACGGGGGCGCGGTGCGGTGGTGCCGCTAGGCCGTGGTGGCGGCCGGCTGCTCGGAGCGCGGGGGCAGGACGGCGTCGGCGCCGGGGCCCTCGTTTGCGATGAACTCCTCGGTGAGCTCGCGCGCGACGGGGTCCGGGTGCTGCACCGGCGGGCTCTTCATCAGGTACGACGAGGGCCCCTCGAGGGTGCCGCCGAGACCGCGGTCCAGGCCGAGCTTCGCCAGGCGGACGGCGTCGATGACGATGCCGGCCGAGTTCGGGGAGTCCCACACCTCGAGCTTGAGCTCGATGTTGAGCGGGACGTCACCGAAGGAGGTGCCCTCCAGGCGGATGTGCGCCCACTTGCGGTCCTCCAGCCACGGCACGTAGTCGCTCGGGCCGATGTGGACGTTCTTCTCCTCGAACTGGTCGTCCAGGATCGAGGTGACGGCGTTGGTCTTCGAGATCTTCTTCGACTCGAGGCGCTCACGCTCGAGCATGTTGAGGAAGTCGTGGTTGCCGCCCACGTTCAGCTGGGAGGTGCGGGCCACGCGCACGCCGCGCTCGCGCATGAGGCGGGCGAGCTGGCGGTGCACGATGGTGGCGCCCACCTGGCTCTTGATGTCGTCGCCCACGATCGGGAGACCGCGCTCGGCGAAGCGGTCCTGCCAGTACTTCTCGCGGCCGATGAAGACCGGGACGCAGTTCACGAAACCGCACCCCGCGCGCAGGATCTGCTCCACGTACCACTTGGTGGCCTCTTCGGAGCCCACCGGCAGGTAGCTCACGACCACGTCGGTGTTGGTGTCGCGAAGGATCCCGACGATGTCGGCGGTGGGGCCCTCTGCCTTGGGGATGACCTCGGAGAGGTACTTGCCGAGGCCGTCGTGGGTCATGCCGCGCTCGACCTTGACGCCCAGTTCGGGCACGTCGG
>JBIQJW010000010.1:0-20271 GCA_044507145.1 Actinomycetota bacterium
CGCCGCCGAGGGCGACCAGGCCCGGGCCCGGGCGCTGGGCGCCCAGGCCGCCCGCTTGGTAGACGAGACCTAGGCGGCCACCAGGTGCTGACAGGCGGCCGAGAGCAGGCGGCGGGCGAGGATCCCCGGTGTCCAGGCTCGAGTGGCCGAGCAGGCTGCGTCGCCACTTGCCCGGTGACAATGAGCCGCTGCGATAGAGCCGGAGTGGGAGCCGCAGAGCCGGCTCCCACGGGGCTTCTCCTACTTGCGTCGGGCGATGATGAGTCCGGTGGCCAGACCGGCGCCACCGAGGATGAGGCCCGCGATGCCGAAGCCGAGGGCGAGGTTCGCGCGGCTGTTGTCGGCCTCGGGGGCGGCCGCGCTCGCGGCGGGTGCGTGAGCGTCGGCGCTCGCAGCGGTGAGGTGGAGCACCGGCGCGGGCTTGTCGGGTTCGGGTTCGCCGTCGACGGTCGGCTCGATCCATCGCTCAACCCCGTCGGGGCAGTTCTGCACGGTGGGGAATTCGAGCGGGCCTTCCTGGTTGGGGGTGCGCAGGCTCAGGCCGAACTCTTCGAGCTGGTCCGACGCCAGGGGGCCGCCGGTCCATGAGACGCTCGCGACACGTTCGGTGAGCTGGCCGCCGTGCCCGTCGTCGACGGGCGGATCCAGCGGCGCCATCTCCTTGTTGATGGTCCACCCGGGGACGACCTGGGGTGTCACCGAGTTGATCCCATCGGGGATCTGGATGGTGACCTTCGTGGTCGGTGAGGCCTCGCACCCGTGCGGGACCCGGAAGTCGAGCTTGGCGTATCCGTCGGCGGGGACGCTGGGCGGGCTGACTGTGACGTGGGCTGATGCCGCGGGGGCGAGGGCCAAGGCCGTGGCCACCGCGGCAGCCGAGATCGTGGGGAGTAGGCGACGCATCTAGCGCTCCTTTGCGATGGCAACCGTGACGGTTGCGGTGTGTGATTCGAACTCTCCGAAGCGAGCGGTCGCGCTGAGCGCCCACGCGCCGGGGAGGGGGAGGCGCGCGCGCGTGGCGACGTGATGGCCGTCTTCGCGTGCGCTGACCGCGATGTCGATGCGGTCGATGTCGTGCGAGGGCAGCGCCGCCGACAGACGCACTTCGTCGGGGCTCACCAGCACCCCCGCCGCATCTCGCGTGTAGATGTCGATGCGGTTCTCGCCGACCACGGCCGGGGTGATCACTACCCGGCTCGTGTAGGGCCCCAGGTCTGTCGTGATGTCGACAGGCCGCGGGATGACGCGGGGCTGGGAGGTCGGAAGGGCGGCGCCTGTCGGCGGCGCGGTTGTGATGAGGGCGCCGGTGAGCGCGAGGATGGCCGCGATCGCGATCACCTCGCCACGTGCCAGTCCGGTGAATCGCGCCGCGGCGCCGGCGGCGCGGTCGCGTGGGCCTTGGAGTTGGGGCACCGTGCGCCAGCGGTTGGCTGTACCCATCACAAGCAGCGCGGTGAAAACGACGATCTTGGCGAGAACCAACCGCCCGTAGGTCGTGTCGATCAGGTCAGAGAGGTGGTCCAGGCGCCGCCACGCGAGGATGACGCCGGCGGCGCCGACAGCCACGACGCACCACAGCGCCAGGCGAGAGAGACGCGGGACCGCTCGCCTGGCGAACGCGGCCCGCCAGGGGCCCGATGAACGCAGCACCACGACCAGCAGTGCCAACAGACCGCCGCCCCACAGGGCCGCCGCCGCAACGTGGGTCGTATCGACCACGACCACAAGCGGGCCGTCGGCTCGCGAATGGCCGGCGAGCGCCGGGAGGACCACAAGGGGAGTCGCGATCACCGCGATCCACATCAGCCGCCGTCGCAGATCGCGGGCGCGGATGATTGCGATCGCGCAGATCGCGGCGCAGATCGCGATCCGGGCGAGCCACGGCGACCCGAACTGCGAGCGAAGCACCGACTCCAGCGCGTCGGCGCCCAGGCCCTCGTTGAACGAGCCGGCCACGTTGGCGCTCTGCAGAAGGAGCGAGAGAGCAGCGTTCGCGGCAAGCAGGCCGGCGGCCACGGCGGCGCAGCGCAACGGCCACCGGCCGAGTCGGTTCACCGCCCTGCCCAGGCACGCGAGGAGCGCCCACGCGCCCCCGACCAAGATGACGATCAATGCCAGATCCACGGCGCGCACGCTGGCAACGGCCCATCGAGGCGCGGGGGGTGTCGCGTCGACCGCGAGTGCCGGCGCGCTCGTCTCGGTCTCATGACCCACCGAGAAGGTGAAGGCACCCGAGATGGGGTGCGTGTCTGCCGATACGACCCGCCACGTGACGGTGTGTGTCCCGACCGGCAACGGCGCGGGCAGGCGTGCGCTGACGGTCTTGGAATCCGTCCGTTCGACGACCAGTCCTTCGACATCACTCCCGTCGGGCGCGACGATGCGGATCCCACCGGACGGCAGTGCGACCGCCTCGTTGAACTGCACCTGCACCCGCTCGGGCGAGCGCTCGATCACCGTGCCCTGACCGGGGACCGTGACAACAAGCTGGGCGTGACCAAGAGCGCTCGCGCACCAGACAAGCGACATCGCCACGGCAGCGAGGACACACCACGCCACGATCCGCCCCGGACGGATGGTGCCCGCGCTCAGGCGCATCGATCGGCCGCCGCGCTGTGGCGACACAGGGCGGCGGTGACCGCCGCGCCAACGTTGTGTGCCCGCGCACCGACCCTGTGGATCGCTTGGAGCGACGCGCCGGCGCGAACTGTGAACGACAGTTCGCCGCTCATGGGATGACCGTCGGAGGCCACGACGATCCAGCTGACCCGGTGCTCACCGGTGACGCGCTCGGTGAGCGGGATGATCAGGCGCCGCCGATCACCGGGATCCAGGTGTGGCGCGCCCGCCACGTCGCGCCCGCCGACGCGGACCTCGGCGGCCTTCACCGCGCCGAGCGGATCGGCATAGGCCACCACCACCCGCCCGGGCGCAGCCGAAAGCTGTGCCCCCGAGGTGGGAGTTGTGCCGGCCAGCGACGAATGGCCGAGCGCCGTGGCGGCGCAGATGAGCACCACCGCGGCGCTCGCCGCGGTGGTCAGCGCCGCGCGTATCGCGCCGCTCATTGCGTTGAGTCGGTTGCCACCAGGTCGCCGCACAGCAGACCGGGGTTCGCCACGGACGGATCGTGCTCGCCATGCCCGGCGTGGTCGTGGCCGCCGTGCGCGTGCACCATCCAGTAGACGCCGGGACGCACCACCCGCTCGCCCACCAGGACGTCGATCTCGTGGGTCGCGACGCCGTTGGTATCGGCGGTCAGGTCCTCGAAGTCGATCGCGTGGCGATCGGTCTGTGCATCCGGGCAGGAGGCGTCGGTCTCGCCCTCCGGATTGGCGTGCAGATGGCTGGCGTGATGCGAATCGGGCTCAAGGCCCCACACCACGATCCAGCCGCGCAGCCGATCGCCGTCCTGCTCCAGGTACCCGGCGCCGCGCTCATTCCCGCCGGCCTCGAGGGCAGTCAGCGTGAACCCCGATCGGTCCGCCGCGGCCTCGGTGTTCGTGGATGAGTCATCGCCGCAGCCCACGACCGCGACCAGCATCGCGATCGCCGCCACGCCAACGGCCCACCACCTCGTGATGTTCCGGTTCATATGAAGTCCTCCGTCGTCGACCCGCGTCGACGACGCGGGCGCGCTATCTCGGGCAGAACCCCACAGGAGGACCACGAGCCGGAGCGCACCAGACCCGCGGGGCGGGGGCGGGACGAAGGACCACAACCGCCAGCCGCTGCGCCCACGCCACCCCACACGCAGGGCGCACAAACAGCCGCCGCAGGTGGCGCACCGCATCGACCAGCGCCGCAAGGATCCGCTCCATCCCCACAACCACGGGCAGCAGCAGCAGCGTCGCCGCGGTGTGGGTGAGCGCCATCGCCGGGGTGACCAGCGCCCCGTGGTGATGCACCTCCAAACCCACAACCCACGGAGTCGCCCACATCACCAGATGCGCCGCGGCCTGGACGGCGGCCAGGATCGCGAAGGTCGCGATCGGGCTGCGTGGGCGAAACGGCCCCGAGCGTCGGCCGACCAGCAACGCCGCCAAACCGACGGTTCCGACCGCGATGCCGGCTACCGGCAGGTTCACGGCAGAGACCCCGTGACCGGCGCCGGCCAGATGAGCACCCATGGTGATCACCACCGCGATCACCGCGATGACGAACCGGCGAACAGCAAGCGCACCAGCTGGGTGAAGACGCATCAACCTGAGCCTATCCGGACAACGCGGCCCGATGAGACATACACCGAGGGACAGGACACACGGCCCACCCTCATGGATATCCCCGCGCCGTGGGAACCTCGGCCGCATGGGTGTCGCCCTCAACGTTCGTGTCCCCATGAGTGGTGGGATTTCGGGGTGGCCGCTGGCCAGTAGGAGGGCCACCGGGAGATCCTCGGCGTGACCTACCAAGTCGCGTCAAGGAAAACCCGATGGCCCTGGGTAAGAATGCCTGTCTGAGCTGCTGGATGCACTGCGCGCCGGCGGCGACCTGGATGTGGTGCGCGCCGGATGCGGCTGGTGGCCCAGGCCCTGATCGACATGGACGATGCCGGGGCCCTCACCTGTCAACCACTCACGGCGTCAACACCGTCCTGGCCGGTTACAGCTCGCCCTCGACGCGCTCCAGCCGCAGCGCCAGCGGCTCCCCGTCCACGAGCAGCTCGTCGCGGTGCAGGCCCGCGAACGGTGCCCCGTGACCCACCGTGAGACGGGTTGCGAGCGTCTCCGCCGCGATCTGGGCGCGGTGCTCGTCGATGGCCTCGCGGATCAGGCCCGAACCGTCCAGGTGCAGCGCGATGCGCTCCTCCACCCGCAGCCCGGCCGCGCGCCGGGCGCCCTGCACGGCGTGCACGATCTCCCGTGCCAGGGCCTCGCGCGCCAGCTCGGGACTGATCTCGGTGGCCAGGGCCACCGCCAGCGCCGCCTCCTGACCCACCGCGTAGCCGGCGGCCGGACGGGCCTCACGCAAGAGGTCATCGGCGGAGAGCTCATGGGTCTCACCGTCCAGCGTCACGCTCACCGGCTCGCCGGCGTCGAGGGCGCGGGCGGCCGCCGGCGCGTCGAGCTGTGCCACGGCCTGCGCCATGGCCGGCATGCGCTTGCCGAACCGCGGCCCGAGCGTGCGGTAGTTGGGCTTCACCACCACATCCACCAGCTCGCCCGGATCGGTGACGAAGCGCACCTCGCGCACGTTGAGCTCGTCGGCCACCAGTTGCACCAGGTCGGCCATCGCCGCGGCGGTCGCCGCCGGGCAGGCCACCACGGCCTCCGCCAGCGGCTGGCGCACCTTGATCTTGGCTTCCGCCCGCGCGCCGCGACCCACCGCGACGGCCTCGCGCGCCACGGCCATGGCGGCCTCCAGATCCGGGTCGCGCCGGTCCCCCGGGACGGGCCAGTCGGCCAGGTGGACGCTCTCGGGCGCCGAGGGGTCGTGGTGGGCAACCAGCCCGCCGTGGATCTCCTCCGCCACGAACGGGCAGAACGGCGCGACCAGCAGCGCGATGGTCGACAGACACTCGTGCAGGGTGGCGAAGGCCGCCGGCTCGCCGGCGGTGCGGTCCGCCCCCCAGAAGCGCCGGCGCGACGAGCGCACGTACCAGTTGGACAGATCGTCCAGCAGCGACTCCAGCGCGCGCCCGGCGCCGGTGGCGTCGAACGCCTCGAGTCGTTCGGTCACCTCGGCCACGGTGCCGTCCAGGCGCGACAGGATCCAGCGGTCGATGGGCGGCCGCTCGGCCACCGGCGGACCGCCGTCGGCGGGACGCCAGCCGTCGGGCAGCGACGCGTACGTCACCAGGAACGAGTAGCTGTTCCACAGCGTCAGCAGGAAGCGGCGCATCGCCTCGTCCACCGCGTCCAGCGAGAACCGGAACGACTCCCAGGGGCTCTGTGCGGTGAGCAGGTACCAACGGAACGCGTCGGCGCCCTGGCGGTCCAGCACATCCCACGGCGCGATGACGTTGCCGCGGCTCTTGCTCATCTTCTGACCCTCGGCGTCCAGAATCAGGCCGAGGCAGACGACGTTGCGGTACGCGGGCCGGTCGAACAGCAGGGTGCTCTCGGCCAGGAGGGAGTAGAACCACCCGCGGGTCTGGTCCATCCCCTCGCAGATGAAGTCGGCCGGGGCGCGGCCGGTGAGGTCGCCGCCGGTGTCGAACGGGTGGTGCACCTGGGCGAACGGCATCGCGCCACTGTCGTACCAGACGTCGACCACCTCGGGCTCGCGGCGGGCCTCGCCGCCGCAGGTGCAGGTGATCACCACGTCGTCCACGTACGGGCGGTGCGGGTCGAACTCCTCGGGCAGCGGCCGGGTGGCCGCCGCGCGCAGCTCCTCGTACGACCCGATGGCGCGCACCGTGTCGCAGTCGCCACAGCGCCAGAACGGCAGCGGTGTGCCCCAGTAGCGGTCGCGTGAGATCGCCCAGTCCACGTTGCCCTCGAGCCAGCGCCCGAAGC
Source organism: Actinomycetota bacterium (assembly GCA_044507145.1). GTDB lineage: Bacteria > Actinomycetota > Thermoleophilia > Miltoncostaeales > Miltoncostaeaceae > JAVJSF01. Next base: position 6,456 of record JBIQJW010000010.1, read on the forward strand.
GCCCATCGCGGACGCGCTCGGGGTGCCAGCCCACGCTCTGGTTGTGGGCGATCATGTGGTCGCGCACGTCGGTGGTGCGGATGTACCACGACGGCTTGGCGTAGTAGATCAGCGCGGTGCTGCAGCGCCAGCAGTGCGGGTAGGAGTGCACATGCGCCTCCTCCCGGAACATGCGCCCGCGCGACTCCAGGTCGGCGATGAGGTCGCGGTCGACCTCCTTTGCGGCGCGCCCCTCCCAGGGCCCGGCCAGCGCCGTGTAGCGCCCGTCGGGTCCGATGGGGTTCGGCATGTCCAGGCCGTGCTCGCGCGCCACCGCCATGTCGTCCTCGCCGAACGCCGGCGCGATGTGCACCAGGCCGGTGCCGTCCTCGGTGGTGACGAAGTCGGCGCCCACCACCCGGTGCTCGGCGTCGATGAGGTCGAACGGAGGGGCGTAGGAGCGACCCACCAGGTCGGTGGCGCGGATGACGTGCGACGGTGCGGCCCCCTCACCGAACACGCGCTCCACCAGAGGCACCGCGACGATCAGCGTCTCGCCGTCGCGCTCCACCAAGGCGTAGTCCACGTCGGGGTTGACGGCCACCGCGACGTTCGCGGGCAGCGTCCACGGGGTGGTCGTCCACACCAGCAGCGACTGGCCCGGCGCGTCGGTGAGCGGGAAGCGCACGAACACCGACGGGTCCTCGATGTCGCGGTATCCCTGGGCCACCTCATGGCTGGACAGCGCGGTGCCGCAGCGCGGGCAGTACGGCACCACCTTGTCGCTGCGGTACACCAGGCCGCGGTCGAAGAGCTGCGCCAGGCTCCACCACACGCTCTCGATGTAGTCGGTGTCCATCGTGCGGTAGGCCCGCTCGGAGTCCACCCAGAACCCGATGCGCTCGGTGAGGCGCTCCCACTCATCCAGGTAGGTGAGGACCGATTCGCGGCACAGCGCGTTGAAGCGCTCGATGCCGTACGCCTCGATCTCGGGCTTGCCGGAGATCCCCAGGCGCTTCTCCACCTCCAGCTCCACCGGCAGGCCGTGGCAGTCCCAGCCGCCGCGCCGGTCGACGAACCGCCCGCGCATGGTCTGGAAGCGCGGGTAGATGTCCTTGAAGACCCGCGCCAGCACGTGGTGCGAACCGGGACGGCCGTTCGCGGTGGGCGGCCCCTCGTAGAACACGAAGGGCTCGGCGCCCGAGCGCTGTTCGGTGCTGCGGGCGAAGATGTCGCGCTCGCGCCACATCTGGAGCACCCGCTCCTCCATCGCACCCCACTCGGCGGCGGGCGGGACGTCGCGCCACGCGGCCATCAGGCGGCCAACCGGATCGGCTGCTCCAGGCGCCGGCGCACCTGGTCGAAGTCCTCGAACGGCACGTGGGCGACGCCCTCCTCGGTGAGATGCCGCGCCAGATCGGTGCGGGCGAAGATCAGATCGGCGGTCTGGGCGGCGCAGCGGTCGGAGACGCCGTCGCCGATGTACACCACCGGATGGCTCAGCCCGGTCCGGCGCATGTCGTGGCGCTTGCAGTGGCGTCCGCACTCCGGGCACGGCTCGCCGCGGTCGGACCACACCAGCTCGCAGCCGGTGGCAGAGAACCGGGCCTCGTGGCTGGTGACCTCGAGGTCGGTGAACCCCCAGTGGTCGAGCAGCCGGTCGATGATGCCGCGAAAGCCCGACGAGAGCACCACCAGGCGATGGCCGCGCTCTCGCGTCCACGCGACGAACTCCCGGAAGCCGGGCCGCAGGCCGGCCTGCGCGATGACGAGGGCGTGCACCTGCTCGGGCGTGGCGCGCACCTGGGCGAACTGCTCCTGCATGGCCTGTTCGAGCGAGATCCGTCCGGAGAGCAGGCGCGGCTCGATGGCGGCCCACACCCCCGGTGCACCGAAGGCCTCGACGATCAGGTGGAGCGTGTCGTTCAGTGTGATCGTGCCGTCGAAATCGCACGCGATTGACAGTCTTTCCACCGCACCGGAGGCTACCATGATGCCGATGGGCACCCCGGACGCGCAGGCGCCAGCGCCGAGGCCGATCTTCATCCACGGATCGGGCGGTGACCACCGGGCGTGGCGCCACCAGACCACGTGCTTCGACGGCGCCCTGGTGCTGGACCTGCCCGGCCACCCGGACGGTGTGGCCCTGCGCGACGCCGCCGCCATCGCCGCGGTGGTCGCCGCCGCGCTGGACGACGTGTCGGGGCCGGTGGCGCTGGTGGGCCATTCGCTGGGCGGCGCGGTGGCGTTGGAGGTCGCCAGGGTCCGGCCCGATCTGGTGGACGCGCTGGTGGTGGTGGCCGGTGGGGCGCGCCTGCCGGTCCCCGACCGCATCATGGACGGGCTGCGGGCCAGCTTCGAATCCGAGTGCACACGGCTCCTGGAGGGGTTCTTCGCCCGCCCCGACGGCGTGGCCGTGGAGGTGGCCGAGGGGCTGGCCGCCGGTGGCCCCCAACTCCTGGAGGCCGACTACGCCGCGTGCCGCTCCGTGGACCTGCGCGGCCGGCTGGGGGAGGTGGCGACGCCCACCCTGGTGATCGCCGGGGCCGACGATCCGCTGACGCCGCCGTGGCTGGCGGAGGAACTCACCCGCGAGCTGCCGGTGGCGCAGATGGTGGTGGTGGAGGAGGCGCGCCACATGCCGATGGTGGACGCCCCGGAGACCGTGAACATGCTCATCGCGGCCCACATGTCCCGGATGGAGTTGTGAGCGCACCCACCCCGGGGGCGGACGGGGACGAGCGCATCGCGCTGATCATCAACCCGCGGGCCACCACAGCCGGCCCGGGCGCGCGCGAGCGGGCGGTGCGCGAACTGACCCCCCTGGGGCTGCGGTGGACCCTCCTCACCGAGGCCGGCGGCGATGCCGGGCGGCTGGCGCGCCAGGCCGTGGCCGAGGGCGCGACCGTGGTGGCGAGCATGGGCGGGGACGGCACGGTGTCGGATGTGGCCGGGGCGATCGCCGACACCGATGCGGCGCTCCTGCCGTTGCCCGGCGGCAACGCCAACGTGTTCGCCCGCGCGATCGGTTGGCCGGGGCGTCTCACCGAGGCGCTCGACCTGGCAGGCCCGGCGCTCGCCTCCCCGCGTTCGGTTCTGCACCTGGGCCGGATCACCGCCGACGGCACCAGCAGGGTCTTCGCGATGAATTGCGGCGTGGGCATCGACGCCGCCACCGTGCACTGGATCGAGCGGCGCCCGCGCACGAAGCGCCTGCTCCGCCAGGCGGGCTTCGCCCTGGGCGCCGCTGTGGCGACCGCCCGTGCGCGCAACGGCGTCCGCCTCACGGCCACGGCCGACGGCCAGGAGCCGGTGGAAGTGGCCACGGTGCTGGCCGCGTGCGGCTCCCCGTACACGTATCTGCGTGGGCGCCCGCTCGACCTGGTGCCCGGCGCCGACTTCGCCCGACCCGATGTGCACTGGACGGCCCTGCGCACGGTGCAGGCCCGCGAGGTGACCCGCGTGGCGATGGCCGCCGCCCGCGGACGCGGGATCCCGTCGGACGATCCCGCGCTGCTCACCGGCCGGGTGACGCACGGTCTGCGCCTGACCGCCCCGGAGCCGGTGCCCGTTCAGGCCGACGGCGAGATGCTGGCGGCCCACACCGACATCCTCATCACCCCGGGGCCGCGGCTGCACGTGGTGACGCCTCCGGCCTGACCCGGCGGCTCAAGTCCGCGCCGGGCGGGCCGACCATCCCAGAACGCGGCGGTATGCGCCGCGCCGAGGGAGCGAGTGCAGGGAGGTGCGGCCCGTGGCGAGACAACCGGCGGTGGAGGCCCGGGTGCGCGGTTTCATGGCGCTGGCGGTCGACATGGTGCGCGTGGATGCCGACCGGCGCCCCAGCCCCGAGATGGCCGGCTGGTACCGGGAGCTCGCCGACGCCGCCGGCCTCGACGCGGTCCCGGTGCGCACCAACCGCGAGCTGTTCCAGGAGGGGCTGCGCGTCGCCCGCGCCGTGAATCTGGAGGCCACCCCGGCCGTGTGAGCCGGGGCCGGCCGGGCTCAGCCGGCGCCGGCCCCCGAGCCGTTGTGGTGGACGCCCCCGCCCTGACCGGACGCCATCTGGGTGGTGGCCCCGCTGGCCACCTCGCGGTAGGCGCCGATGCGCCGGTACCGCTCGCGGCGCTGACGGCGGCGCTCGGACGGCGGAAGCCCGCGCAGGTCGCGGAAGATCCGCTGCAGGTAGCTGCCCAGCAGGCGCGCGGCGGCGTCGTGGTCGACGTGCGCGCCGCCGTCGGGCTCGGGCACCACAACGTCCGCGATACCCCAGCGGTAACAGTTCGCCGCCGTCGGCTGGAACGCATGTGCCGCATCCCGGGCCCGTGCCGCGTCGCGCCACAGGATCGAGGCCGCGCCCTCGGGCGAGATCACCGCGTAGGTGGCGTTCTCGAGCATCAGCACGCGGTCGGCCACACCCAGCGCAAGCGCGCCGCCCGATGAACCCTCGCCGATCACGACGGCCACCACCGGCACACGCAGGCGCAGCATCGTCTGCATGCTCCGGGCGATCGCGCCGCCCTGGCCGCGGTTCTCGGCGTCGGCCCCGGGGAAGGCGCCCGGCGTGTCGATGAGGGTGACCACCGGCAGGTCGAGCTTCTCTGCCAGGTCGAACGCGCGCATGGCCTTGCGGTACCCCTCGGGGCTGGGCATGCCGAAGTTGCGGTGCGTGCGCTCGGCCGTGTCACGGCCCTTCTGCTGGCCCACCACCACCACCGGACCGTCCGGCCCGCGGGCGATCCCGGCGACGATCGACGGGTCGTCGCGGAAGTACCGGTCGCCGCGCAGCTCCTCGAAGTCGGTGAAGAGCCGGGGGATGTAGTCCAGCGTGTACGGCCGGTCCTGGTGGCGCGCGAGCTGGATGGTCTCCCAGATCGCCCCGCCGTCGTCGGAACCGCCGTGAAGGCGGGTGGCGATGCGGCGGACGAACCGCCCGCCGCGGCGTGCCGAAACGCTCATCGCTCCTCCTCCGGGGCGCGGGTGACGCGCGACACGGCCCGCCGGGCGCGCTCGGGGATGCCGCGCGCGACACTCGCGGCGCGTCCGGCCTGCCCCTGCGCCCATGTGACGGCGGGCGCCGGCTCGGAGGTGCGGGGCCGTTCGAGGATCCCCAGCACCCGGCCGATGCGGTCGGCCAGCTCGCGGCGATCCACCACATCGTCCACCTGGCCGTTGGCCAGCTGGGTCTCGGCCCGGCCGAAGTCCGGCGCAAGGGTCTCGCGGGTGGTCTGCTCGATCACGCGCGGGCCGGCGAACGAGATGAGCGCGCCCGGCTCGGCGTAGGTGATGTCCCCCAGCGAGGCGAACGACGCCCACACGCCGCCGGTGGTGGGGTGCGCCAGCACCACGATGGTGGGCAGCTCGGCGTCGCGCATCACCTCGAAGGCCACCACGGTCTTCGCCATCTGCATCAGGGCGATCACGCCCTCCTGCATGCGGGCGCCACCGGATGCCGTGACGATGACCAGCGGCAGACCGGCCTCGGCGCAGCGGTCGGCCGCGCGGGCCAGCTTCTCGCCCACCACGGCGCCCATGCTGCCGCCCAGGAACTGGAAGTCCATCGCCGCCACCAGGCAGCGCCGGCCGCGGATGGCCAGCTCGCCCACCACCAGGGCTTCGCTGTTGCCCTTGCCCTCGGCCTTCTGGATGCGGTCCGGGTACGGCTCGAGGTCGACGAACTGCAGCGGGTCGCTGGCGCGCATCTCCGACCACAGCTCCTGCCAGGGGCCCTCCCCGGCAAGCTGGTCGATGCGCTCGCGCGCACCGACCACGAAGTGGTGGCCACAGGTGACGCACACGCCGAGATTCCGGCGCAGCTCCTCGGCGCGGTAGTTGCTCTTGCACTTGGGGCAGGCCCGGTCGTCGGCCGGGAGCTTGCGCGAAGTGGACCCGGTGGGGCGCCGCTTGAGGCGATCCACCGAGATGGAGATGTGGGGTCGTTTCGGCATCTGGTCGATTATTGCAGCGCCTGTGCGCGGTCGGCGAGCCAGCGCTCCACGCCGGCGGTGTAGGCGGGCACCAGGTGGGCCTGCGGGCGGTGTTCCAGCACCAGGCGCGCCGCCTCGGAGGCGTCGTGCCCGCGCAGGCGCAGGACACCGTAGGCGACCATCGCCGAGCGACGGCGCCCCTGCTGGCAGTGCACCAGCACACCCGCCTCGGAATCCTCGTCCAGGACGCGCGCCGCCCACTCGATCGCCGGCGCCCACGCCTCCACACGCTGGTCGCGGCCGTGATCCCACATCGGGGCCTGCATCACGCGGTCGGCGCCCAGCGCGCGCCGCTCGGCCCACAGGTCCTGCGAGATGCGGTGCTGCAGGCCGGCGCGGCAGTTCACCACGTGGGTGATGCCCTCTTCGCGCAGGCGCCAGACGGCCGCACCCACCGGCACGCCGCCGATGGCGATGCGCTCATCGCCGATCCACGAATACCCGACGCAACCGGCGCGCGGGCCGTACACGCGGGTGGAGATCCGGTGCATCAACGCCCGCGGGTCGCGGGGGGACGCCGTGCTCACGCCTCTGCGTCCGGGCGGCCCAGCACCAGGGTCGCGTTGTGACCGCCGAAACCGAAGGCCGTGGACAGCGCCACGTCCACGCGCGCCTCGCGGGCGGTGTTGGCCACGTGGTCCACGCCCATGCACGCCGGGTCCAGGTGCTCCAGGTTGATGGTGGGGGGCACCATGCCCTCGCGGATCGTCAGGGCGGTGAGGGCGCCCTCCACGCCGCCGGCCGCGCCGAGGCAGTGGCCGTGCATGGACTTCGTGGACGACACCAGCGTGCGCGCGGCGTGGGCGTCGCCCAGGGCGCGACGCAGGACGCGCACCTCGTTCGGGTCGCCCACCGGCGTGGAGGTGGCGTGCGCATTCACGTACTGGACCTGTTCCGGCGCCACGCCCGCGTCGGCGAGGGCCATCTCGATGGCCCCGGCCGGCGCCACACCGGTGGGGTCGGGCTCGGTGAGGTGATGCGCGTCGCCGGTGAGGCCGTACCCCAGCACCTCGCAGTACACCTGCGCCCCGCGGCGCACCGCGTGCTCGAGGCTCTCCAGCACCAGGATGGCGCCGGCCTCGCCCATCACGAAGCCGTCGCGGCCGGCGTCGAACGGCCGGCTGGCACCCGCGGGGTCGTCGTTGCGGGTGGACAGCGCGCGCATTGCGTTGAATGCGCCGATGCCGGCGCGCGTGATGCTGCTCTCGGCGCCGCCGGCCAGCATCACGTCGGCGCGGCCCAGGCGGATGGCGTCGGTGGCATCTCCCAGCGCGTGGTTTCCGGAGGCGCACGCGGTGGTGGTGCACGAGACGGGACCGCGCAGCCCCAGCGCCATCGACACGTGTGCGGCGGCCATGTTGGCGATGACCATGGGGATGAAGAACGGCGACAGGCGGTCCGGTCCGCGCTCGGCGCAGATGAGCGTCTGGTCGTTGAACGTCTGCAGGCCGCCGATGCCGCTGCCCACGATGGCGCCCATGCGGCTCGAGGTGGCCGGGTCGAGCTTCAGCCCGGCGTCCTCCACGGCGAGTCGCCCGGCGGCGATCGCCAGATGGCAGAAGCGGTCCATGCGGCGCGCTTCCTTGCGGTCGACGAAGTCGGAGGCGACGAAGTCGCGCACCTGGCACGCGATGGTGGCGTTGGTGTCGAGGGGCTCGGACCAGCCCTCGATCGTGGCGGCACCGCTCTCTCCGGCCAGCGCCGCCCGCCAGTTGGCCTGCCAGCCGATGCCCAGCGAGGTGACCAGGCCGAGACCGGTCACCACCACCCTCCGGGCGGGGTCGCGCTCGGTCATGACATCGCCAATCCGCCGTCCACCGGCAACACCGCGCCGGTGATGAAGGCGGCGTCCTCGGAGCACAGGAACGCCACGGCCGCCGCCACGTCCTCCGGCGAACCCAGGCGGCCCAGGGGGGTGCTGGCCAGCAGTCCCGCACGGTGTTCGTCGGCGAGCGATGCGGTCATGTCCGTGGTGATGTACCCGGGTGCCACCGCGTTCACGCGGACCCCGCGCCCACCGGCCTCGCGGGCCAGCGCGCGCACCATGCCGATCATCCCGGCCTTCGCGGCGGCGTAGTTCGCCTGGCCGGCGTTGCCGATGAGCCCCACGATGGAGCTCACCGCCACGATGCTCCCCGAGCGGCGGCGCAGCATGCCGCGCAGCGCCGGACGGGCCGTGTAGAAGGCACCCGAGAGGTTCGTGTCGATCACGGCGCCCCAGTCATCTGCGCTCATCCGCACGGCCAGGCCGTCGCGGGTGATCCCGGCGTTCAGCACCACGACGTCCAGCGCACCCAGCGCCTCCTCGGCGGCCTCGACCAGCCCGGCGGCCTGCGCCTCGTCGGCCACATCGGCCTGGTGCACCGACGCGCGCCGGCCGAGGGCCTCCACCGCGGCCGCCGTCTGCGCGGCGCCCTCGGCGTCGGCCGCGTACCCCACGGCGACGTCGTGCCCGGTCGCCGCGAGTGCGCGGGCGCACGCGGCACCGATCCCCCGGCTGGCGCCGGTCACGAGTGCGACAGCCATCAGCTCACCACCAGGGTCTCGAGGTCCGCGGGAACGCCCACCTGGGACGCCGCGACGTCGCGGCGCACGCGCCGCACCAGCCCGGACAGCACGCGGCCCGGACCGAACTCCACCACGCGGTCGACGCCCATGCCCAGCGCCACCTCCATCGCGGGGCCGAAGCGCACCGGCGCGGTGAGCTGATCCAGCAGCACCGCGCGCATCCGCTCGGGCGGCTCCACCGCGCACGTGGTCGTGGAGAGGAACGGGACCGCCGGCGGCGCCGGGTCCCACGCCTCCAGAGCCGGGCGCAGGCGTTCGGCCGCCGGCGCCACCAGGGGCGAGTGGAACGCGCCATCCACCTGCAGGCGAGCCGTGCGCACGCCGCGCCCGGTGGCCAACTGTTCCAGCGCGTCGATCCCGGGGATCGTCCCGGACACCACCACCTGTCCCGGGCAGTTCTGGTTGGCCGGCCAGGTGTCGTCCACCTCGGCGACCAGCGCCTCCACCGCGTCGTCGTCCAGGCCCAGGATGGCCAGCATCGTGCCGGGGGCGGCCGCGGCCGCGGCGCGCATCGCGGCCCCCCGCTCGGCCACCAGGCGGACCGCGGCCGCGAAGTCCAGCGACCCGGCGGCCACCAGGGCGGCGTACTCGCCCAGGGAGTGGCCCATCACCAGGTCGGGGGCGAAGCCGGTCGCCTCCACGGCGGCCCGGTAGGCGGCGACCGAGGTGGCCACCAGCGCCGGCTGGCACACGTCGGTCTCGGTGAGTCGTTCGATGGGGCCGGTGAAGCAGATCTCAGACAGGGCGTAGCCCAGCGTCTCGTCGGCCTCCTCGAAGGTGCGGCGGGCGACGTCGAAGGCCGATGCGAGCTCGGCGCCCATGCCCACCACCTGGGCACCCTGCCCGGGGAAGAGCGCGGCGATCATCGCGACACCCCGTCCGCGACGGCGATGTGTGCACGCGGGTGCACGCTGGCGGGCATCTGCATCAGTCCTCCCCCACGGGCTCGTAGCGGACCACCGTCGACGCCCATGTGAGCCCCGCACCGAACCCCACCAGGAGGACCAGGTCGCCCGGACGCAGCCGGCCGGCGTCGCGCGCCTCGGTCAGCGCCACCGGGATGGAGGCCGACGATGTGTTGCCGTAGTGCTCGAGGTTGTTGAACAACTTCTCCTCCGGGATGCCGAGGCGCCCGGCGGCGTGGTCGATGATGCGGCTGTTGGCCTGGTGCGCCACCACGAGGTCGATCTCGTCCATGGTCACACCCACCGCGGGCATCAGGCGCTGCACCGACTCGACCATGGTGCGGGTGGCGAAGCGGAACACCTCGGACCCGTTCATCTGCAGGAAGCCGTCGGACCGCTCGCGGGCCGCGCCCACCGGCATGCGTCCGCCGCCGGCCGGTAACTTCAGGTCGTCGGCGCCGCCGCCGTCCGCCCCCAGGTCGAAGCCCAGGAACCCGGTCACCGCGTCCGGGTCGTCGGCGACCACCAACCCCGCGCCGGCGCCGTCGCCGAACAGGATGCAGGTGGTGCGGTCCTCCGGATCCACCACGTGGCTGAGCACCTCGGCGCCGACCACCAGCACGCGCGAGGCCAGGCCGGCCTCGATCATCCCGGTCGCCTGCGCCAGGCCGTAGACGAAGCCCGAGCAGGCGGCCAGCAGGTCGTAGGCGGCGGCCCGATGCGCGCCCAGGGCGTGGGCGATGATGGCGGCCGTGGACGGGAACAGATGATCCGGGGTCGCCGACGGCACGATCAGCAGATCGAGGTCGGCGGCGTCGACGCCGGCGGTGTCCAGGGCGTTGCGGGCCGCGATGAGGCCCAGGTCCGATGAGGCGTGCTCGGGCGGCGCCCAGCGGCGCTCGCGGATGCCGGTGCGGCTCACGATCCACTCGTCGCTGGTGTCGACCATCGCCTCGAGGTCGGCGTTGGTGACGACGCGCTCCGGGACGTACGAGCCGAGGGCCGCCAGGCGCGCCCGGCGCGGCGCGCCCGGGCGGACCGCGATCATGCTCCGCCCTCGGCGTCGACCAACGCGAACTTCAGCCCCGTCTGGCAGGCGAGCTCGCCGTCCACCGTCGCCCGGCCCTCGCCGGCGCCCAGCGGGCCGCGGCGCCGCGTGAGGCGGGTTTCCAGGATCAGCTCGTCACCGGGACGCACGATGCGCTTGAACCGGGTGTTCTCGATCCCGGCGAACAGGGCCAGCTTGCCGCCCGTGTCGGGTTCGGCCAGCGCGGCCAGGGCCCCGGTCTGGGCGAGCGCCTCCACGATGATGACCCCCGGCAGGATCGGGTTGCCCGGGAAGTGGCCGGCGAAGAACGCCGCCTGCGGGTCGACGTACCAGCGCGCACGCGCGGACACGCCGGGGTCCAGCTCGAGCACCTCGTCCACGAACAGGAACGGGGGCCGGTGCAGCAGCAGGTCCGTGGGCGCCGGGAGTGGATCGGGAAGCGGGGGCACGACTCAGGAACAGTAGCCCATCGGCCGACGGGGGCGTCGCGGGCCGCAGGCCGGAGCGGGGCGGTCGGCTATCGTGGCCCGGCCATGCGCCCCGATCGCCTGCTCATCGCCCTCCTGCTGCTGGTGTTCGCGGCCGTCGGCGGCGGCGTCGCCCTCGCCCAGTCGTCGGACGACGGCGGCTCGGTGCATGTGATCGAGCTGGCCGACGACATCGACGTGGTCACCGCAGACTGGCTCATCGGGCGCATCGACGCCGCCGAGGCCGCGGGCGCGCAGGTGGTGGTGATCCAGCTCGACACCCCCGGGGGCCTGGCCTCCGCCACCGGCGACATCACGCGCGCCATCTCATCGTCCACGGTGCCCGTGGCCGTCTGGGTGGGACCCGACGGGGCGCGGGCCGCATCGGCGGGAGCGTTCATCGCGGCCTCGTCGCGGTATGTGCTGATGGCGCCGGCCACCAACATCGGCTCCGCCACCCCCGTGAGCGGCGGCGGCGGTGACCTGGACGCCAAGGTGGTGAACGACGCCGCGGCGTCGATCGCCGCGCTGGCCGACGTCAACGGCCACAACGCCGACGCCTACCGGCTGATGGTGACCGAGGCCTCGAACCTCACGGCCCGGCAGGCCGTGGACGCCGACGTGGCCGACGCCATCGCGCCCACGCTGGGCGACGCGATCGCATGGCTGGACGGCCGCCCCGACGGCAACGGCGGCACCATCACCACCGCCGGGGTACCGGTCCACTCGGATTCGCTGCCGTGGTACCTCGAGGTGCTGCAGGTCCTCACCAACCCCAACCTGGTGTTCCTGCTGCTGCTCTTGGGCCTGATCGGCATCGGCATCGAGGTGGTCTCCCCCGGCGGGATCATCCCCGGCGCCTTCGGCCTCATCGCCTTCCTCCTCGGGCTGGCGGGGATGAGCGCGCTGCCGTTCAACTGGGTGGGGCTGGCGCTCATCGTGGTGGGGGTCGGGCTGTTGTTCGCCGAGACGCACGTGCCGGGGTTCGGCATCCTGGCCGGCGCCGGCGTGATCGCCCTGTGCCTGGGCGGCGCCTTCCTGTTCTCGTCCTCGGAAGGGTCGCTGGAGACCTCGCTGTGGGTCGTGCTGCCACTGGGCATCGTCATCGGTGCCGGCAGCGCGTTCGCGGCTCGCCGGGTGGTGCGGGCCCACCGCAACGTGCCGGTCACCGGCGACGCGGTCCTGGTGGGCCACGAGGGCGAGGTGCGCCGCGCGGTGGGCCCGGGCGAGGGCCGGGTGATGGTGAACGGCGAACTGTGGACGGCCCGCTCCCCCTCCGGCACCCGGCTGGCGGTGGGAGAGCCGGTGCGCGTCGTTAGAGTGGACGCCGAGGGCCTGGCCGTGGAGGTTGAGCCCCTTCATCCGACGGACGTCAAGGAGAGCTGACCCGCATGGCCGCTGCCTACGCGATCATCGTCATCCTCGTCGTCGGGCTCATCTTCCTGTTCGCCTCCGTCAAGGTGGCCCGGGAGTACGAGCGCGGCGTCGTGTTCCGCCTTGGACGGCTCATCGGGATCAAGGGCCCCGGCCTCTTCATCCTGATCCCGTTCGTGGACAAGGCCGTGAAGGTGGACCTGCGCACCATCACGCTCAACGTGCCTCCGCAGGAGGTCATCACCAAGGACAACGTCACGGTGAAGGTCAACGCCGTCGCGTACTTCCGGGTGATCGACGCGTCGAAGGCGATCGTGCAGGTGGAGAACTACCTGGTGGCCACGTCTCAGATCGCCCAGACCACGCTGCGCAGCGTGCTCGGCCAGGTGGACCTGGACCAGCTCCTGTCCGAGCGGGACCAGATCAACGAGCGCCTGCAGACGATCATCGACGAGCAGACCCACCCGTGGGGCGTGAAGGTCTCGGTGGTCGAGGTGAAGGACGTGGAGCTGCCGCAGAGCATGCAGCGCGCCCTCGCCCGCCAGGCCGAGGCCGAGCGCGAGCGCCGCGCGAAGATCATCGCCGCCGACGGTGAGTTCGAGGCCTCCGAGAAGCTCAGCGCCGCGGCCCGCGTGATCAGCGCCGAGCACGGCGCCCTGCAGTTGCGCTACCTGCAGACGATGAACGAGATCGGCACGTCGGAGCGCAACACCACGCTGATCCTGCCGTTCCCGGTCGAGCTGCTCGAGGGCCTGGGCATGCTCGGCAAGCGCAACGGGGGCTGAGCCCGGCCGGCCCGCGCCGCCGCTCCTGCGGCGCGGGCACTTGCGGCGCATCGCGGCTGCAGCCAGTATCGGGCCATGGCCGAGACATCCAAGGCGGGGATCTCGAACTGGCGCGTCAGCGACGTGATGAGCAGCCCCCTGCGAACCTGTGCCGCGGACGTCGATCTGGTGGAGGCCGCCGCCCTGATGGTGCGCGAACGCATCCACTTCCTCGTGATCGTCCCGCCGGGGCAGGAGCGCGAGGACGGTGACATCCTGGGTGTGCTCACCGACCTGGACCTGGTGAGCGCCCTGGACCGCGGCGCGTCGACCCGTGCCGTGGGTGATGTGGCCGGTCCGCCGCCGCACAGCATCCCCGCCGACGCCCCGCTGAGGGTGGCCGTGCACGAGATGCGCGAGGAGCGCGCCCACCACCTGCTGGTGGTCGCCACCAACTCCGGCCGGCCGGTGGGCATCGTCTCGACGCTGGACGTGGCCCAGGCGCTGGCGGTGGCACCCGCCGAGTAGGACCTCCGTACCTCCGGCGCCAGGCGCCGGAGGTACCGCGGGCATCACTCGGCGGCGGCGTCCTCGCCGGCGGGGGCGTCGTCGACGCCCGCCTCGTCGTCGGACGGGATCGTGTCGGCGGCCCCGTCCTCGTCGCCGGGAAGGTCCACCTCCTGCGGGTCCTCCACCGACGCCACGCCGCACACCTGGTCGTCGT
>JBIQJW010000010.1:20371-25995 GCA_044507145.1 Actinomycetota bacterium
AGGTCCACCTCCTGCGGGTCCTCCACCGACGCCACGCCGCACACCTGGTCGTCGTCGCCCAGCACCATCAGCTTGACGCCCTCGGTGGAACGGCCGGTGCGGCGCACCGAGCCCACCTCGATGCGGATCACCTGGCCGCCCTGCGAGATCAGCAGCAGACCGTCCGACTCGCGGACCGGCCGCGCGGTGACGAGTTCGCCCTTGCGGTCGCTCACCTTGATGGTGCGCACGCCCTTGGTGGGCCGGCCCTTGCGCGGGTAGTCGCTCATCGGCGTGCGCTTGCCGTAGCCGTTGCCGGTCACGACCAAGAGGTCCTCGTCGTCGCGGGCGACGCACAGCGCCAGCACGCGGTCGTCGGGGCCCAGGTTCATGGCGCGCACCCCGCGGGTGTCGCGGCTCATGGGACGCACGGCGTCCTCATGGAAGCGGGCCGCCTGACCACGCGCCGAGACCACCAGCAGGTCCTCGTCGCCGTCGGTCAGCTGCACGCCCACCAGCTCATCGCCGTCCACCAGGGAGATGGCGATGATGCCGGCCTCGCGCAGCACCGTGTCATACGCCTTGAACTCGGTCTTCTTCGCCATCCCGTTGCGGGTGGCGAGCACCAGGTAGCGCCCCTCGGTGTAGTCGCGCGTGGCGAAGACCGCCCGCACCTCTTCGCCCTCGCGCAGGGCGAGCACGTTCGCGATGTGCCGGCCGCGCGAATCGCGCGAGCCCTGCGGCAGCTCGTGCACCTTCTGGCGGTACACCTTGCCGGTGTTGGTGAAGAACAGCAGGTAGTGGTGCGTCGACGCGATGAAGAGATGGTCGATGTAGTCATCGTCCTTCAGCTTCACGCCGCGCAGGCCCTTCCCGCCGCGGCGCTGGGCGCGATACGTCGAGACCGGCAGGCGCTTGATGTAGCCCTGGTTGGAGATGGAGATGACCATCTCCTCCTCGGCGATGAGGTCCTCCAGGTCGATGTCGCCTTCGCCGGGCACGATCTCCGTGCGCCGCTCGTCGGCGTAGCGCTCGCGGATCTCCAGCAGCTCGGATCGGATCAGCGCATAGACGCGGCTCTCGTCGCCCAGGATCGCGCGCAGCTCGGCGATGCGGGTCTGCAGCTCGTCGTACTCGGCCTGGATCTTGCCGGCCTCGAGCTGCGTGAGCCGCTGCAGGCGCAGGTCCAGGATGGCGCGCGCCTGGATCTCGGTGAGGTCGAACCGGCTCATCAGCCCGGTGCGGGCCTGCTCCGGATCGGCCGCACCGCGGATCAGCGCGATGACCTCATCCAGGTAGCCCAGTGCCTTGAGCAGTCCCTCGAGGATGTGCGCGCGGGCCTCGGCCCGTTCCAGGCGGTAACGCGACCGGCGGGTGATGACGTCGCGCTGGTGGTCGAGGTAGTGGCCGATGATCTCGCGCAGGCCCAGCGTGCGGGGCACGCCGTCCACCAACGCGATGGCGTTCACGCCGAAGGTGCTCTGCACCGCGGTGTGCTTGTAGAGCTTGTTCAGCACCACCATCGGCACGGCGTCGCGCTTGAGCTCCACCACCACACGCACGCCGTCGCGGCCGCTCTCATCACGCAGGTCGGAGATCTCGGGGATCACCTTCTGCTGGGCCAGGTCGGCCATCTTGGCGATCAGCTCGGACTTGTTCACCTGGTACGGGAGCTCGGTGAACACGATGGCGTTGCGACCGTGCTTGAGCGGCTCGTTGTGGGCGCGCCCGCGCACCACCACGCGGCCGCGGCCGCTGCGGTAGGCGTCCAGCACACCGGCGCGGCCCACGATGATCCCCCCGGTGGGGAAGTCGGGCGCCTTGATGTGCTTCATCAGCCCCTCGACGGTGATCGCCGGCTCGTCGATGGTGGCCACCACCGCGTCGATCACCTCGCCCAGGTTGTGCGGCGGGATGTTGGTGGCGTATCCCACCGCGATGCCCGATGAGCCGTTGACCAGCAGGTTGGGGATGCGCGACGGCAGCACCAGGGGCTCGCGCTTGCGGTCGTCGTAGGTGGGGGCGTCATCGACGGTGTCCTCATCGATGTCGCGCAGCATCTCGGTGGCCAACTTGGCCAGCCGCGCCTCGGTGTACCGCATCGCGGCGGCACCGAACTCGCTGGAGCCGAAGTTGCCCTGACCGTCCACCAGGGGATACCGGGCGGCGAAGTCCTGGGCCAGGCGCACCAAGGTGCCGTAGATGGGGTCGTCGCCGTGCGGGTGGTACTCACCCATCACGCGACCCACGATGTTCGCGCTCTTCACGTAGGGACGATCGGGCTGCAGGCCCATGTCGTGCATCGCGAACAGCACGCGGCGGTGGACGGGCTTGAGCCCGTCACGCACATCGGGCAGCGCGCGGCCCACGATCACGCTCATCGCGTAGTCGAGGTACGACGATCCCAGTTCGCGCTCGAGCTCGCGGGGCTCGATGCGCCCGTGGCGGTCGATGGCCACTCGCTACTCCCGGTTCTTAGACGTCAAGGAAGCGGACGGTGCGCGCGTTGTCCTCGATGAAGGCGCGCCGCGGCTCCACCTGGTCGCCCATGAGCTTCGCGAACAGCTCGCCCACGGCGGCCTCGTCGTCCATGGTCACCCGCTGCAGGATGCGGCGCTCGGGATCCATCGTGGTCTCCCAGAGCTGCTCGCTGTTCATCTCGCCCAGGCCCTTGAAGCGCGAGAGCTGCACACCCTCGCGGCAGAGGTCGAGCACGCCCGAGCGCAGGAGCTCGTAGGTCTCCGCCGCACGCGAACGCGCGCCGCGGCTGATGCGGAACGGCGGCACGCCCACCTGGTCCACCAACCGGCCGCGGGCGCTGCGCAGACCGGCGAGCTCCCTGGTGCCGAACAGCGCCAGAGGCACCACCACGGTGCGCGCCTCGCCGGTACGTGCCTGCACCGAGCGGGCGGTCACGGTCTGGGCCTCGCGGTCGACGGCCTCCACCGTAAGGGTCACGCGGTCGGTGGACGCCGCACGCACGGCGTCGGCCAGCGCATCGAGGTCGGCCGGCTGGGCGGCCACCAGTTCGTTGGCCTGGACGAACTCGAGCAGGCCGGCGCCGTGGGTGCCGCGCAGGTTGCCTGCCCAGGCCTCGTGCTCCTTCAGGATGCGCTGGAACCGCTGGTACCGGGCCTTGGTGAGGCTGGACGTGCGGCCGTTGGCGTCCTCGAGCGTCAGGTCACCGAGGTTGCGGTCCAGGAGCCACTCCTCCAAGTCCGCCTCCTTCTCGATGTACTGCTCCTGGTTGCCCTGCTTCACCTTGTAGAGCGGCGGGCAGGCGATGTAGACCATCCCGGCGTCGATGAGCCCGCGCATGTGGCGGAAGAAGAACGTGAGGATGAGGGTGCGGATATGGGCGCCGTCCACATCGGCGTCGGTCATGATCACGACCTTGTGGTACCGCGCCTTCTCGATGTTGAAGTCCTCATCGATGTTGGTGCCCATCGCGGTGATCATGGCCTGGATCTCGTTGTTGGAGAGGACCTTGTCGATCCGCGCCTTCTCCGAGTTGATGATCTTGCCCCGCAGCGGAAGGATCGCCTGGAAGCTGGACTGACGCGCCATGATCGCCGAGCCGCCGGCCGAGTCGCCCTCCACCAGGAAGAGCTCGGTGTTGGCCGGATCGCGGTCGGAGCAGTCGGCCAGCTTTCCGGGCAGGCTGGTGGAGTCCATCGCGCCCTTGCGGCGCGCCAGGTCGCGGGCCTTACGGGCGGCCAGCCGGGCCTGGGACGCGCTGACGGCCTTACTGCAGATGGCACGCGCCTCGGCGGGGTGCTCCTCCATGTACTCGGCCAGGCGCGCGGTGACGGCCTGGTTCACGAAGCCCGTGATCTCCGAGTTGCCGAGCTTGGTCTTGGTCTGCCCCTCGAACTGCGGCTCGCGCAGCTTCACCGAGATGATGGCGGTGAGCCCCTCGCGGGTGTCGGTGCCCTCGAGGTTGTCGTCCTTGTCCTTGAGCAGGTTCTTGGCGCGCGCGTAGTCGTTGATGGTGCGCGTGAGCGCCGTGCGGAAGCCGGTGAGGTGGCTGCCGCCCTCGTGCGTGTTGATGTTGTTCGCGAAGGTGTACACCGACTCGCTGTAGGCGCCGGTCCACTGCATCGCGATCTCCACGCTGCCCTCGGGACCCTCGGCCGCGAGGTACACCACGTCCTTGTGCACCGGGTCGCGCACCTCGTTGAGGTGGCGCACGAAGTCCTCGATGCCGCCCTCGTAGTGGTACTCGACCTCGCGCTCCTCGCCGCGCATGTCGACCAGGCGGATCACCAGCCCGCGGGTGAGGAACGCCGTCTCGCGGAACCGCTGGGCCAGCGTGTCGAAGTCGAAGTCCGGCTCCTCGAAGATGTCCGGATCCGGGAGGAAGCTGATGGTGGTGCCGGTTTCCTCGGTGGCGCCCACCGTCTGCATGGGGCCGTCCGGGACGCCGATGGCATAGGTCTGGCGGTACACGGATCCGTCGCGCCGCACCTCGGCGGTGAGCGACTCCGACAGGGCGTTCACCACGCTGACGCCCACGCCGTGCAGGCCACCGGACACCTTGTACCCGTCGCCGCCGAACTTGCCGCCGGCGTGCAGGACCGTGAGCACCACCTCGAGCGCGCTGCGGCCGCCCTGGTCGGCCATGGCCGACACGGGGATGCCGCGGCCGTTGTCGGACACGGTGCAGGACCCATCCGGGTTCAGGGTCACCTCGACCCGGTCGCAATAGCCCGCCAGCGCCTCGTCAACGCTGTTGTCCACCACTTCGTACACGAGATGGTGCAGACCCCGGGGGCCGGTGGATCCGATGTACATACCCGGTCGACGGCGGACCGCCTCCAGGCCTTCGAGGACGGTGATGTCCCCGGCGTCGTAGTTGGTGGCCACCGACGCGGTGTCAGACACAGGCTCGCTCACGTTCCTCCTGAGAACGGGTACCCGTATCGTAGCACCGGGGGTCGGCCAGCCGCCGGTCGCTTTCGGCATTTTGCAGGAGTTTTATCGCCTGGGAGGCCGGGTTGCGGCCACCGCGGCCGCCCGTTGCACCAGGCGCCGGATGTCGTCGTCGTGGATGCCGTCGGCAGCGCGCTCGCCGGCCGCGCGCTCGGCGGCGCCCGGACGCGGTGGCGGCGGCGGCGCCGGCGTGTCGGCCACGGTCGGCGCCACCACCATCACGTGGTCGGCCACCACGAAGCGCAGCCCGGTCACGGCGGCGTCCGGCAGCCGCGCCAGCAGGCGCTCGGCCAGTTCCTCACGGCGCGCGGTGAGCTCCTGCGCCCACGCGCCCGACGAGCAGGCCACGCTCACCACGCCGGCCCTGGTGCGGCGCACGGGCACGCTGTGGTTGGCCGCCACCTCGCCCACCACGTCGGGCCACACCTGCGCCAGCGCACCGATGGCCCCGCCCGTGGGTGTGCGGGCCGACCCCCCTGGCGCGCGGTACTTGCGCAGCATGTCCGCGGCGGCGCCCGGATCGCGCCGGCGCCGGCGGCGCGTCGGGTGCCGGGTCATCGCACCGCTCCCCCGGCCACGCGCACCACGGCGTCCGGGGCGGTGGACATGCCCTCTGGGGCGTGCGGGTCGGCGCTGGTCACGATCGTCTGGCCGCCGTCGCGCACGGCGTCCAGCAACAGGGCGCGCCGGTCGGGGTCGAGTTCGGAGAGCAC
>JBIQJW010000210.1:0-3705 GCA_044507145.1 Actinomycetota bacterium
GCCATCCGCCCCGGTGAGAACAGGTGGTCGTTCACCCACAGGGAGTCGAACCCGTGGCGCTCGGCGCGACGCGCGAACGCCAGGATGTGGGGCCAGTCGGCGCCGTACTGCGGCAGGCGGACGCCGACGGACGGTCCGTTCATCAGCGGCGCGGCGCCCGCGTCAGGCGGTGCGGAGCGGTTGATCCGCGCACATCACGGACCCAGCACCACCGCGACGTGGGTGTCGGGATTCGCGTCGCTCACCGCGGTGGCGATGGGCCCCGAGGTGGGCATGGGCGCGATCTCGTCGATCTGCAGGTCGCGCGCGACGCGCCGGGCAGCGGCTTGCTGCCCCGGGGCGTGGTACACGGTGGACGGCGTTGTGGACGTCGGCGCGTTGCCGGCGACGACGTCCGGGTATCCCAGCGATTCCGCTCTGGTGGCGGTCTCGCCGGCCAGGCCGGCGACATCCGTGCCGTTCAGGACCACCAGCACGATCTCGGCGCGCGTGGGTGGCGGCGGTGCGGTGGTGGTGGACGGTGCGGTGCCGGTGGTGCCCGTCCCCGCGGGCGTGGTGGAGGGCCCGTCGCTCGCCGTGCGCGCGGGGGCGCCGGACTCGAGGACCGTGACCGTGCCGTCGTCCCCGCGGAGGATCCATCCCCCGACGAACCCGAGCACGAGACACGCGAGCACCACCGCGACCGGGCGCAGCCAGCCGCCACCACCGCCGTGGTTCGACGGAGGGGTGGGTGCGGACGGCGGTTCTGTGCTCATGACCGGCGCCATGTTAGCGTCGGCCGCGGCCGGACCCCCGCGCAGGGCCGCCATGGAACCCGGACGTGACCGCGTCCGTCGATGTTGATAGTGTGCGCCGCGGTCGCGCTGTGATGCGCGCCCTCCGACGTTCCCTCGCCGCCGGTACGCGCGGCGGACCCGCGGGCTCACGCACGCGGTCGGCACCGGAACCCTGTCTTGGCGTGCGCCCGTGCCCCGGGAGAGCCGGCACGAGATTGCCTGACGTAACGCAGCCCACCATCGAAACGAACGTGGACCGGTCGCCCGGCGACCTGCTCGCGGACGCCCTCGCGAACCCGACGGTCGCGTGGCCCGACGTCGTGCTGCGCGAACACCAGCTCGAGGCGCTCGACGCGCTGGCGGCGCGCCTGTCGCACGGGGGCACGCGCACCTGGGTGGACGCACCGACCGGCTCCGGCAAGACGGTGATGTTCCTGGCCCTGGCCGCCGCGCTCGGGGGCAGCGCGCTGGTGCTCGTGCCGCGGCGCAACCTTGCCGAGCAGACCGCCGCCGGGCTGGCGCGCCACTTCCCGCATGTCACCAGCCTGCCGGAGGGGCCCGACAGCGCCGGTAAGCCAGGCGTCGCCATCTGCACCTATCAGGCGGCGCTGCGCCACCAGGACAAGATGGACTGGGACGCCGTGACGCTCCTCATCTGCGACGAGGCTCACGCCACGCTGGGCGCGCAGACGCGCAGACTGCTGGATCGCGCCGAGAACGCCGTGGTGGTGGGCTTCACGGCCACCGGCGCCACCACCACCGGCCACGTGGAGCAGGTGTTCGGGCCGGTCGCGGCCACCCTGGACCGCGCCTCGGCCATCGAGCGCGGCATCCTGTGCCCCCTGCGATCGCTGCGCGTCGAGCGGGCGGTGGACCTGTCGGATGTGGCCCGCGTCCGCGGCGACTTCGACCAGGCCAGCCTGGGCCGCGCCCTCGACCGGGCGCGCTGGCACCGCGCCTGCGCCGAGGTGTGGGAGGAGCACTTCCAGCCGCTGGGCCTCGCGGGGGTCGCCTACACGGCCACCGTCGCCCAGGCGCACGCGTTGGCCGACGAGCTGACCGAGCGGGGCGTGAAGGCGGCGGCCGTCTCGGGCCAGACGCCCCAGCGCGACCTGCAGCGTGTCCTGTTCGACTTCGGGTCGGGCCGCATCGATGTGCTCTGCAACGCCGACCTGCTCACCGAGGGGTGGGATGAGACCCGCGCCTCGGTGGTGATGCACCTGGCGCCCACCACCTCCGAGCGCGTGTTCGTGCAGCGACTGGGGCGCGTGATGCGCCCGGCTCCCGGCAAGGAGGCCGTCTCGGTGGAGTTCCTGCCGGCCGGCGACCCGATGGGCGTCCAGACCAGCCACGAGGTGTTCGGCCTGGGCTGGTACCGGCCGCTGGGGCGCGTGGCGGGGCCGCCGGAGGCCGGCGAGCGCGGGGCGCTGGGGAAGGCCGCGGCGCTGCTGGCAGAACAGGACGCCGGCGGGGCGAAGCTGGTGAACCCGGCAGCGGCGCCCGGCCTGATCGCCGCCGGCCTGGCCGGCTCGGGCTGGCGCGACGCCGACCCGGCCGTGCTGCCCACCACCCTCATGGAGGAGTGGGTGGAGGCCGCATCGCACGACATCGCGCTGGAAGAGCTGATCGAGCGCGTCACGGCCGGGATCGATCCGCTGGCCGCGGCCCCGTGGTGGGCGCTCTCGGGCCTGGTGGCCCGGCGCCTGGCGGGTACCGAGACCTCGGACCAGCCGCTGTGGCGCGCATGGGCCACGGCGCTGCTGGTGCAGCCCGAGGTGCGGCGGGCACTGCCCGACGACGTGCCTCGGCGCGTGCTCGACCACCTGCGCATGAGCAGCCGCGAGCGGCTGCGCGCCCTGTGGTGGCACGCCGACTCCGCCGGTCGCTGGGACCGCCTGGCGGCGCTGGAGCAGCTCGGCCGTTCGGGCGATCGCCGGCGCCGCTGGTCGGCGCTCGAGGAGACCTCCGAGTGGGCACCGAGCTGGGCGTGGGATGTGGCGCGTGCGCTGGCCGATTCCACCCGCCCGGGCCGGAACCAGGAGGCCGCGCGGATCGCGGCGTGGGAGGCGCACCACCTCATCACCAACGGTGGCGAGCTGGCCCTCATCGCGCTGTGGCTGCGGGCCGCCGGCGAGCCACCGCCCGATCCGGTGCCGCCGGACGGGGACAACCCTCTCCGCCTGGGGCAGGCCGCCCGGCTGCTGGTGATGCTGGGCCCCGGCGACGTCCCGGCCCGCGCAGAGCACCTGCGCCTGGCGGCCCGGGCCGCCGATGCGGCCGGCGGATGGGCGCAGTTGCGCGGCGCACTGGACGCCATCGACTTCACGGGCGCCGACGCCCGGCGCGCCCTCCGCGCCGCCGCGGGGGCGATGCAGCCGTCCGCCCTCGCGTCGCGGCGCGCCTGGAACGCCCTGCGGGCGCGCTTCCCCCGCCTGCCGGAGCCCGAGGCGGTCGCCGCCGGCGAGTCCCGCAAGCGCTCGGGTGCCAACTCCGGCGCCGCGGCCTCCGCCGCGTCGGGCGAAGAGGGGGCGCCCACCTCGTCGCGCAGTCGCCGCCGCAGGCGTCGGCGCCTGCGCAGCCCCGCCGCCGATCAGGCGGCACAGCCGCAGCACGCACCCGGCGACGATCCGCCGGCGCGTCGTGAGGAACGGGCCGCCGAACAGGCGCCCGCCGGCGAGGCCACCCCGGCCCGCCGTCGCCGTCGCCGTCGCCGTCGCTCGCGTGGGGGCGGGGGCGGGGGTGCCGGGGGTGTCGCCGGCGCGGACGGCCCGTCGGGCGACGCGTCGCCACCGGCCGACGGCTAGGCCGCAGGTGGACCGCTCGGAGGCGGTCGCCGACGGGCTGTGGCGGCGCGTGCGCGAACTCGCGGCCCGCGTGGCCCAACTGGAGGACATCGAGCGGCTGGGCGAGCTGGACGATGAGGGGCGCG
>JBIQJW010000211.1:0-3667 GCA_044507145.1 Actinomycetota bacterium
GCAGGTCCATGCCCCACGACCACGCGCCGAAGCTCACGTCGAACCGGGTGCTGAACACCTCCTCGTAGCCGGACAGGTCGGTGTTCGCCCAGATCAGGGCCACGGCGGTGGCCGCCAGGAGCACGAGTCCGCCGGATGCCTCCCAGCGCAGGAAGTCGCGAAGCGGGCGTACAACCGTGCGGGGCACGGCGCGCTGGGAGCGCGACCACGGGCTCCTGATGCGCTGTTCGGGGCTCATCGACCCCGGCCCGCGCCGGCGCGCATCGGGTCGCGTAGGATCCCGCGCGTGAACACATTCAGCGAATCCGCCGTCATGTCCCTGCGCAATCTGCGTCTGCTCGCCACCATCGTCGGTGGCGTGGGTGTGCTGTGGGGCACCATCGAGACGTTGGTCGCCCTGGAGATCCTTGCGAGCGACAGCGCCCTGAGCCCCATCAGCGGGCGCACCGGGTGGGGGATCGGGCTGGGCATGCTCGCCGTGTGGCTATGCGCTCTGGCCGGTGCCGCGCTCACGATGCGCTTCCCGGCGTGGGGCACCACGCTGTTGTTCGTCGGCGGGTCGGGCGGCTTCCTGCTGGTGGGCGCGCCGTGGATCATCCCGGGCATCCTGCTGTCGGCCGCGGCGTGGCTGGCGCTGCTCGGGATCCGCAACCCGTTCGCCGCCGAGATGGAGGCGGAGGCGGCCGCGCGTACGGCCGGCGCGCAGCCCCCTCCCGCGACCTGATCGGCTCGGTGGGCTTGCGCGTCGGCTCGGGTCACCGCCGCACAGCTTGACGCCCCGGGGTGGCGCCGTCCATCGACGGGCATCCCGGGTGGTGGGGGCGTGGCATCCCGGCGTGTCGCCTCGTCCGCGGTGGCGACACGGCGACCGCAGGATGCGCCCGGCAGGATTCGAACCTGCGACCGGCGGATTAGAAGTCCGCTGCTCTATCCAGCTGAGCTACGGGCGCCCGGCCCGTGACGGTACCGACCGCACCGTCCCGGCGCCACGTGGACGGCGCGATCCGCGCGGCGCGCGCCCCGGGGGCGCCGGCGGCCGGGATGCTCAGGCGCCGGCCGGCTCGGAGGGTTCGCGCAGCCGGCGGTAGATGTCCAGCAGCAGGGCGCGGTCGTCGGGTTCCAGATGCGGATCACGGGCGATCGCCCCCTCCACACCGCCGTTCTCGTGCGTGGAGGCGTGCACCCCCGCCGAGGCCTGCGCCAACGTGAGGCCGGCGTCCTCGTGCACCGCGATGGGCAGGTGGGTCCACCCCGTGCGGGCGGCGGCGTCCAACATGGTCCGTGCGCCGGCGCAAAGGCGCCGGCGCGCGTCGCGCGTGGGTGCCAGCAGGAGGAATCCGTGTTCACCCAGCTTCACGGCCACCGGCGCCGGGGCGCCGGGCAGGGCCGCGAGGCGGGGCCGCAGTGCGGCGATCACCTGGCCCCACGTGGTGGTGGCGGGCCGGCGCTGACGACACACCACCGCCTGACCGCGGGCCAGATAGTCGCGCAGCTCCGCGTCGAGCACCGCGGTGCGGCGGTCGCGGCGCGCGGCGATGGGGAAGACCGGGAGCTCCAGGCCGTCATCCGGGGCCAGGAACACCAGCGTGGCATCCGCCGTGGTGTTGAGCGCGCGCCGGTGCCAGACCGCGCGCGAGGCGCGGTCCTCCGGGACCGGGTCGGTGAACCAGGGCGTGGCCTGGGGGAGGATGCCGGTGGCCCGCACCGCGTCCAGGGTGCCGTCGCCCGTCTCGCAGGCCGCTCGCAGGCAGGCGAGGGCGGCCGGATCCAGGGCCTCCCAGCCCTCCGGGTCGTCCAGGTGGGCGCGCCCCCCGGGACGGCGGTCCGGCGATTGGTCGTCCACCTGGTACCAGTTCAGCGCCGGCCGCTCGCCGGGCGCGGCGGCGCACAATGCGCGCAGCAGGGCGAACCCCGCATACGTTCCCTCGTCGGCGACGTGGCTTGCGCGCATCCGGCACAGCCTACGGCGCGCCTCGGCCGCACAGGGCGCACGCCCCACGCCGGGCCTCGCCGCCGCGTGCACATGCGATATGCCCGTGCGATCGGTACCGTCTCGCCCCTGCGAAAACGACGGGGGAGTCCGGTGAGGCGATCGGTGCGGTTGGCGGCGGTGGGGATCTGCGCGGCGGGGGTGCTCATGGTCGTGGCGGGCCCGGCATCGGCGGGACGCGCGTGGACCACGGTGGGCGACATGTCCGCCGAGCTGCGGTGGGAGGGGAAGCGGGCCGCGCCGGCATCGGTGACCCTCATGGTCTCGCGCGGTGAGGCGCGCTCGACGATCCGGTCGCTCGCCGGGCGCCGGTGGGGCATCGCGCCCGGTATGCCGCTGGCGGTGCGTGACCTCGACCGCGACGGCACGCGGGAGGTCCTGGTGGACCTCACCACCGGCGGCGTGCGCTGCTGCCAGCGCACCGTCATCGCCGGCGCATCGGACGGCGACGAGGGCGAGCGCCTGACCGTCCACGACTGGGGCGCGGCCGGCTACCGGCTCACCGACCTGAACCGCGACGGGCGGCCCGAGTTCGTGTCGGCCGACGTCCGCCTGACGGGCCTGCCCGGTGTCGGAGCCCGGGCGCAGCGCTTCCCCGTGCGCATCTGGTCGTACCGCGCGGGCGAGATGCGTGACGTGACGCGCGCGCACCGGCGCGAGATCCGCCGGGACATGCTGGGCCACCTGGCCGAGATCGGCACGCTGGAGCGACGGGGCGCCAACCCGCGCGGCGCCATCGCGGCGTACCTGGCCGATGCGCGCCTTTTGGGTTCCGGGGCCGGCGCCTGGGCGCGGATGCGCGCACGCGACGACGCCCCCGGGGCCGAGCGCTTCTACGCGGCCCTCTCCGGCCGCCTCGACGCGATGAACGCGACGCCCGCGACCCGGAACGACGAGTCCCGATGACCACACGAGACGACCTGCGCAACGTGGCGATCGTCGCCCACGTCGACCACGGCAAGACCACCCTGGTGGACGCCATGCTGTGGCAGTCGGGCGCCTTCCGCGAGAACCAGGATGTGGCCGAGCGGGTGATGGACTCGGGTGACCTGGAGCGTGAGAAGGGCATCACGATCCTGGCCAAGAACACGGCCGTGCGTCACGGCGGGATCAAGATCAACATCATCGACACCCCCGGCCACGCCGATTTCGGCGGCGAGGTCGAACGCGGCCTGCACATGGTCGACGGCGTGCTGCTGCTGGTGGACGCCTCGGAGGGCCCGCTGCCGCAGACCCGCTTCGTGCTGCGCAAGGCGCTGCAGAACCGGCTGCCGGTGGTGCTGGTGATCAACAAGGTCGACCGCCCCGACGCCCGGATCTCGGAGGTTGTGGACGAGGTCTACGAGCTCTTCCTCGATCTGGACGCCGACGAGTCGCAGATCGAGTTCCCCATCGTCTACACCAACGGGCGCGCCGGCACGGCGTCGCTCGACCCCGAGCAGCAGACCGAAGACCTCGAGCCGCTGTTCCAGACCCTGCGCGACCACATCCCGGCGCCCAGCGTCACCCCGGGCGCACCCCTGCAGGCGCTGGTGACGAACCTGGCGGCGTCCAGCTTCCTGGGCCGGCTGGCGATCTGCCGGGTGGCCGAGGGCACGATCCGCGCCGGTCAGCAGGTCGCGTGGTGCCGCGCCGACGGCACGATCCAGAACGCGAAGGTCACCGAACTGTTCGTGA
>JBIQJW010000011.1:0-25434 GCA_044507145.1 Actinomycetota bacterium
TGTTCGCACTGTCCCTCATCCACGTCACGCGATCTGGTCGCATTCTCGCGGCCGCCCCGGGTGGTCACGGCCGGTGGTTCTGATCTTCTGGTAGGTCGCTGCGGCGGCGCTGATCGCGCCGTCTTCGCTTTCTTGGGGTCCCGGCCGTTGGGTGTCTGCCCTGGGTGGGGTGCTGGCTGCAACGCGGCGCAATCCGGCCTTCGCCGGCTTGCTTGCGTTTCGCACGCACCCCACCCGGGACGACCGTGGTCTGGCCGGTGTGGTGTGGGGCGTGGTCGTGGGTCGGCCCTTGGCGGGTCGCTGTCGCTCCGCCTCGGGCCTCACTGTGAGGCGCGGGCGTTGTTCGGGGCGTCTACTTCGCGCCCCTTCGGGGCGCTTACTTCGCGCCCCTTCGGGGCGTTCTTTTTGGGTTCTTCCTCAAGAAATTGCCTCGTTGGGGCTGTGGGGATGTTGGTCGGGCCCGGTCAGGGGCTGTCCGACGGGCGTGTGTCAGCCCCTTGGGCTGTCCCCGGCCTCCCGCCGGGGGCGGGGCGCTCGTCGCGGGGCATTCGGTTCGGCTCGTCCCGCGGGGCGGCACGCGCGACGGCCGCCCTTTCGGGCGGGCCGTCCTCGCGTCGAATCGTCGGGGGAGGTTCGCTCACTCCCTCGGCGCCGGACTCCATTGCCCGCGGTGGCGTCGGCGTAAACCTGTGATCCGGGGGGGTGGTTGGGAGCTGCCCCGTGCGACCCGGGTGGACGGTCGGCGGGTCTACGGTCGGTGGGGTGCCATACGGACTTCTCACCGGCCTCCTCGTCTTCGCCGTACTGGTGGGGCTCACGCTGCTCGCTCCTCGCCGGCCTCGCTGGTTCGTCGGTCTCGGGTTCCGGGTGGCCGCCGCCTACAACGAGCTGCCCTTCGTCTTCATCGCCCTCATCGGTGCCACCGCCGTGGTGCCGCTCTTGGTCGGAGGCCCGGACGGGGTGGGGGAGTGGCTGGCGTTCGTCCTCGCGATCGCGATCATCCTGGGGTTGGCCGTCATCGCCGGCCACGGCTTTCGTGCCCGGCCTGCGGTCATGCGGGCTCTGGACGAGGGGCTGGGGCCGGGCTGGCGCGACCACGTCGATCCCGCCCTTCTCGCCGGCCTGCGCACCCGGACGCCCCTGCTCCGCATCCTGTTCATGCCCTTCGTGTTCCGCCCGCCGGGTGTCCGTCGCGTGCGCGACGTCAGCTACGCCGGCGCGGGCCGCGCCAACCGGCTCGACATCGTCCACCACCGCTCACGGCCCCAGCGCGCGCCGGTGCTGGTTCATCTGCACGGCGGCGGCTACCACGGTGGGCGCAAGAACGTGGAGGCGCGTGCCCTGCTGTTCCACCTGGCCCGCCGCGGCTGGGTCACCGTCAGCGCCAACTACCGCCTGCGGCCCGGCGCCGGATTTCCCGAGCATCTCGACGACGCCAAGTGCCTCATCGCCTGGCTGCGCGAGCACGGACATCGATACGGCGCGGATCCCGACACCCTGTTTCTCTGCGGCAGCTCGGCCGGCGCCCATCTGGCCACGATCGCGGCACTCACCCAGAACGACCTGCTCTACCAGCCCGGCGTCGAGGACGCCGACACATCGGTAACCGCCGTCGTTTGCCTTTCCGGGTGGTACGGCGGCTACTACGAGCTGGGCGACGCGACCAGCGAGGTGGGGGTGCTGGGCCACGGCGCCGTTGACGCGCCGCCGTTCTTCATCGCCCACGGCACGGCGGACACCCTGGCCCACATCGAGACGGCCCGGCGCTTCGTGGATCATCTGCGGGCCGGCTCGGCCAACCCCGTGGTGTTCGCCGAACTGCCCCGCGGCCAGCATGCGTTCGACCTGTTCCGCTCCCAGCGCTTCGAGGCGGTGGTCGACGGCATCGAGGCGTTCGCCGCCCGGGTTCGAGACGGCACTGTGGGATGGAGCGGGTCTGGTCCGGTACGGCCGAATCAGTCTCGTCCAGGATGATCCGGCCGTACCGCACCCCTCCAGCCTGCGGCTACTCGATCTGAGACCGCAGCACCGAGTACGCCTCGGCGTACTCCACCCCGATCTCGCTGCCGCGCAGGTACGCAAGTGCCTTCACGTTCTCCACCGAGCGGATGTGCGGCGGCTCGCGCAGCTGGGTGGGGTACAGGCGCACCCCGTCCAGCTTCACGTCGATCACCTCACTGATGTCCAGGTACATGCTCGGGCGGAACGCCTGGTCCGACCAGATGATCTTCGGGATCTCGTAGGTCAGGACGTTCTTCGGGAAGAACTTGTCCAGCGACTGCGGGATCGGCCGCGCGGCCGCGAAGGCCGCCCGGTACGTGGCCCGGTGATCCTGGTCGAAGTCGTGGAAGTCCGGCAGCAGCAGCACGTCGGGCCGATGCCGGTTGTACGCGTCCTCGAAGTAGTTGACCATCTCGCGCTGGCTCACGGTGTCGAGCTGCTCGATCAGGTCGCGGCCCCGGTAGACGATCTCCCACTCGAAACCGACGCGCTCGGCCACGGCTTCGATCTCCGCGATTCGCTCATCGACGTTGGTGACCTCGTGGTGGCCCCAGTGCTTCAGGCCGTCCACCGCCATGAAGACCACGTTCACCTGGGCGCCCGCCCGGGAGGCGAGCGCCATCAGGCCGCCGGCGCCGAGCACCTCGTCATCGGCGTGCGGCGCGATGACGAGGATCCGGCCGAGCCGGCTAAAGTCGAGCATTCATGCCCCGCATGTCGGCGTGCGACCGGTAGTAGGAGATCGTCTCCTCCACCAACTCGTCCAACGTGATCTGCGGCTCCCATCCGAGTGCCGCGGCGTTCTTGATGTCCGGGAGCTTCTCGAAGCTCTCGGCCTCCTCGTACTGCGGACCGTAGATCTTCGTGGCGTCCGTGTACACGATGTCCGACTCGCTGCCGGTGGCGCTCTTGATGCGCTCCGCCAGGCCGTAGACCTCGGTGGTGTTGTGCGGGTTGCCGACGTTGTAGACCTTCGGGTCGGCGAACGCCGCGTCATCCAGGTGGTCGGT
The DNA here is from genome assembly GCA_044507145.1 of Actinomycetota bacterium. Classification (GTDB taxonomy): domain Bacteria; phylum Actinomycetota; class Thermoleophilia; order Miltoncostaeales; family Miltoncostaeaceae; genus JAVJSF01. The sequence continues at coordinate 3,012 of JBIQJW010000011.1, forward strand.
CACGAACCGGCACAGGTCGGTCACCGACAGGAACGCCCGCTTCTGCAGACCGGAGGCGAAGACGGTCATGGGCCGGCCCTCGAGGGCCTGCTGCACGAACGTCGGCATCACGAACCCGCCGTAGCGTGACTGGCGCGGACCGGCGACGTTGAACGGCCGGATGGTGGCCGACCGCAGGCCGCGGTCCTTGCTGTTGATGCACATGGACTCGGCGGTGAGCTTGCCCAGGGCGTACTCGATGCGCGGGTTGTAGTACGGCGGCACGCGGATGTCGCCGTCCTCACGGAGGATCCCGCTCTTGCCGTAGATCTCCGCGGAGGAGAAGTTCACCATGGGGATGTCCGCCGCGATGCACTTCTCGATCACAGCGGACGTCGTGTTCACGATGGCGGGACCGAGCTGTCCGGCGTACTGCAGGATGCTGGCGGGGCCCACGTAGCTGGCGCAGTGCACGACCAGGTCGAACTGCTCCAGGGTGCCCACCGAGAGGATGTAGTCCTCCACGGACTTCCCGACGAACTCCACCGAGCCCTGAGGCACCTGGAGTTCCTCGGCCTCCACCACACTCGACACGCACGAATCCACGATCGTGACGTGGTCCCCCTTCCGGACGAACGCCTCGCTCATGAACGACCCCACGAATCCGAGGCCGCCGGTCACCAAGATCCTTCGTCCACCCGGCTCGCTCATCGCTGCTCCTCCATACCGTTATCCCGAACGTTGCGCGCATCCCGCGCATCCCGCGCGTCTTCAGTCCACGTGGGTCACGCTATGAAGCCGGCCGGGAACGGGCGCCCCCCGCAGGTGTAGGTGGCGCGACGCCACCCGGTCAGGATTCCGGGACGGGGCGACTCGAGCACCCACCTGGAAGGAGACTCAGTCGGAGAGACACCTCGTGAGAAGTCCCCTGAGGCGCGTGACAAAGACGTCGATCGACGCTTCGCGGCGGACGTGGCGCCTCCCAGCGGATCCCATGTCTCTGGAGCTCACGGGGTCGCGCAGCACGCGTGCCAAGGCGTCCGCCAGTGCTTCCGGGTCGTCGGGCGGTACCAAGAATCCGTGCGTGCCATCCTCGACGATGTCGGGTATACCGCCGACGGGCGTTGCGACGACGGGGAGTTGGTGGGCCATCGCCTCCAAGAGCGACACCGGGACACCCTCTTCTCGCGAGGGAAGGGCGAAGACCGCACTCGAATCGAGGAGTTGCGCGACCTCGTCTCGAGAAAGCCAAGGGTGGAAGGTGACGATATCCGCGACGCCGACGCGCTCAGCCTCGGCGCGGACCTGCTCCTTCTCCCCGTCGCCGGCCAGATGCAGTTGGACATCCAGGCCTTGCTCGCGGAGGAGTGCCGTGGCGCGGACGAGGACGCGAGATCCTTTCCGATCGCCCAGGCGGCCCGTGCTGACGATCCGCCCCGCAACAGGAGAACGTTCTCGCGCGGGCGGGATCTCGACAGGATTGACGACGCTGGTCGTGGCACAGAGCGTGATGTCGCGAAGGCGACGTTCCCACCGAGGTGAGAGCGCGACGACGCACCGCGCGCCTCGAAGGACAGATCGCACCAGCATCCGCTCGGGCGCACTGATCGCTCGGTACCACAGATGGATCTCCGCCCCATGAACGTGGAGGACGTATGGCACGCCGCGGAGTCGGGCCATCATCGCGATGACGGCCTTACGGCGGAACGACCAACCTGATGCCGTGTGGAGCCAGATGAGCTCGGGGGGGTTCCTGCGAATGAGGAGATGGGCGATGCGCGCCACCCCTCTGAGGCCGGCGACGGCTTTGGGACCGGCGCCGCCATCTCGATGGGTGGTCACAGGAATGAGGTCGAACGTGTCTGCAAGGGGCGACCGCAGGACGGTTGAAATGACCGACCAGACGCCGCCTGCGCTCTGCGGCCCCGGGCCCGCCAGCACGATGACTGGACGAGCGGACCGACGGCGTGTGGGGATCACGACGGGCGTGTGATCGCGGCGTATGCGCTGAGCAGGTTCGCCTTGGACGTCTCCCACGAGAGGGACCGTTCCACCCGTTCACGGCCCAGCCGTCCCATCTCCGCCCGCCGCTCCGGGTCGTCCAGCAGCTCCGCGGCGAGGCGCGCGAACTCGGCCTCGTCGTTCGCGGTCGCGTACACCGCCGCGTCGCCCGCCGACACGCGCGCCTCGCGCAGATCGAACGACACCAGCGGCCGGCTCATCGCCATGTACTCGACGATCTTGTTCATGGTCGAGACATCGTTGAGCGGGTTCTTGGGGTCAGGCGCCAGGCAGACGTCGGCGGTGGACAGGTACTCCTGCACCGTCGCGTCGGGCACCCGGCCGGTGAACTCCACGATGTCGTCCAGCCCCAGCTCCCCGGCCATGCGCACCAGGTCGGCGTGGGCGTCGCCGCCGCCGATGAACACTGCGTGGAAGTCGTCGCGTCCCATCGTGTCGCGCATGTGCGCGATCGCCCGCAGCGCGTAGTCCACGCCGTCCTGGGGGCCCATGACACCCAGGTAACACAGCAGGTGGCGCTTGCCGCGCCGCAGCGCCGGGTTCGGCTCCGTGGGCGTGAACCGGGTGAGGTCGGGGGCGCTGCGCACCACCCGCACGTCGTCGGGGTCCTTGCGCCCACGGCTGATCGCCACGTCGCGGTAGCTCTCGTTGGTGGAGATCACCATGTCGGCCAGCGCGAACGTGATCCGCTCCAGCAGCACCGACACCCGGTACAGGGGGCCGCGGCCGCCGAACCGGGATTCGAACAGCTCGGGCACCAGATCGTGGTGGTCGAAGAGCATGCGCGCGCCGCGCAGCTTCATGGGCAGGGCGGCCAGCAGCAGGAGGTCCGGGGGATTGCAGGCGTGCACCACGTCCACCGGGCAGCCGCGGTGCACCCGACGCGCCAGGCGCATGGTGTGCCACATCGCGGCGCCGTACTCGCGCAGATACCCCAGCGGGCCGCCGGTGGCGGCGCGCAGCCGGTAGCGGTGGATCTTCACGCCGTCGATCTCGGCGTGGGCCTCGGTGTCGCGCTTGGTGCCGGCGGGGCAGATCACGCTCACGCGGTATCCCGCCTCGGTGAGCGCGCGGCTCTCCTGCCACACCCGCCGGTCGAAGGGGACCGACAGGTTCTCCACCAGGATGAGGACGTGGGGCGCGGCCACTACCAGGCGATGCCGGCGTACCGGTCGCGACGCTCCAGGCCGTCCTCGGCCGGCAGCCGCACCAGATCGATGATCGCGCGTCCGTTCGCCTGTCCCACAGCCGCGCGCACCTCCGGCGCCGAACTGCCGACGATCAGCGTCTCGCCGTGGGCGGCGACCGCCTCGGGCGTGGCGGCCATCAGCCGCTCCAGATGCGGGATCCGCTCGGCGATGTAGGCGCGGTTGGCGCCCTGCAGGCGCGAGAGCGCCACGTGCCCGTCGTGGATGAGGAGGTCGTACCCGCGACCCAGCAGGCGCTCGGCCAGCGTCACCAGCGGGCTCTCGCGCAGGTCGTCGGTCCCCGCCTTGAACGACAGGCCGAACAGGCCCACGCGCCGGTTCCCGGCGGCCTCCACCAGGTCGAACGCCCGGTCCACCTGGCCGTCGTTGGAGGGCAGCACGCTGGCCAGCACCGGCAGGTCGACGTCCCGATGGCGGGCGGCGTGCAAGATCGCGCGCACGTCCTTCGGCAGGCACGAGCCGCCGAACGCGTATCCCGGGCGCAGGTAGGCGGGGGAGATGTTGAGCTTCGTGTCGGCCCGGAAGATGTCCATGACCTGGTGGCTGTCGACGCCCAGCGCCCGCGAGATCGCGCCGATCTCGTTCGCGAACGCCACCTTGAGGGCGTGGAAGCTGTTGTCGGCGTACTTGGTCATCTCCGCAACGCGCACCGGCACTCGGTGCACCGGCCCGGGGAGCCCGGCGTAGAGGGCCGCCACCGCGTCGCCGGACGCCTCGTCCACCTGGCCGATCACGGTCTTGGGCGGGTCGTGGAAGTCGCGCACCGACGATCCCTCGCGCAGGAACTCGGGGTTCACCGCCACACCGAAGTCGCGGCCGGCCCTGAGGCCCGACGCGCGCTCCAGCAGCGGCACCAAGCGCTCCTCGCAGGTGCCCGGCAGCATCGTGGACCGCAGCACCACGGTGTAGCGCCCCTCCGCCTCCGGGATCGCCTCCCCGATCTGCTCGGCCACGCGCTCCAGGTACTCGGTGAGCAGGCCCCCGCCCGGCGCGGACGGCGTGCCCACGCACACCAAGGCGAGATCCGTGGACCGCACGGCCTCCGCCGCATCAACGGTCGCGGTGAGGCGGCCGTCGCCCACCACCTGCTCGATCAGCTCGCCGATGCGCTCCTCCACCACCGTGGTGCGCGCGGCGTTGATCATGGCGACCTTGTCCGGGTTCACATCCACGCCGATGACGCGGTGGCCGCGCTCGGCGAAGCAGGCGGCGGACACGCACCCCACGTAGCCCAGTCCGAACACCGCGATGCGGGCGCTGTCGCCACCGGTCGTCCCTGACATCCTGCCTCCCAGTCTCCGGTCGTGTCGGACGCCAATGCTAAGAGCATCGGGACTTCGTCGCATTGGACGTTCGAGGCGTCCGATCGGTGGGCTAGGACGATTCGGGCTCGCCGGACGGCGAGGTCGTCGCGCGACGTCGGATCAGCCGGACTGCGTCGTCGCGCTGCGCACCAAGACACGCCCGTCGCGCGGCGGGATGGTGAGGCGGAACACACGACGTCCGTTGTTGGTGAGGGGGTCCTGGCGCCCACGGAGATGCCGCCAGGGGCCGGCAGGGAGTTGGATCGTGCGGGCGACAGGTCCCGGGTTGACCGCCACGAGGCCTCCGGTGAACACTCGGAGTCGAACGCCGTCGATCGTCTGCGGGCCCGAGACCGGCGATCCCAGATAGTCGCGAGGCAGCTTGCCGCCGCCGAACTCATCGAGCCACCACGTCTGTTGGTGGTCGCCGCGGCTGTACGCGAAATGCGCGCCGTTGATCTGCGCCGTTCCGAAGGCGAGGCGGAAGCGCGCCAAGTCCGAGAGCGGATCGTTCTTCCACCCCTTGGGTTCGCTCTGGACCACGAAGAGCGGTGCGCGACGGGCGCGGGTGAGCCAGCCCTGCATCCTGGCTTGGGCGGTCGCCCACGACTCGTTGTACGCCGGCCAATGCTCGTCCAGCGCGCCGTTGAGCCACCGGTGGTGCGGTGGGCGGAAGGGCGAACCCCATCGTTCGTAGTGATTGGCAGAGCCGTTCCCCATCAGGATCGCGTTCGGCGCAAGTCGTTTCGTCTCCGCGAAGATCTCCGACATGGCCGCATCCCACGAGCGCGCGATCCATGCACCACCGCGGTGTTCGCGGTCGTCGCGCCCGTCTGCATCGAGGTCGATACCCTCGTTGCCGAGCCAGTTGGGGCTCGCCCACGCATTGTCGTAGTAGATGCCGTCGAAGCGTCCGGTCCCCATCACGGTTTTCGCCATGAACCTGGCTAGGTGACGGCCCCAGCCCGTTGTGGGGTTCAACATCCACGTGTTCTCGTAGAGGCTGATGTGCTTTCCGGCTGCTGTGCGCAGCCACCAATCCGGGCGGATCGCCGCCCCGAGCCGCTTCCGGAAGCGGAAATAATCGCTCAGTTGGCGGAGCGTGGCGGGTCGGACGATCTCTTCAATCGTCACGTAGGCCAAGATCCGGACGCGGGGGTTGTTCTTCCGGATGCGCTTCAAGGCCTGCGGCGCTCGGTGGGCCCACTCCATGTCCACGATCACAACGTCGTGACGCGCAAGCACCTTCCAGTTCGGGGCATCCTGGCCCAGATACATGCCGGCGGTCCGTGGGTACTTCTCGGAGGTCTCCATACTGACGGGCCGAGCCTGTCCCGTCTGCTCATCGCGCGCAGCGCTCCCGCACGCTGCAACCACGAGGAGCATCGCGACCATGCAGATCGCCCGAGCAATGCGTGTCTCTCGTCGTCGGTTGATGAGAGGCGTGGGTTCCGTCGGATCCTCGATCGGGCGCGGGAGGTGTGCGGTCCGGTGGCTTCGCTGATCCACCCCGCGACCGGCTTGCCAAGGAAGTTGGTGTCACGGTAGCAGCGGCCCGGTGGACGTTCCGGTTCGGAGGGGCGCGTCCGACGGCCATCCAAGCATCTCAGTGTCGCGCACCGAGACCTCCGGCGGGATTCGTCGAGACCCGTGCATGGTTGACACGAGTTCGGCGAGCACTAAGCTCGTGCGGTGCGCTCTCTCCGCTGGCCGGCCCCCGGATTTCTCGCGCTTCTGTGCCTCATGGTCTCGCTCCTGTCGGTGGGGCAGCACGTTGAGCGGGCGGGTGCGGTCCCGTCGGCGGTGTTGCACCACAAGCCTGACCTGCCCGCGTCGCTCGATCAGTACGCGGAGCCCGGCAACGTCATCATCGTCACCGCCCAGCAGCGCATCCGTCATCCGGAACGCCTGCGGCAGTGGCGCGCGAAGGGCGCGATCGTCATGGCCTACGTCAATCTCGTCGGGCATCACGAGCCCTACGATCCGATCGACGAGAGCTTGGTCGGCGGCGCATTCCCCGAGCAATGGATCTATCCGGGGAACCTGGTTTCTTGGCCTGGAACCAGGCTCTTGAACCTCGAGATCAACAGCCCGGTCGCGACGTACAACGGGTTCACCGGCCAGTGGGGCGATTACGCCGTCCGCTGGATCCGCGACAAGGTCATCGGCGATGGCCAGCTCTTCAACGGCGTTCTCTTGGATGTCTGGGGTGACAAGGTCTGGAACGTCAATGTGGGCGGACCGGGCACGGCGTGGGAACAGGGCGTGGCGAAGTGGACGCGGCAGCTCCGCGAGCTCGTGGGACCCGACATTTATCTGGTGGGGAATACGACGCAGTCGCGGTTGACCGCCCGGTACCTCAACGGCCGGATGTGGGAAAGCTTCACGACTGTGCCGAGCGGCTCATGGAATCAACTTGATGGGCCGAACGACGGGTTGGTTCAGACCTTCGCGTGGCCCGAATGGCATCGGCCGCAGTTGGACATCCTTTGGCGGAACGAGGGCTCTCCATCTGCCGCGACGAAGAAGATGCTCGTCGATGCGGCTGCGCGCGTCACGGTGACTGGGCGGGACATCGCCGTGGGCGCTTCGGATCATGTCGGCGGGTTCCCCGCGCCGTTCGGGGGAGGCGGGGGCGCGGCCCCCGTCGCCCCGGTTGTTCCCCCCAGGTCTCCCTCTGCTTCTCCCACGCCCCTCCCTCCCGGCGCCGTCAGGCCCGCGCCGACATTGGTGTCGACGATGTTCGGGCGCAGCGCCGCCGGCTGGTCGCTCGATCGAGGGCCTCGTTCGTCCATGCGCACTTCGCGGCGGGGTCTTCAGGTCGTGACCGCACGCGTCGCCCGATCACGCGCGATGGCGTGGCGAAAGTTGTCGGCAACCGGAGACGTGGAGGTTGCCACGAGAATCCGGGTGTCGCCTCGCTCGGTGTCCGTACCTGGAGCGCGGGCGGTTCTCTCCGTTGTTGCGAAGGGCGGGGCACGTCGAGAAGTCGGAGTCCTGCGGACCAAGGCTGGAGGGACGCGCTGGGGCACGTGGGTGCGACGACAGGACGGACGGCGCGTCAATGTGCGTGTCTCCAAGGTGCGTGTGCGCAACACCTGGGTCAACGTGCGGCTCAAGACCGGCTGGAACGCGCGGAAGGCTGATGTCATCCACGTGGGATCTGCTCGGGCCCTCGTCGCACCGATAGGTCGGTTGTCCAATCGACGACCTGTTCGTGTCGGCGTAGGACTCGGACCCGTGTCCGGTCGCTCGGCGGCGGGCTCGATGGTCGTCCGTTCCATCCAGGTTTTCGCGCAGTAGAAGGCTGATGCCTGCCGCGCGCTCGACGAGTCGTGTGCTGCATCGTCTCCGCGGGTCCGGTCCGCCGGTGGCGGCCATGCGATACGCGCTCTCACGAAGTGAGCGAATGAGCGCCGACGAGCTGCGGCATCTGCAGGATCGTCGTCTCCGCGCGCTTGTCCGATGGGCCGGGCTGGCCACTCCGTACTATCGAGAGTGGTTTCGACGCTCCGGCGGGAGCCCCCGTGACATCCGTGGTGTCGATGATCTGCACCTGCTGCCGATCATCGAGCGTCGGCACTTGGCCGAGCATCCCGACGCCTTCTTGGCCTATCCTCGGCGGGCTGTCTGGCCCGCCCACTCGAGCGGGACGAGCGGCCGGCCGATCACGACCTACCGGACCGCGGGTTCCTCGATGTTCGAGCTTGCCGCGTTGCAGCGCCAGTGGAGCTGGTTTGGGATACCGCATGGAGCGCCCAGCGTCGTTCTGCGGGGCTCGTCATTCGCCGGGGTGGAGGACGATGTGTGCGTCCTCCGGAATCCGGGCGCGAACCAGCTCATGGTCTCCAGCTTTCGTCTCACACAGGAGTACATGCCGGTCATCGTCAAGGAGATGACTGCATTCGAACCCGCCACGGTTGAAGGCTGGCCGTCGAGCCTCACACTGCTTGCAGGCCTGCTCCGCGACCGCGGCGTATCGTTTCCCGTTCGCGGGATCATCACCTCGTCAGAGGTCATCACACCGGCCCAAGCCGAACTGCTTCGCTCGGTATTCGGCGGCCCGATCATCGATCACTACGGGCAGACGGAGCGGGTCGCGATGGCCGGGTCCTGCGAGGCCGGTGGCTACCATCTGTTTCCCGATTACGGGATCGCAGAGTACCTGCCACTGGAGGGCGAAGGTCTTGAAGTGGTTGGAACACCACTTCACAACTGGGGGTTCCCGATCTTCCGCTATCGGACAGGTGACCGAGTGGAGAAAGGACCGCCCGGCTCCTGTGCCTGCGGTCGGCATTTTCCCCAGTTCGGTCTCGTCGGCGGTCGATCGGAGGATGTCGCCCGAAACGCCGCTGGGCGGCCGATACCTCTGGCGAGCACCGTGATCGACGACCTGACCGGTCTCCGCGAGGTCCAGTTCGTGCAACACCGTCCCGGTACCTTCGAGATCCGAATGGTTCCGGGCCCTGGCTTCGAGCGGCAGGCGCTGGAGGCGACGGCACGGGCAAACCTTGCTGCGATGGCGGGCCCTGGGCAGGACCTCACGTTTTCGGTTCACGAGGCGCTTCCGCGGTCACCCAGCGGGAAGCTGCGCCCCGTGGTCATACTGGATCCTCGCTAGCGCCGCATCGAGGTCGGTCCACCGTTGTCAGTCTGAGGAGCGGTCGTCCGGCGTGGGGGCGATCTCAATCCGACCGGCGCTTCCCCGATCGCTGACAACCCGCGCAGGAACTCCGGCCACGGTCACGCCATGCGGGACGTCCGTTCCCACCACGGCGTTCGCGCCGATGGCGACGCCATTGCCGATGGTGATCTTCCCGAAGACTTTCGCGCCCGGACCGATGTAGACCTCGTCCCCGATGCGAGGTGCCCCACGGCGCTCCCCGATACCGTCGACCCCGATCGTGACCCCTTGGGAGAGGTTGCAGCGCCGACCGATCACCGCATGCGGAGTCACGGTGATGCCACCGAAGTGCCCCACGTAGAGGCCGGGTCCGATCGTCGCCTCCGGCGCGATCTCGATACCGGTCAGGATCTCAGTGACCTTCCGCAGCACCTTGCACGCAGCCTTCAGAGGAAGGGCGGCGGGGCCTCTGAGCGCTGAGACCCTGTGGCCGACGCGGTACGTCGCCACAGCCCAGAAGCCTTGTCGAGGGAGCACACTGAGCAGTCGCCGTGCGCCGGACCCGGGGTAGCGCCTGAGGTCCTCTCGCAGGAGACCGAGGAGTGTCTCGGGCATCAACGGCTCCTTCTCATCGGGGGTGCCGGCGTCTTCCGTTCTCCGCAGAGATGCCCGAGTCACCTGGAGACCGGTCTCGGTGGTGTCGCCGAGCAGTGTGCGGAACAACTGGGCGTAACGTGCGAGTGTGGTGTCAAAGCTGAACTCACGTTCAGCTCGGAGGTGACCCATGCGACCCATCTCGATTCGCTGCGGGTCGTCGTCGAGAAGGTCGAGCACGAGCCGGGCGATCTCCTCGCTCCCGCCGACCGGCGCCGTCCATCCCGTTCGTCCTTCAACCACGAGCTCCGGCACGCCTTCACAACGCGTCATCACGACCGGAAGAGCTGCGGCCATCGCTTCGAGAACCGACACCGGGTATGTCTCCTGAATGGAGGTGAGGCAGAAGACATCGAACGCAGGGAGAAGGCGGTCGACATCGGTTCGGAAGCCCGCGTACGTGATCTGGGCATCGATGCCCAGATCGGCTGCGAGTGCTCGAACCGCGTGCTCCCTTGGTCCGTTCCCGACGAGCACGAGCGCAGCGTCGGGGTGCCGGGCGGCGATCCTCACGAAGGCGCGAAGCAGGGTTTCATGGTCCTTTTCACGACGAAACGCGGCGACACAGCCCACGATCGGCTGGTCCGCGCCGAGTCCGAGGAGCGTCCGCGCGGACATGCGGGTCTCGGCGTCGGGCGGCGGGCCAACGCTCACGCCGTTGGGGATGATGGCGACGGGTGCGTGGCGCCATGCCGTGGAAGCGAAGCCTTCTTCGCGAGTGATGTAGTCGAGCTGGTTGCTGGAAAGGAGCACCAGGGCGTCCAGCAGCGAGAGGAGCTCGACCGAGTGCATGGGGAGGCTCGGGAGTCCGATGGCGCGGCCTCCGGTCTGGTGGAGACCCAGCACCGTTGCGCCCACTCCGGCCAACTTCGCCGCAAGCAGAGAAAAGTGCAGGCTTGGTACGTGCGTCGTCGCAAGGACCACATCGATCTTCCGACGCCGGAGCCACCAGGTGAGCCACGGGAGCGTGGCAGCATGCCGCCAGCCGCGCCGGGGATGCACAGCCACAGGGATCCCGGCCGCTCGGAAGCGAGGGGCGGACTCCCCGTCCTCTCGCAGACAGAGAACCTCAACATCGAAACCCGCCGGCCGAAGACCCTTCAGGACCGCCAACTGGAGCTGCTCCGCGCCGCCTGGGGGCAGCGCGGATGTGACCATGCAAAGCCGGCGCCGGGGTTGCGTCGGGATGAGTTCGGCGGGAACGGATGGATGGCTCGACACAAGGACGGATCATAGGTCGCCGAGCCGCGGCGGGCGACTCCTAGACGGACCAGGGCGCTGTCGTCGTTGGCGAAGATGAGCGCGGCGTAATAGCGTTCCCGAGCTTGGCCTGCGGCCACGGCGCGGTGCGACGAGTTGGAGAGGATCCTATTGGAGGGCTCAGCGTGAATGGCGGCACGGTGGTTACCCGACGGGCCGCGTTCGGCGCTGCGTCATCACGACGCGGCGGACGCCTTGTGATTCTGGCGTGGCACAACGTGCTGCCCACCCCGTTCTTCTACGGAGGGGCAGATGCATTCGAGCGCCAGGTGCGCCTCGTGCAACGGCTTGGGAATCCGGTCTCGCTTGCTTGGGCCCTCGACGCTCTACGCTCCGGTCAGCCGTTGCCGCCGCGCGCGGTGGCCATCACGTTCGACGATGGCTACCGCGACAACTATGAGGTTGCGCTGCCGATTCTCCAGCGTCTCGGTGTTCCGGCGACCTTCTTCCTCGTTCCCGGGTACTTGTCCGGCACCACGCGCTGCTGGTGGGAGACCGTCGCGTGGGCCATCGGAAGGTCGGACGCCACGAAGCTGGACGTGGGTGAACGCCGTTTCTTCGTCCGCGACGCGGTCCAGCGCCGTCGCGCTGCGGACTTCATCTGCGCAGATCTCAAGCGTCTGACGCATGCCGAGCGTGAGCGTCAGATCGACGGGTGGATCGCGCGGTTGAATCCCCAAGGGTCCGAGACCGAGGTTCAGCGGCTATTCATGGACTGGGAGCACGCGCGGGCACTTGCGCAGAAGGCTGCGATCGGCTCGCATACCTCTGAACACCCGATCTTGGCCCGTGAGAGCTCCTCGTACCAACGCTCCGACCTGCAGGGGAGTCGGCAACTGCTCGCCGCTGAAATCGGCGCCGCTGTAGACGTGCTGGCGTACCCGAATGGGGCCGCAGGGGACTACAACGACGAGACGATCCGGGCGGCCTCCGAGGCGGGGTATATGGGAGCCGTCACAACAATCGAGGGTGTGAACGATCGCGAAACGCCGCCCTACGAATTGCGGCGCTTCGTCATGGGGCCGCGGTGGGATGCGGGCATGGTGCGCTACCTGGTCCGAATCTTCCTGGCGGCGGCTCGGGGCGGTTAACTCAGCGGCACGAGCCGTGTGCCGCCTACTTGATCTGAGCTCGCCGCGTGGGCGCGAGGACCTGCATGTCGATCCGCGCCCGCCGCGTCGCCACGAGCTGCGCCCGGGCGCTCACCGACGTCACGGCCCGGCCGCGGGCCGCCCGCTCCGTCTCGAGCGTCACGCGCACGCTGCGCCGCGCGCCCGGGGCGAGCGAGCCCAGGGGCGCGGTGATGGTGCGGTTGCGGACGGTGCCCTCCGATGTGGCGGCCACGCGCATGCCGCGGGGCGCCCGCGCGGTGACCACGACGTTCCCGGCCCGTCGCGCGCCGGTGTTGCGGACCACGATCATCTGCGTCACCCGGGCGGGCGTGGCCACCGTGCGCGGACCGGCGGTGGCGAGCTGGAGGTGCGGGGCGTCGGCGCCGGCGGGCGCGGGGGCCACCGCGGTCGGGGCGGGCACCGGCTCACCGCCGGGCGCCGTGGGGCTGTCCGGTTGCTCGGGTTCCTCGGGCGTCGCCGGGATGTCGTCGTTCAGGGCCGTGCATACGCGGGACTCGCCGACGGCGATCGTTCCAGCGCAGCCCGCGTCCAAGGTGAGGGCGTACGCCGCGACCGGCGCCTGGGTGACGGCGTAGTCCCCCGCGGCGAGCGTCACGGCGGTGCCCGCATCGGAACCGGGGAAGGCGGCCGGGGTGGCGCGTGGGCCGGCGACCGACATCGCGAAGTCTGCGGGCGAGCGTGTGCCCCCGTTGTCGTTCACCACGCGGGTGACGACGGTGAGCCGCGGCGCGATGTCGTCGGCGGTGATGGTGCAGGGCATCGCGGCCGCGGTGGCCGCAGCGTCGGACGCGCAGCCCTCCGACGCGGTGACCGCGTACCCGGCCGGCGCCGACGCGTCGATGCGGTAGGCCGCACCCACCGGCACCATGACCCGGGTCGGGCTCTGCGCGCCGGCGAACGGCGGCACCGGCGCGCCGTCCACGCTGCCGGCGATCGTCACGTCGGCGGGCGTCGCGGTGCCGCCGTCGTCGGTCACCACGCGCGTCGTCACGTCCACCGGCATGAGCGTGCGGTCGGCCGTGAGCGTGCAGTCGATCACCCCGTCCGCCGGCGCGCGCCACAACGCCCGCAGCCGCCAGCCGTCCCCGGCGGGGGACACCGTGGCCCCGGCGCACCGCAGCGTGGTGGCGTGCGCGCCCAGATCGGTGCCGGGGGTGCCCGCGGCGGTGACCGTCACCGTGGCCCGGCCGGTCACGTCCACCGGCCCGGCGGAGCCACCGTCGGTGAGCGCCGCGGGAGCGCTCCCGGCGACGCTCACCGCGACCGCCCGGGCCGTGGATCCGGGGCCGGTGATGTGCGCCGTGACGCGCACGGCGACACGCCGGTCGTGGACCACGGCGCAGCGCACATCGCTGCGGTGCGCCACCGTGATGTCCAGACGGCCGTCGGAGCCGGCCCGGCCGGCGGGGGAGGGGGCGCCGCGCTTGGGCACGTTCAGGCATGCGAGCGACGCGAGGGCGTAGCGCGACGGGGTGGTCACCTGGATGCGGTGCCGGCGGCCGTCGCCGGTGCCGAACGGGCCGTTGGTCTCGCCGTGGCGCAGCCGGCTGATCTGGCCGGGCGTATCGGGCCGATCCGCCTTGCTGATCGTGACGCCCACACGTTCCCCGGGCGCCTCCCCTCCGCGCACCACGCTGGTCACGGCGATCTGATGGGCCTGGGTGACGCCGGCGGTCACGGACAGGATGCCCGCGGTGAGCGCTGCGGCGGTCACCCGCCGCGTTCGGCGTGTCACTCCCATGGGCGTCCTCTCGATCGGCACAAGCTCCGCGCCATCCTATGACGCACCGTCGGACGCGCGCACTCACCGACGTTCAGGAGTTCGGGTCTCGGTCCTGAACGTGCGAGGGGGATTCGCGGTACCGGGCGGGTCCGCGGCCACACATGCGGTGTGGAGGACGCCGTGGCGCCCTCCACACCGGCACGGGGCTAGCCCAGCTGGGCCTTGACCAGCTCGGCAACCTCGGTGGGGTTGGTGCCCACGCGGATGCCCTTCGCCTCGAGCGCGTCCTTCTTGCCCTGGGCGGTACCGGACGAGCCGGTGATGATGGCGCCGGCGTGACCCATCTGCTTGCCGGGAGGCGCCTGGAAACCGGCGATGTAGGCCACCACCGGGGTCTTCATGTTCTCGGCGATGAATTCCGCCGCCTTCTCCTCCTCGGAGCCGCCGATCTCGCCCACCATGACCACCAGGTCGGTGTCGGGGTCGGCCTCGAACCGGGCCAGGATGTCCGTGAAGTTGGAGCCCACGACCGGGTCGCCGCCGATACCCACGACGGTGCTCTGGCCGATGTCGAAGAGCGCCAGCTCCTTGGAGATCTGGTACGTCAGCGTGCCCGAGCGGCTCACCAGGCCCACCCGGCCGGGGGAGAACACCTGGGTCGGCATGATGCCCACCGAGGCGACGCCCGGGCTGATGGCGCCGGGGCAGTTCGGTCCGATGAGCGTCTGGTTGCCGCGCTCGAGGTGCGTCCGGATGCGCAGCATGTCGTGCGCCGGGATGCCCCCGGTGATCGCGATGATCAGATCCACGCCGCTGTCGATCGCCTCGTAGATGGCATCGGCGGCGAACCGCGGCGGCACGAACACCATGGCGGTGTTCGCGTCGGTGGCCTCGACGGCGTCGGCGACGGTGTTGAACACCGGGATGCCGTCGACGTCCTGGCCGGCCTTGCCGGGCGTGACGCCGGCGACCACGTTGGTGCCGTACGCCTTGTTGCGCGTGGCGTGGAACGCCCCCTCGCGGCCGGTGATGCCCTGCACCACCAGGCGGGTGTTCGCGTCGACCAGGATGCTCACGCGGCCTCCTTCGCAAGCTCGACGGCCCGCTTGGCGGCCGACAGCATCGTCTCTTCCACCACCACGTTCTTCGGGGCGCGGTCACGGATGATCGCGCGACCCTCGTCCTCGTTGGTGCCGTCCAGGCGCACCACGATCGGCAGCGTCGCGCCGAGGCGGTCCAGCGCCGTCAGCAGGCCCTCGGCCACCTCATCGCAGCGCGTGATCCCGCCGAAGATGTTCACCAGCAGGGACTTCACCTTCGGGTCGGACAGCAGGACCTCGAGTGCGGTGACGACCTCGTCGGCCTTCGATCCGCCACCCGCGTCCAGGAAGTTGGCCGGCTTGCCGCCCGCAAGGGCGACCACGTCCAGGGTGCTCATCACCAGGCCGGCGCCGTTGCCCAGGATGCCGACGTCGCCGTCGAGCTTCACGTAGGTGACGCCCTTCTCCTGCGCCAGGCGCTCCTGCGGGTCCTCGGTGGTCGTCTCGCGGTACTCGGCCATCTCGGGGTGGCGGTACAGCGAGTTGCCGTCGATGGTCACCTTGGCGTCCAGCGCGACCACGCGCCCGTCGCCTGTGAGGATGAGCGGGTTGATCTCCATGAGCATCGCGTCGAGATCGACGAAGCCCCGGTAGAGCCGCTCGAGGATGTCCACCACGCCGCGGATCGCCTCGGCGTCGATGTTCGCGTGGTAGGCCAGCCAGCGCCCGTGGTGCTGCTGGAACCCGGTGAGCGGGTCGACGTGCAGCCGGGCGAGGGCCTCGGGCCGGTTCGCGGCGACCTCCTCGATGTCCACTCCACCCTCGGCCGAGAGCATGATCAGCGGCTTCTTCTCGGCCCGGTCGAAGGTGATGGAGGCGTAGTACTCCTTGGCGATGTCCGAGGCCTGCTCCACCCACACGCGGTGGACGGTGTGCCCCTTGATGTCCATCCCGAGGATCTCCTCGGCACGCGCCTGCGCCTCGTCGGGCGTCTCGGCGAGCTTGATGCCGCCGGCCTTGCCGCGGCCGCCCACCTGGACCTGCGCCTTGATGACGACCTTGCCGCCGATGCGCTCCGCCGCCGCACGAGCCTCCTGCGGGGTGTTGGCGACCTCGCCCTCCGGCACCGGGATGCCCTGACGCGCGAAGAGCTGCTTACCCTGATACTCGTAAAGGTCCAACCGTCGACTCCTCCCCGCTCATGGAAACGCCCTCCGGCAGGCACAGCGGGTCGTCCTGTCGAGGGCCGCGTCGATACTACTCCCAGATCCCGCTCGTGATGCGGAGTTTGTGCGGTACGTCACGCGCCCGACGGGGCCGGCGTGACGTCAGGCCGGACGCGGTGCGCGCCGCCACGGACGGCCGGTGCGGGCGCAGCATTCGCTGACGTCCAGCTCCACGATCTCGCCCACCTCGATCAGCCCCTCTTCGATCAGCGGCAGCATCGCGTCGCGAGCCTCGGCCCAGTCCACCCGGGTGGCGCCCGCCGGGGCGTCGTCGGCGTGCTCCGGCGCGGTGTAGAGCGGGCCGAGCTGGCGGCACACCGGGCAGCCGGCCAGGAGGACGGCGTCGCCGTCGGCGGTGAGGTGCGTGAGCGCCTCGGCCACATCCGGATCGGGGTCCTGCCCCAGTGCTCCGTGCGGCGGCCGGCCGAGCTTCCAGCCCACGGCGGCGGCACTCCAGCGGTGGGGCGCCTGCGACAGCACGTCCAGGATCTCTCGTCTCACCATCCTCCTCTCCGCCGCGTCGACCGGTGGCGGCGTGCCGCCGATCGACGCCGATCGTAGTGAAGGCGGCCCCGGGGCGGTGCGCGCCCGGGCATGCCCCTCAGTCGATGGTAAGCAGGACCTCGCCGGGCTGCACGGCCTGCCCGTCGGTCACCCGTACCGCGGACACCGTGCCGGCGCGATGGGCCGGGACCTCGTTCTCCATCTTCATCGCCTCGACGATGGCCACAACGTCGCCCTGGGCGATCTCCTGGCCTTCCGCCACGAGCACCCGCAGAACGGTGCCCTGCATCGGGGTGGCCACCTCGTTCGGAGCGCCGGCGGAGGCGCCCCCGCCCGACGGGCGCTCGCGCGTGCGCTTGGGGCGCGGCGCGGGCGCCGCCCCGCCGCCGCCGGCCTCGCTCTGGGGCACGTGCAGGGTCACCTCGAATCGGCGCCCGTCCACCTCGGCCGTGATGTTGCGGGTCACGGTGGGCTCGGGCTCGGCCGCCTCGTCGCCCGGTATATCCAGCGGGTCGCCGGCCGGGGGGATCGGCGTGGGCGTATCGGCCAGAGCGGCGAGCATGTCGTGGCACGCACCGCCGGCGATGAACTCATCCTCTTGGAGGAGCCAGCGGTGGAACGGGATGAGGGTGGTGGGTCCCTCCACCACGTACTCGTCCAGCGCGCGCAGCATCCGTCGCCGGGCCGACTCGCGGTCCACGTCCCACACGATCAGCTTCGCGACCATCGGGTCGTAGATCTCGGGAATCACCGATCCGGCGCGCACGCCGGAGTCGACGCGCACGCCGGGGCCGGAGGGCTCGCGGTAGGCCGTGATCAGTCCGGGCGTGGGCAGGAAGCGCTGGGAGGCGTCCTCGGCGTTGATCCGGCACTCGAAGGCATGGCCGCGGGGGTCGACGGCCTCCTGGGACACCGACAGGCGCTCGCCGGCCGCCACCCGCACCTGCTCGCGGATGAGGTCCAGGCCGGTCACGGCCTCGGTGACCGTGTGCTCCACCTGGATGCGAGTGTTCATCTCCAGGAAGAAGAACTCCTCACCCGACACCAGGTACTCGAGCGTGCCGGCGGACGTGTACCCCACCGCCTTCGCGGCGCGCACCGATGCCTCGCCCATGCGCCGGCGCAGGTCATCCGACACCACGGGGCTCGGCGTCTCCTCCACCAGCTTCTGGTGCCGGCGCTGCACCGAGCAGTCGCGCTCGCCCAGCCAGACGCACTCGCCGTGCGTGTCGGCCAGGATCTGGATCTCCACGTGGCGGGGGTGGGGGAGGTAGCGCTCCAGGTAGACGGCGCCGTCGGCGAAGAACCGCTCGCCCTCGCGGATGGCGCCCTCGAAGGCGTCGGGCAGGTCGTCGGCGGTGGCCGCCACGCGGAAGCCCTTGCCGCCACCGCCGGCCGACGCCTTGACGGCCACCGGGTACCCGATGCGCTCGGCGATGGGCCGCGCCGCGTCCAGGTCGGCCACCGGCTCGGTCACGCCCGGCACGATCGGGACGCCGGCGGCGTCCATCAGCGCCCGCGCGCGCACCTTCGACCCCATGGCGTCGATGGCGTCCGGGGGAGGGCCGATCCACACGATCCCGGCATCGGCCAGAGCGCGGGCGAAGCCGGCGTTCTCGGCCAGGAACCCGTAGCCGGGGTGCACGGCGTCCACGCCGGCCGCCGCCGCGATCTCGAGGATCCGGGGCACGTTGAGGTATGTCTCGGCGGCAAGTCCGGAGCCCAGGAGGTGCGCCTCATCGGCGTGGCGCACGAACAGCGCATCGCGGTCGGTCTCGCTGTACACCGCGACCGATGTGATGCCCATCTCCCGCAGGGTGCGAAAGACACGGATCGCGATCTCGCCGCGGTTGGCGACCATGACCTTGTTGAACATCTACGCCGTCCCTCCCCAGGCGGGGCCGTTGTCCTTGATGGCGGTTGGCACGTCCGTGAGTTCCAAGAGCCCTGCCCTGCGCCACCGCGAGCGGTAGACCGCCGGCCGCGGGTCCGCCGGCGCGTCCCCGGAAGTGTCCAGCAGCGTTCTGGCGGCGGCGGTGAGGGCCGCCAGGGCGGCCGGATCCGGTGCACCACCGGCGGTGATCTGGATATGGGCGGACACGATGCCCTCTCGGTGACGATATTACTCGGGTTTCCGAGTAACTCTACCAAGCGCCGTCCGTATAGGTGGACCTAACCGCCGGGGGCCCTCCGGCGCTCCGATCGGTTGTTTCACGCTGTGACAGCCGGGTCTACCTTTGGGCCATGGAACGTATCCGTGCCCACATTCCGCGTCCCGTGCTCATCGGGGCGGCGGTTCTCCTGCTCGCCCAAGTGGTCCTGTCCCTGGGTTACATCCTCTGGGTTCAAGACGTTCAGGGTGGACGGAAGTTCGCCCTCGACGCAGAGAGCAACCTTCCGACCTGGTGGTCCGAGATCCTGTTGGTCGCCACGGCGTTTGCTGCTTGGGGCGTGGCGATGTGCAATCGCGTCCTCAGCCGATCCTGGGTGCCGTGGGTGCTGGTCGGTGTCGGGTTTCTTCTCCTGTCGATGGAGGAAGTGGCCGCCATACATGAGGACGTCGGCACGGCCGCGGGCGGGAGCGACATGGTGTCGATCTGGCCGGTGTTCTACCTTCCCGCGGCGATCGCAGGGGGCTGGGTGCTCATGAGGGCGGTTCGAGACCTCCCGCGACCCCTTGCGACTCTCTCGCTGGCCGGTCTCGCCACGTTCGTCGCGGTCTTGGCGATCGAGCTCCTTGCCCTCACCGAGGAGTCGTACTTGACCATCTGGCTGGAGGAGAACCTGGAGATGCTGGGCACCGGCCTGCTGCTGGTGGCCATCTCCTCGGCGCTCGTCACCCGGGCCGGTTCCATGTTCGTGGCACCGCCCCCGTCATCGCGCGACCGTGCCGCCGATGACGTGACGGCGGTGCCGCCGGCGGCACCGTGACCCGGCGGCGACCGTCGTCGGTCGCCGGGGCGGTGCCGCCTACAGCGGGATGTTCCCGTGCTTGCGCCGGGGGCGCAGCTCGCGCTTGGTCAGCGACATCTCCAGCGCGCGGATGAGCCAGGAGCGCGTCTCCTCCGGCTCAATCACATCGTCCACGTACCCGCGCTCGGCGGCGATGTACGGGTTGGCGAAGCGCTCCTTGTACTCCTCGATCAGTTCGGCACGGCGCGCTGCGACGTCGCCACCGGCCTCGGCGGTCTTCTGCAGCTCGCGCTTGAAGATGATGTTCACCGCCCCGTCGGGGCCCATCACCGCCACCTCGGCGGTGGGCCACGCGGCGTTGAAGTCCGCGCCCAGGTGCTTTGACGACATCACGTCGTAGGCGCCGCCGTACGCCTTGCGCGTGATCACCGTGAGCTTCGGCACCGTCGCCTCGGCATAGGCGTACAGCAGTTTGGCCCCGTGCAGGATGATGCCGCCGTACTCCTGCGTCGTCCCCGGCAGGAACCCGGGGACGTCCACCAGCGTCACCAGCGGGATGTTGAAGGCGTCGCAGAAGCGGATGAACCGTGCCGCCTTGATGGACGCGTCGATGTCCAGCACGCCGGCCAGCGCCTTGGGCTGGTTGCCCACCACTCCCACCACGTGCCCGTTCAGCCGCGCGTAGCCCACCACGATGTTCTGGGCGTACAGCGGGGCCACCTCGAGGAAGTCGCCGTCGTCGACGATCAGCTCGATCACGCGGGTCATGTCGTACGGCTTGGTGGGGACGTCGGGAACGATCGTCGCCAGCTCCGGCTCCGCACGCTCGGGGGAATCCGCCGTGGGGAGGTAGGGCGCCGACTCGAGGTTGTTCGGCGGCAGGAACGACACCAGCTCGCGCACCTGCTCCAGGCAGTCGGCCTCGGAGTCGGCGGCGAAGTGGCACACGCCCGAGCGGGTGGCGTGGCTGCCCGCGCCGCCCAGTTCCTCCATCGTCACGTCCTCGCCGGTCACCGTCTTGATGACCTCGGGGCCGGTGATGAACATGTGGCTGGTCTCGCGCACCATGAAGATGAAGTCGGTGATGGCGGGGCTGTAGACCGCGCCGCCGGCGCACGGGCCCATGATCACCGAGATCTGCGGGATCACCCCGCTGGCCTTCACGTTGCGGAAGAAGATGTCGGCGTAGCCGCCCAGGCTCACCACGCCCTCCTGGATCCGGGCGCCGCCGGAGTCGTTGATGCCGATGACCGGGCAGCCCATCTTCAGGGCCAGCTCCATCACCTTCACGATCTTCTCCGCGAACACCTCGCCGAGGCTCCCGCCGAACACCGTGAAGTCCTGGCTGAACACCACCACCTTGCGACCGTCGATGGTGCCGTGACCGGTCACCACGCCGTCGCCCCACGGGCGGTTGTCCTCCAGGCCGAAGCCGTGGGCGCGGTGGCGGGTGAACATGTCCACCTCGGTGAAGCTGCCGGGGTCGAGGAGCATGTCGATGCGCTCGCGGGCCGTGCCCTTGCCGCGCGCGTGCTGGCGCTCCACCGCGGCCTCGGTGCCGGCGTTCCGGGCCTCTTCGCGCAGGGCGCGCAGCCGGGCCCGCTTCTCCTCGACGCTCATGGGATCCCCCCCTCGGAAACGCCCGCACGCTACCAGATAGTCGGGAATCCGAGCAATTTGCCGGCGCGCGGCCGTAGGATCCCGCCGATGTCCGTCGCGGCCACCGTCACCGTCCTGATCGCCCACGTGCCGCACGGGCCGGAACTGACCGTGACGGTGCCCACGGGGACGCCGGCCGGCGGCGTGTGGGCACACCTGCCGGATCCCGTGCGGATCGGTGGTCCGCCGGACGGGGTGCGCTACCGTCTGAACGGACTGAGGACCATTCCGGGTGCCCCGCTGCGCGATGGCGACACCCTTGAGATCTCGGCTGACGAGGAGGACCGATGAGCGAGCATGCGCGTCCCGGCGTGGGGATCGACGGCCCCGCGGTGGCGCCGGCCGATCCGGACCTGGACCTCGATTTCGACCTCGACGAGGAACTCTGGACCGACGACTCGGGCGACGACTACACAGGGTGGTACTGCGTGCGCACCGACCCGTGGCAGTGCCCGGCCGAGGGGTGCGAGTTCGTCGCGCGGTTCCTCACCGCCGCCCACCTGATCATCGTGTGGCCGGAGGGCGACGACCCGAGCCTCCTGCGCCACGCCGCCGCGGCCCGCGATGTGGGGCGCAACCCGCGGGTGGACACCTACGAGCCGGGCTTCGGCCCCGCGTGCTCCTTCTACCAGTGGGAGGCGGCCGGCCACCCGGTGCACGCGGTGCGCAAGGACATCGGCGACAACATCTACCGCAAGTAGTTCAGCCGGACGCGCGGCGCTCCCAGAGCGCCAGCGCGCCGGCGGCGGGCGGTGCCAGCTCGCCCAGCTCCCCGCGCCACAGGACGTCGAGCCCGCGCCGGGTCGCCGGCACGCTCACGGCGCGCGCGAACTCAGCGGCCTCCAGCACCGGGTCGACCGGGTCCGCGGTGGGGACGCGCACCTCGATGCACAGCGACGGGCTGAAACGCATCAGGTTGCTGGTGATGCCCATGAGCCGCGCGCAGGCCGCCATTCCGCCGGCGCGACGCACGTGCTCCCAGACGCCCGGCGCCTCCTCGGCCAGCTCGCGCTCGGCGTTCGCGGTGAGCGGATCGGCGCCGTCGGCCGCCTCGGTGCAGCCGTCCAGGGTCGCCAGCAGCGACGGGGCGACGGCCAGGTCGTCGCGCCTGCGCCCCAGCAGCAGCCGGGCCTGTGCACCGCGTCCCAGCACCACCAGCATGGTCACGCCCACC
>JBIQJW010000212.1:0-3642 GCA_044507145.1 Actinomycetota bacterium
CGTTGGCTTCCCAAGCCAAAGGTCGCGGGTTCGAGACCCGTCGTCCGCTTCCCTCCCGCCCGCCCGGTGAGCATCGATCGCACCCGTCCCGGACGGGCTTGCGCCGGGGCCCACGCTGGACTACACCGGAACCGACCACTCATAGGCTCGGTCAGGAGCAGGCGTGGAACCGCTCGAGCAGTTCAAGGCCAGCCAGCGCGCCGCGTGGGGCGCCGGCGAGTTCGATCATTTCGCGCATCGGCTGTGGCCGGTGGGCGCCCTCTTGGTGCGGATGACCGAGGTCGCGCCCGGCGACGCCGTGGTGGATGTGGGCTGCGGCACAGGGAACGTCGCCATCCAGGCGGCGCAGGCCGGCGCGAGCGTGACCGGTGTGGACCTGGCCCCGCAGATGCTCGCCCGCGCGAGGGCCGCATCGCAGGCGGCGGGACTGGAGGTGACGTGGCTGGAGGGGGACGCCGAGCACCTGCCCGTGGCCGACGGTGTCGCCGACGTCGTCATGTCCACGTTCGGCAGCATGTTCGCCCCGCGTCACGCACAGACCGCCCGGGAGGTGCTCCGCGTCCTTCGCCCCGGTGGGCGGTTCGGGCTGTGCGCCTGGACGCCGGATGGCGAGATCGCCGCGTTCCTGCGGATGACGGCCGGGCATCTGCCTCCGCCGCCCGACGAGGCCGAGCCGCCGCTCCTGTGGGGCGATCCGGACCACGTGGAGGAGGTGTTCGACGCCGGGGCGACCGAGCTGTGCTTCCGCCACGAGACCGTGGATGTGGGCTTCGAGAGCTTCGACGATGCCATGGTGATGTACACCGAGCGGTTCGGGCCCCTCGTCGCCGCCCGGGCGGAGCTGGAGCCCCGCGGCGCATGGGAGCCGCTGGTGGAGGATCTGCGCGCGTTCCTGCGCGAGCGCGAGACCGCGGACGGGCGCGTCCCGCTCCACGGCACCTACCTCATGAGCCTGGGGCACCGCGCCGGCGGTTAGCGAATCAGCGCGCCGGTTCGTGTTCGGCGCACAGCAGGGTCGTCTCCACGTCGGTGAGCGGCTCGTCGGTGAGACCGCAGTGTCGTGCACCGGGCTCTCCGCGCAGATGTCGGCAGGCCGCGCAGCGCCCGAACGCCCTGCCCCCGCGCGATCGCTGGGTCGCACGCAGCACCTGTTCCAGCAGCTCCTCGAGCCGTTTCCCCTCCATCCCGAGATCGCCGATTGCATCCTCGATCCGGCCGGAGTCCGCAGCGGCCACCACGCACAACCCTCCGGGGGTGGGCGTGAGATGGCTCACACGCCCGTCGCGCGGATCGGCAGAACGTGAGACGAGGCCCTTGCGCTCCAGCGCGAGGAGCGTCTGGGACGTCGTCCCCCGCGTGGCGTCCAGGTACTCGGCCACATCCGCCGGCGTATCCGAGAAGCGGTTGCAGGCCGCCAGATACCGGAGCGCGTCGAACTGGGCGAGGGTGAGGCCGGCCTCCCCCGCCGCCGCCCGCCGCGCGGCCCGGTGCACCACTCCGATGCGCTCAATCAGCTCTGCGGCACGGATGGACATGCGGGAATGATAGCGAGTCACCACTTGTCGCCATGACGTTCGCGTGAGATCGTAGCGACTCGCTACTTACTACCTGAGGGGGACTCATGAGCACCGCCACCTTCTTCCACGCCGGCTGCCCGGTCTGCGTCAGCGCCGAGCAGGGCCTGGCCACCGCCCTGGACCCCGCCCGCTACGAGGTGCGGCACGTCCACCTCGGCGAGGAGCCGCAGGCGATCGCCGATGCGCAGGCGGCCGGAGTCCGCTCGGTCCCCGCGCTGGTGGTGGACGGCCAGGTGTTCCACATCAACCACGGGGCCGATCTGGCCGACCTCGCCGCCTGACACGCCACGCGACCGGCATCCGTTCCCGCACCGGGACGGATGCCGGCGTCACATGCGCTCGGGTGCCTCCACGCCGATCAGGTCGAGGCCCAGCCGCACCGTCCCGGCCGTGGCCCGGCACAGGTCCAGGCGGAAGGCCTGCACCTCCGGCGCCTCCCCCACCACACGACAGCGGTGGTAGAAGCCGTGGAAGTCGCGCGCCAGGTCCACCAGGTAGGCGGCCACGCGGTGCGGCGCCCGCCGGTCGACGGCCTCCGCCACGGCCTCCTCCCACTCGGCCAGCCGCAGCACCAGCGCCCGCTCTGAGGGATCCAGTTCGCCCGGCGCTCCCACCGCACCGGCCTCCCCCTGGGCATCGTCGCCCGCCTGGGCCAGGATGCTGCACACCCGCGCGTGGGCGTACTGCACGTAGTACACCGGGTTCTCCTGGCTCTGCTCGCGCGCGAGGTCCAGGTCGAGATCCAGCGCCGTCTCGTGACTGCGCTGCACCAGGAAGAACCGGGCGGCGTCCACGCCGATGTCGTCCAGCAGGTCGCCCAGCGTCACCACCGTGCCGGCGCGCTTGCTCATCTTCTTCGCCTCGCCGCGCTCCAGCAGGCTCACCAACTGGATGATCACCGCCTGCAGCATCTCCGGCGGATGGCCGCCCGCGGCCAGCACGGCGTGCAACCGGGCGATGTAGCCGTGGTGGTCGGCGCCCAGCACGTCGATGAGCAGGTCGTCGCCCCGGCCCGCCTTGTCCAGGTGGTACGCAACGTCGGCGGCCAGGTAGGTGGAGTCGCCGTCCGAGCGCACCAGCACGCGGTCCTTCTCGTCGCCGTAGCGCGATGTCGCGAACCACACCGCGCCGTCCTTCACGTACGCATCGCCGGCGTCCTGCAGGCGGCGGACCGCCGCGGTGACGCGGCCGGACTCGTGCAGGTCGGTCTCTGAGAAGAACGTGTCGAAGCCCACGCGGAAGCGGTCCATGTCCGCGCGGATCGCCGCCAGCATCAGCTCCTCACCGCGTTTGGCGAAGAATGCCAGGGCGTCGTCGGTGGCCGGCGCCGCGCGATCGGCCCACTCGTCGCCCGCCTCCGCCCGGACGGCCTCCGCCACCCGCACCACGTAGTCCCCGCGGTACCCGTCCTCGGGCACCTCGGCCTCGCGACCGCACAGCTGCGCGTACCGGGCCGCCACCGACGCGCCGAACAGGCGCATCTGCCGGCCGTGGTCGTTCACGTAGTACTCACGCGCCACCGTGTGTCCGCCGAACGCCAGCAGGCGCGCCAGCGAGTCGCCGTACGCCGCCTGGCGCGCGTGCCCCACATGCGGCGGCCCCGTCGGGTTCGCCGACACGTACTCCAGCAGGATCCGCCGCGCCGGGCTCGCCTGGCCCGCGCCGAAGTCCGGGCCCGCCGCCACGATCGCGCCGGCGATGCGCGTGAACCATGCCGGCGTCAGGCGCATGTTCAGGAAGCCCGGCCCCGCCACCTCCACCTCTGCCAGCCAGTCGCCCGCCGTGGTTCTCAGGTGGGCTGCCACCGCCTCCGCGATGTCGCGCGGGGGGCGTTTTGCCGCCTTTGCCATCGTCATCGCCATTGGCGTTGCGATGTCGCCCATCTCGGCGGAGGCCGGCGCGGCGAGGGGGATCGCCGGCGGGGGTGTTCCCACGGCCGCCTGCGCAGCCTGGGTGAGGGCGTCGCGGATGGGTTGGAGGAGGTTTTTCTCTTTCTCAGCCACGATCCCGCACCCTACAAGGGCGGCGCGCTGCGAATGGGCCCAGATCGCGCGCCGCGGATGAG
>JBIQJW010000012.1:0-21148 GCA_044507145.1 Actinomycetota bacterium
TGGGTGACGTCGGCGCGGCGCATCTCGCGGATGCGGGTGCGTGGCGGCGCCGGGGATCGCTTCCCGCGTGGCATGGGAGGCCTCACGTGCCCGCCGGCGTCGCGGCGGCCAGGCGGTTGACCTCGGCATCCGGCAGGCGGGCGTACTCCGGGCGGGCGGGCCCACCCGCGCCGGCGGCCACGCGGGTGACCAGGAACGCCGCACGCATCCGGTGCCCGGGGGAGTCCGGACCCAGCACGGTGAACGCCCCACCGGAGAACGCGTCGCCGGCGGCCCCGACGCCGGGCCCGCCCACCACCTGGCCCTCGCCGTGGTGCGCCAGGAGCGCCGCGAGGTCCGCCGGGGCGATGGCGCACGGGGGGACGACGGTCTCGAGCCCGCCGTCGGGCAGCGGTCGGTACGCGGCGGCGAAAAGCTCGCGCCGGCGGGCGTCGAGCACCGGCACCAGCATGCCGGCCGCGGGCGCGCACGCGCGGATGGTCAGCGCCAGTGCCTCCAGCGACGACGCCCCGGTGACGGGCACCCCGAGCGCCTGCCCCAGGCCCAGCGCGGTGGACAGGCCGATCCTCAGTCCCGTGAAGCCGCCGGGGCCCACACCGACCACGATCGCGCCGATGTCGGCCGCCGTGTGCCCGGCGGCCGAGAGCAGCCCGTGGGCCGCTTCGAGGACGCGCCGGCCGGAGCCCGGTTCCGCTCCGAGCCACAGCTCTGCCACGGGGACCTCATCGCGAACCAGGGCCACGCTGGGGCTGACGGTGGCGGTGTCGAGCGCGAAGGTGATCATGCAGTCTCCCGAGCGCGGCGACGGTGGCCGGCTCATCGGCGTCCAAGCGTACCAACCGGCGGTCTCCGCCCCCGTGTTCGAAGGTGATGCGCAGGCGTGGCGCGGGCAGGATGTCGGCGACGGCCTCGGGCCACTCGACGAACGCCACCGCCCCGCCCCCGAGGGCGTCGGCCAGCAGATCCGCCTCCTCATCGTCGGCCGCGCCCACCCGGTAGGCGTCCATATGTGCCACCGGCGTCCGTCCGGCGTAGCGCTGGGCGACGGTGAAGGTGGGGCTCGTGACCGGGCCGGTGACGCCGAGCGCGCGCGCGATCGCCCGCACCAGCGTGGTCTTGCCGGCACCGAGCTCCCCGTGCAGGAACACCAGGTCGCCGGCGTCGAGGATGCCGGCCAGACCGGCGCCCAGCGCGTCGGTGTCCTCGGGGCCCGCGCTCTCCCAGACGAAGGTCAGAACAGCCCCAGTTGGTGCTCGGGGCCCGCAGGTTCGCCGACGGGGGCCGGGTGGCCGCCGGTGGCCGGCGACGCCGCCCGGGCCGGGCCGTCCTCCGCCGCGGGTGTCGCGACGTCAGCGTTCCGGCCGGGCGCAGGCTCCGGGCCGGGCTGCCCCGCAGGCGCGGCCGCCCGCTCGGCGGTGACGCGCTCGATCAGGGACGGTATGCGCGCGAAGTCCTCCTCCAGCACGCCCAGCGTGGCCCGCGCGTAGAGCGCCGCCGCGGGGTGGAACAGCGGGTAGAGCAGCAGCGGCGTCCCCGCCACCGTCAGGGGCAGCTCGCACCCGTGCACCCGCGAGATGCCCTCAGGGCGCCCGGACAGCAGCTTGGTGGCGAAGTTGCCCAGCGTGCAGACGAGCGCGGGCCGGATCTCGGCCACCTGACGGAACAGGTGCGGCTCGCACGCGCTGATCTCGGCCGGAGCCGGATTCCGGTTGTCGGGAGGACGGCACTTGAGGACGTTCGCGATGTACACGTCCTCGCGGGCCAGCCCGATCCCCTCCAAGAGCTGGGAGAGGAGCTTCCCCGCCTGACCGACGAACGGGATGCCCTGCTGGTCCTCGTGGTATCCCGGCGCCTCGCCCACGAACATCACGTCGGCGTCGAGCCGGCCGGATCCCACCACCACCTGGGTGCGGCTCTCGCTGAGCGGGCAGCGGATGCACCCGACCACGTGCTCCTCGTGGTAGCGCTGGAGTTCGGCGATGCCCATCGGACCCACGATAGCCGCGGGTCCGGCCGCCACGCCGGGCGCCGGGGTCGCCTCGGATGTCGCGATGTTGCCGCCGTCGGGCGGGGCCCGGTATATTCGCGGCGTCTCGCGCATCACGCCCGGCATCCCATCGGAGCTGGAGCACAGGCGGCGAGCGACATCCCGGATTCCCGACTCCGTCGCGTCGCCGTGTCCTGCGTGAGCACCGCCATGCGCCCCCGTCCCACATACCCCGCGTCACCCGCCCGCCCGTGCTGACCGTCCGCACCGTCGCCGCATTGCGCGACGCCGTGGCCGCCGAACGGGCCGCCGGCCGGCAGATCGCCGTGGTGCCGACGATGGGCGCGTTCCACCGGGGGCACCTGGATCTCATGACCGAGGCGGGTGCCGACGGGTTCGCCGTCGTGGTGACCCTGTTCGTCAATCCGCGCCAGTTCGCGCCCACCGAGGACCTGAGCGCCTACCCACGCGACGAGGCGCGCGATGCCGCGCTGGCCGCCGAGCGTGGCGCACGGGTCCTCTTCGCGCCGCCGGTGGAGGAGATGTACCCGGCCGGCGACGGCACCACCGTCACCGTCGAAGGCCCGAGCACCGGCCTGGAGGGTGGCTCACGTCCCACACACTTCGCGGGCGTGGCCACGGTCGTGACGAAGCTGCTCATCGCGGTACGACCCGACCGGGCGGTGTTCGGGCAGAAGGACGCCCAGCAGGTCGCGGTGATCCGCCGGCTGATGCGCGACCTGCACCTGGACGACATCGAGTTGCGCGTCGTCCCGACCACGCGCGAGTCCGACGGCCTGGCGATGAGCAGCCGCAACGCGTACCTCGGTCCCGAGGACCGCGCGGCCGCGCCGGCGCTGCACCGAGCGCTGCTCGCCGCACGAGCACTGTCCGACGCCGGCGAGCGTGACGCCGGCGTGCTGGAGGCGGCGGCCGCCGCCGTCATCTCCGCCGAACCCCGCTGCGCCCTCGAGTACGCAGCGGTGGTCCACCCCGACACCTTCCGGCCCCTCGCGCGGCTCACGCCGCCCGACGGTGCCCTCCTCGCCGTGGCCGCCCGCGTGGGCCCCGCGCGCCTGATCGACAACATCCTGCTCCCCCTCCCACCCACGGAGTGAATCTGTGTCGCCTCGCACCCGCACGATGCTGAAGAGCAAGATCCACCGCGCCACCGTCACCGACGCGAATCTGAACTACGTCGGCAGCATCACCATCGACACCGACCTGCTCGAGGCCGCCGACATCCGGCCGTATGAGCAGGTGGCGGTGGTGAACATCAACAACGGCCAGCGGTTCGAGACCTACGCCATCGAGGGGCCCGCCGGCGGCGGGGACATGTGTCTGAACGGCGCCGCGGCGCGCCTCGCGCAGCCGGGCGACCTGATCATCGTGATCTCCTACGCCCAGTACGACGAGCAGGACCTCGAGGGCTACGAGCCCACCGTGGTGCACGTCGACAGTGCCAACCGGTCCGTGCGCGTGGGCCTCGAGGCCGTGCCCGTGGCCTGGGAGGGCGCGCAGGGCGACCGGTGAGCACGGCCCTCACCGCGGAGCAGATCCGGGCCCGCAAGGGCGGCGCGCGGATCGCGATGCTCACCGCCTACGACTACCCCACCGCCCGGGCGCTGGACCTGGCCGGTCTGGACATCCTCCTGGTGGGCGACAGCCTCGGCGAGGTCGAGCTCGGGTACGACACCACCCGCGCGGTCAGCCCAGAGATGATGGCGCACCACGTCCGCGCGGTCCGCAACGGCGTCCGGAACACGCACATCTGCGGCGACATGGTGGCCGGCAGCTACGACACGCCCGATCAGGCGGTGCGCAGCGCCCGCGCGCTGATCGAGGCCGGCGCCGACTCGGTCAAGCTCGAGGGGGGACTGGCCGAGCAGGTGCGCGCGATCATCGCCGACGGGATCGCCGTCATGGGTCACGTGGGCCTGCTCCCGCAGACCGCCGAGAGCTACCGCCGCCACGGCGTCGACCCCGAGGAGGCCCGTCAGATCGTGGCCGACGCGGCGGCCCTCGATGCCGCCGGCTGCTACGCGATCGTGATCGAGGCGGTCCCCCCGGAGGTGGCCACGCGGATCACGGCCGCGGTGGCCGCGCCCACCATCGGCATCGCCGCGGGTACCCAGACCGACGGGCAGGTGCTGGTGGTGAGCGACCTGATCGGGCTGTCGCCGGAGCCGCCCCGCTTCGTGACCCCGCGCGCGAACGTGCACGCGGTGATCGTGCACACCGCGAAGGTGTTCGCCGATGAGGTGCGCGCCGCGACGGACGCGGGATGAGCGACGACGCGACGCGCGACGTCGGCGAGGGTTTCACCCGCACCGCCGCCGACTACGACGCCGCCGTGCGGTTCAACATCGCCGGCGCCGCCCGGCTCGTGGCATCGATCCCGGCCGGTGACTACCGGGATGTGCTGGATGTCGGCTGCGGCACCGGGTTCTCGGCGCTGGCCATGGCCGACCGCTTCGGGCCGCTGCGCATCACCGGCGTCGACGCCTCCGAGGGGATGCTTGAGCAGTTCAGCACCAAGGTCGCGGCCCGTCCCGACGTGACGTGCACGGTCCACCGGGCCGACGTCCTGGAGATGCCGGTGCCCGAGGCCGCCTTCGACGCCGTCATCTGCTCGATGGCGTTCCACTGGTTCCCGCGCAAGGCCGAGGCGATGGCCGCCATGGCGCGCACACTCCGGCCCGGCGGCATCGTCGCGGTCCTGTGCTCGGGCTCCGGCGGCGAGGGCGAGTTCCGCCACATCCTCTCCCGCCTGGAGCCAGGGATCCCCGCGTGGGTCGGAGCGTTCGACGCGGTCCAGCGCGACATCCCGGACATGGAGGGCTACCTGCGCCACGCCGGTCTTGAGGCGCTGGACATCTGGATGGAGCGCAGGATCCGCCGCGTCGACCCGGCGGCCTACCTCGAGCGCATGCGGGTGGTCGCCGGCCACATCGCGGGCGACCTCGATCCCGCCGAGCGGGAGGATCTCGACCGGCGTGTGTGGGACGGCATCAGCGCCGCCAGCGGGCCCGACGGGTTCGAGTACACCTTCACGAAGCTCTTCGCCGTCGCCCGGCGCCCGGACTGAGCGCCGTGCCACGGATGAACGCACACGAATGCCGGGCCTTCCTTCGCGCCGGCACCCGTACCGGCAAGCTGGCCACGGTCCGGGCCGACGGGTCGCCCCACGTCGCCCCGGTGTGGTTCCTGGTGGAAGACGACGGCACGGTCATCTTCAACACCGGCGCGGCGACGGCGAAGGGCGCCAACCTGCTGCGCGATCCCAGAGCCGCCCTGGCCGTGGACGACGAAACGCCACCCTTCGCGTTCGTGCGGGTGGAGGGGACCGTCACGATCTCCGAGGATCCCGCCGAGCTCGTCGAGTCCGCCACCCGTATCGCAGCGCGGTACATGGGGTCCGAGCGCGCCGCCGAGTTCGGGCGGCGCAACGGGGTGCCCGGCGAGCTGCTGGTGCGGCTGCACCCCATGCGCGTCGTGGGCGAGCGAGGCGTCGCGGACTGAGCTTCCGAGGCGGCGGCCCAGGCCCGCGGCGGGCTCGGGCCGATCAGGCCGCCGGCGGCTGCTCCGGCATCACGTCCACCATCCAGGGCGTGCCGAAGCGGTCGGTGCACATCCCGAACGCCGGCGCGAAGAAGGTCTCGACCAGCGGCTGGGTGACCTGACCGCCCTCGGCCAGCGCGTCGAAGATCCGCCGCGCCTCGTCGACGTCGGCGGCCGTGTGACTCACCATCATCCCGTGCACGCCGTGGTGGCCGCCGGTCGGGTCATCGGAGGCCATGAGCATCCACTCCCCCACCACGAGGCCGGCATGCAGCACCGACTCCGGATCGCCCATCGGCGGACCCGCGGCGGGATCCTGCGGCGCATCGCCGGCGGTCATCACCTGCAGCTCGCCGCCGAAGATCTCCTGGTAGCGGGTCATCGCGGCGCGGCAGTCACCGCCGAAGAACAGATACGGACGAAACGACATGGGGCCCTCCCGGGTGGCGTGGTCCTGGTCATCCGATCAGACGACGACGGCCCTGCCAACTCATCGGTGCGTCACACCGGGGGCCCGGGGGGAGACCTGTGTCGGCCTCCCCCGGAGCGGATGTGCGGCGCCCGGGGGCCCGCACACCGCGAGTTACTGACCGGCCTTGGAGCCGGCGGCGATCTTGCGCAGGTTCAGCGCCTGATCCAGGATCGCCTCGTCCACGCCGTGCTCACGCGCGACCTCGCGCAGCTGACGTCCGGACGCCGTGGCGTCCTTCACGATCGCAGCGCCCTTGTCGTAGCCGATGTGCGGGTTGAGCGCGGTGGCGACCTGCAGGTTGCCCTCGGCGAGCTCCTCCAGCCGGGGCAGGTTCGGCTCGATGCCGGCGATGCACTTCTCGGCGAAGAGACGCGACGTGGTGGTGAGCAGGTGGATCGAGCCGAGCAGGTTCCGCGCCAGCAGCGGGATCCGCACGTTCAGCTCGAACTGGCCCTGCATGCCGCCGATCGTGATGGCGGTGTCGTTGCCGATGACCTGGGCGGCCACCTGCAGGACGACCTCCGGGATGACCGGGTTGACCTTGCCCGGCATGATCGACGAGCCCTTCTGCAGCTCGGGCAGGAAGATCTCACCCAGGCCGGCGCGCGGGCCGCTGCCCAGCATCGCCAGGTCGTTCGCGATCTTGGTGAGCGACACGGCGACGACCTTCAGCGCGCCCGACGCCTCCACCAAGCCGTCGCGGGCGCTCTGCGCCTCGAAGCCGTCGGCCGGCGCCGAGATCGGCAGCCCGGTCTTCTCCACCAGCTTGGCGCGCACACGCTCGGCGAACTCGGGGTGCGTGTTCAGGCCGGTGCCGGCCGCGGTGCCACCCAGCGGGATCTGGCCGAGGCGCTTGGTGGTGTCGGCCACCCGGTCGCGGCCCTGGCGGATCTGCGCGGCGAAGCCCGCGAACTCCTGGCCCAGCGTCACCGGGACGGCGTCCATCAGATGCGTGCGGCCGGTCTTGACCAGGTCGGCGTAGGCCTCGGCCTTGGCGGCCAGGGTATCGGCCAGGTGGTCCAGCGCCGGGAGCAGCCGCTCGACGGTCTCCTCCAGCGCGGCCGCGTGGACGGCCGACGGGAACACGTCGTTCGAGCTCTGGCCCATGTTCACGTGGTCGTTCGGGTGCACGCCCTCACCGGCGAGCGCCGCGATGACCTCGTTGGAGTTCATGTTCGACGAGGTACCCGAACCGGTCTGGAAGACGTCGATCGGGAACTGGTCGTCGTGCGTGCCGGAGGCGACCTCGTCCGCGGCGGCGGCCACGCGCTCACCGATGCCGGCGTCCAGCAGGCCCAGCTCGGCGTTCACCCGGGCCGCGGCGCCCTTGATGTGGCCGAGCCAGCGCACCACCGGCACGGGCACGCGCTCACCGGACACCGGGAAGTTCTCGACCGCCTTGCGGGTTTCCCCGCCCCAAAGCTCCGCCATGCGGGCTCCCTTTCATCGACTCCGTGTACGTGCAGCCGACCGGAGAGCCTACAACGCGCGCGCCGCCCGAGGGCCGGTCAGGACCCCAGCGCCGCCAGCTCCGACAGGATCGCCATCGCAGCCCGGGTGCCCGACTCGAGGTGCGCGATCCGGATGTGCTCGTCGGGCGAGTGGATGCGATCGGTGGGGAGGCCGAAGCCGGTGAGGATGGTGGGGATCCCCGCGGCGGCGAGCGTGGCGACCACCGGCAGCGTGCCACCCAGGCGCACCGGCGCGACCGGCCAGCCGGTGGCCGCCTCGATCCCCCGCGCCGCCGCCGCCAGGACGGGGTGATCCGGGTCGAGCGCCGCCGGTAGCGCGATGCCGAGGTCGTCGATCTCCACGTCGGCACCGTCGGGCGCGGCGGCCAGAAGGAGCGCGTCGAACACCGCGGCCATGCGGTGCGCATCCTGGCCGGGGGCGAGGCGCAGCGAGAGGGTGGCCCGGGCGGCTCCGGGCACGATCGTGGCGATGGCCGACGGGTCACCGCAGTCGAGGCCGTGCACGTCGACGGACGGGCCGGCGAGCGTGCGCATGTGGAACCCGTCGGCCGCACCGGCATCGGCGGGGCGCAGGCCGGCGTCGGCCAGTGCGGACCGGCCCGACGGCAGCGTCGCCCAGGCATCCACCTCGGCGGCGCCCGCCGGCGTGACGCCGTCGTAGAGCTCAGCCGGGAGGCGCCCGTCCTGGGGCGTCACCGCGGAGAGGATGCGCAGGAGCGCGTGGGCCGCCGACAACGCCGCCCCGCCGTAGATACCGCTGTGCCCGTCGCCCTCGGCGGTGCGCACCCGCACCCTGCGACCCACCAGGCCGCGAACCCCCGTGCAGATGGCCGGGCGCCCCGGGGCGACCATGGGGCTGTCGAAGATGATGCACGCGAGCGCATTGCCGGCCTCGCCGGCCAGGTGGGTGACCGCGGAGTCCCCACCGCTCTCCTCCTCCCCGTCCACCACGAACGCGGCCCGCACCGGCAGGGTCCCGGCCTCGACCATGCGACGCACGGCCGCGATGAGCATGAACAGGTTGCCCTTGTCGTCGCTGGCACCGCGGGCGTAGAGGTTGCCGTCACGCTCGGTGGGCTCGAACGGCGGCGTGGTCCACAGGTCCTCGTCGCCGGGCGGCTGGACGTCGTAGTGCCCGTAGATCAGAACGCGCGGCGCGGCCGGATCACCCGAGCTCGCGGGGACCTCCCCGAGCACCAGCGGCTGGCCCGCGGTCTCACGGACCTCGGGCACGGCACCCGCCGCCCGGAGTTCCTCGGCCACCAGCGCGGCGGCCGCCTGCATGTGGCCGCCGTGGTCGGCGGAGGCGCTGATGCTGGGAATGCGCAGGAGGGCGTCGAGGCGGGCGCGTTCGTCGGCGGTCATGGACGGCAGTCTAATCTCGCACGGTGCCCCACCCCGCCCGCATCGAGACCGAACGCCTCATCCTCCGGCCGCCGGTCGCGGCCGACTTCGAGGCCTGGGCCGCCATGCTGGCCGACGAGGAGGCCGCCCGCTTCATCGGCGGCGTGAAGACGCGACCCGAGGCATGGCGGGCGCTGCTCACCATGGCCGGCGCGTGGTCGGTCCAGGGGTTCGGCATGTTCTCGGTGATCGACCGCGCCACCGGGGCCTGGATCGGGCGGGTGGGCCCGTGGCGCCCGGTTGGGTGGCCCGGACCCGAGGTGGGGTGGGCACTGGTGCGCCACCGGTGGGGGTGCGGCTTCGCGACCGAGGCCGCCACGGCCGCCGTCGACTGGGCCTTCGACCGGTTGGGATGGGACGAGGTCATCCATGTCATCGCGCCGCAGAACGAGGCGTCCCGGCGCCTGGCCGCCCGGCTGGGATCGGTGAACCGGGGGCCGGGGTCCCTCCCGCCGCCGTTCGACGCCGGCGAGGTGGACATCTGGGGCCAGACACGCGCGGAGTGGACGGCCCGGCGGGACGGCGACGGCCGGTAACCTGCACCGCCGCAGGCGCGGACACGGACACGCGAACCCCGGAGGTCGGAGATGACAGAGACGATTCGGATCGGCATCGCCGGCTACGGCAACTTGGGGCGCGGCACCGAAGCCGCCGTGGCGCGGGCGCAGGACATGGAACTGGTGGGTGTCTTCACCCGCCGTGACCCGGCCGCCGTCGTCGCCCGGCCCGCGACGCGCGTCCTCGCATGGGACGCCCTGGTGGACCATCGCTCCGACATCGACGTGCTGATCCTCTGCGGCGGTTCGAAGGACGACCTGCCGCGCCAGGGCCCGGAGCTGGCTGCCCTGTTCAACACCGTCGACAGCTACGACACGCACGCCCGCATCCCGGACTACTTCGCCGCGGTCGACGCCGCCGCCGCGGGGGCCGGCACCACCGCGCTCATCGCCTCCGGCTGGGATCCGGGCCTGTTCTCGATCCACCGGCTGCTGGGCGAATCGGTGCTGCCCGACGGTGCCACCCA
This sequence comes from Actinomycetota bacterium, assembly GCA_044507145.1. Classification (GTDB taxonomy): domain Bacteria; phylum Actinomycetota; class Thermoleophilia; order Miltoncostaeales; family Miltoncostaeaceae; genus JAVJSF01. The sequence continues at coordinate 9,921 of JBIQJW010000012.1, forward strand.
TACCTTCTGGGGGCGCGGTCTCAGCCAGGGCCACTCGGACGCGGTGCGCCGGGTCCCCGGTGTGGCGGGCGCCGTCCAGTACACCCTGCCGGTGCAGGAGGCCGTCGATGCCGTCCGGGCCGGCGCGCGCGCCGAGCTGAGCACCCGCGAGCGGCACACGCGCCACTGCGTCGTGGTCCTCGAGGAGGGAGCCGACCCGGAGGCGGTGCGCGAGGCGATCGTGACCATGCCGGACTACTTCGCCGACTACGACACCACGGTCGAGTTCGTGAGCGCCGAGGAGCTCGCGCGCGACCACGCCGGGATGCCGCACGGCGGCTTCGTGCTGCGCGTCGGTGAGACCTCTCCCGGCACGGCTCAGCTCGTCGAGTTCGGCCTCACCCTCGACAGCAACCCCGAGTTCACCGCCAGCGTCCTGGTGGCCTATGCGCGGGCGGTGCACCGGTTGGCGCGCGCGGGCGACCACGGCGCCAAGACCGTGTTCGACGTGGCCCCCGGGCTCCTGTCGCCCAAGACCCCCGAGCGCCTGCGCGCCGAACTGCTCTGATGCGCTGAGGGCGCCGGAGGGTGTCACCGTGCGACCGGATGGCTCAACCCGCTCGGCTCGGCACCGATATCACAGGGGCGCCCGTCCCCCCGTGAAGGGATCCTCCATGACCGCATCCGCACCCGATCGCGCGACCGGTGTCCGACGCCGCCTGGTGGTCCCCGTCGTCGTGGGGACGCGTCCGGAGGCCATCAAGCTGATTCCCGTCATCCTGGCCCTCCGCGAGAGCCGTCACTACGAACCCATCGTGGTGTCCACCGGGCAGCACCACCGGCTGGTGAACTACATCTTCGAGTTGGTGGGGATCACCCCCGATGTGACGCTGTGGTCCGGTGCCCGACATGCACAGCTCAACGCGCGCGTCGCATCGGTCCTGGAGCGGTTCGAGGACTTCTGCGTGGAGCGTTTCGGGATCGAGCCCGGTATGCCTGCCGATCTGGACCGGGTCGTGGCCGGTGAAGCGCCTGCCGCGGTGATCGTGCATGGGGACACCAGTTCGGCGATGGCGGCGGCGCTGTCCGCCTTTCACATGCGCATCCCGGTGGCGCACGTGGAGGCGGGGCTGCGGACCGGCAGCAACCTCTCCCCGTTCCCCGAGGAGTTGAACCGCGGTGTGATCACCCGCGTCGCGGCGCTCCACTTCGCGCCCACCACCGCCAACCTGGAGAACCTGATCCGGGAGGGTGTCCCCGCCGGGCAGGTTTTCGTGACCGGAAACACCGGTATCGACGCGCTGCGGTGGGCGACCACGCTGGATGTGCGCTTCGCGAACCCCGCCCTGCAGGCGCTGCACGACTCGGACCGGCGCATGGTGGTGGTCACCGCCCACCGGCGCGAGAACTGGGGCGATGGCTTGGTGGGCATCGCCGAGGGCATCGCCCGGCTTGCCGCACGTCATCCGGACGTGGCCTTCGTTCTGCCGGTCCACCCCAATCCCCGTGTGCGCGAGGTCCTGGTGCCGCGGCTGTCCGGGTACGACAACGTGCTCACCACGGATCCACTCGGTTACGCCACGTTCGCACGGCTCCTGGCCCGGGCGGACCTGGTCATCACCGACTCAGGCGGGGTGCAGGAGGAGGCCCCCTCCCTCGGCAAGCCGGTGTTGGTGCTGCGCGAGACGACCGAACGGGCGGAGGGTGTGGTGGCCGGGACGCTGCGCCTGGTGGGCACCGACCCGGACATGATCGCCCTCGAGGCCGGGCGCCTGCTGGAGGACGACGCCGCGTACGCCGCGATGGCCGGCGCGCGCAATCCCTACGGCGACGGCCGGGCGGCCCACCGGATCGTGGCGGCGCTGGAGCACATCCTCGTCGGCGGCGACGCCCCCGAGCCGTTCGGGCCCGGCTACGATCGCGACGCGATCGTGCGAGCCACCGGATTGGTGCGCGACCGGCGTCCGCTCGACGATGCGGTCGCGACGCTGCTCGCTCCCGCGCCGACCGACACGTTCGACGAGACGGAATCGTCCACCGCGGACCTGCCGGTTGCCGACGTGATCGCGGACCGCGCCGCGAACAGCGCATGAACGATCCGCGAGCGCGGGCGCGGGCGCGGGTACGGGCGGTGGCCCGGTGATCGACGCGCTGGCCGGCGACGGCCTGGCCCCGGCCTGGCAGATCCTGTTCCTCGTCGCCCTCGCGGTGGTGGTGGTGATGTTCGCCTGGTCGGTCGCGCTGTACGCGCGTGCCACCCGCTGGGCGGGACGCGACCGGACATCGGACGACGACCGGGCGCCCGGCGCGGACGGGTACCTCTGGGTCTTCCTCGTCCCCGCGCTGAACGAGGCGGTGACGATCCGCGACAGCGTGTCACGCCTTCTGCGGGTGGATGTGCCGCAACGGCGGATCATCGTGATCGATGACGGCTCCGACGACGATACCCCGGGGATCCTCGCCACCATCGACCACCCGGACCTGCGCGTGATCCGGCGCGACCCGCCGGACGCGCGCCGCGGCAAGGCCGCCGCCCTCAATCATGCCTACTCCACGTTGGACGTGGACGGTGTGGAACGGGACCGTGTGATCGTCGCGATCGTCGACGCCGACGGCCGGTTGTCGCCCGATGCGCCACACCACGTCGCGCGCCACTTCGCCGATCCCGGGGTGGGCGGCGTCCAGTCGCTGGTGCGCATCTACAACCGCGGCCGCCTTCTCACCTGGCTCCAAGACGTGGAGTTCGGGGTGTACGGACACCTCTTCCAGGCCGGACGCAACCGCGTCGGAACCGCCGGTATGGGCGGCAACGGCCAGTTCAACCGCCTCAGCGCCCTGGACGACATCGCCGACGGCGCGGGCCCGTGGCGCGACAGGCTCACCGAGGATCAGGACCTCGGGCTCCGCCTTGTGGCGGAGGGGTGGCGCGGGCGTCAGGACCTGCGGGCCACCGTGGACCAGCAGGGACTCTCGCAACTACGGCCGCTGCTGCGCCAACGCACGCGGTGGGCTCAGGGCAACCTGCAGGCGCTGGGGCTTGTGGACGAGGTCCGGCGCGCGCCTCTCCCCGCCCCCGCCCGCGCCGAGCTGCTGTTCCTGCTGTGGATGCCGTTCTTCCAGGGCCTGATCGGCGTGGCGCTGGTGGCCGCGTTGGTCCTCGCGCTGACCGGGGCGGTCCCGCTCTGGGGCGACGGGCCCACCTGGTACCTCCTGGTGATCTACCTGCTGGGCTTCGGCGGCACCGTGCTGGGATGCGTGGCCGCGTACCGCGAGCGTGGCATCGCGGGCCGGCTGCTGGGCTTCGCCGTCGGGCACGTCTACGCCTTCTACACGTGGCTGGTCTGGCCGGTGCTCGCGCGCGCGTCCGTGCGTCAGTTGCGCGGCCGCCTCGATTGGAGCAAGACCCGACGGGAACCGCTGGCCGAACCCGAGGGCTGACGGCCGGCAGGTCCGGGTTTCCCCCGGGGCGCACGCGGGGACGACGCCTGCACGACATCCGGCTCGGGAGGCACAGTGTTCTATACCGACGGCCAACTCCAGTACAAGGTGCGGGTGGAGGAGCCCAGTCCCCTGTTCGCCCGCATGCTCCAGCAGGCCATCGGGGGCGTGGAGGGCGAGATCCGTGTCTGCCTTCAGTACCTATTCCAGGCCTGGGGTGCCCGAGGCCCGAAGAAGTATCGCGACCTCCTCCTCAACACCGGCACAGAGGAGATCGCCCACATCGAGATGTTGGCGACCGCCGTCGCCTTGAACCTCGAGGGAGCGGCACCCGCGGTCCAGGAGGGGGTCGCATCCGACGACGCCCTGGTGCAGGCGGCACTGGGCGGGATGAATGTCCGTCACGCCCTCAGCACGGGTCTCGCGGCGATGGCGACCGACGCCGACGGCGTCCCGTTCGATGCGTCGCACGTCTACGCCACCGGGAACCTCGCCGCCGATATGTACGCGAACGTCGCCGCCGAGTCGAGCGGGCGGCTCCTTGCAACCCGGCTCTATGAGTTCACCGACGATCCGGGCATGAAGGACATGCTCAGCTTCCTGATCGCGCGCGACACGATGCACCAGGAACAGTGGCTCGCGGTGGTCGAGGACATCGGCGGGACGGCGGCACTGCCGGTGCCCGACAGCTTCCCGCAGTCGCAGGAGCATCAGGACGTGTCGTACGCCTTCCTCACCACCACGACGGCCGACGGCCCACCGCCGCCCGAGGGGCGCTGGTCGTCCGGGCCGTCGATCGACGGGCGCGGCGAGTTCACCACGCGACCGGCCGAGCCGGTCGGAGGTGAGCCCGAGCTGGCGCCGCCGATCCCGCAGGGGTTCGCCCAGACGGCGCAGATGCCGTGACGGGACGCCGGTCGTCCGCGGCCCGAGGGTCGCGGGACGACCGCTCAGGCGTCGCCCAGCGCCCCCCGGCCGTGCGGCGCGTCCAGGTCCATGGCCGGCCCCACCGGCACCACTCCTGTGGGATTGATGCTGCGGTGGGTCACGTAGTAGTGGCGCTTGATGTGGTCCAGGTCGACGGTGTCCGCCACGCCGGGCCACTGATACAGCTCACGCAGATAGCCCGACAGCGCCGGGTAGTCCGCGATGCGGCGGATGTTGCACTTGAAGTGGCCCACGTACACCGGGTCGAACCGGATGAGCGTGGTGAACAGGCGCCAGTCGGCCTCGGTGATGCGGGCGCCCAGCAGATACCGCCTGGTGGTGAGGCGCGCATCCAGCCAGTCGAGCGCCTCGAACAGCGGGCCCACGGCCTCCTCGTAGGCGCTCTGGGTGGTCGCGAAGCCGGCGCGGTACACGCCGTTGTTCACCTCGCGGTACACCCGCCGGTTCACCTCCTCGATCTCGTCGCGCAGGTCCGCCGGGAACAGGTCCAGGTCGGGGTGCGCCGCCCATTCGTCGAACTCAAAGTTCAGCATCCGGATCACGTCGGCCGACTCGTTGTTCACGATCCGGCCCTCCACGGTGTCCCAGAGCACCGGCACCGTCACGCGGCCCACGAAGCCGGGGGCGCTGCGCTCGTAGGCCTCGGAGAGGTACCCGAAGCCGTTGACCGGGTCGGGCCCACACCGGCGCTCGTCGGTGAACCGCCAGCCACGGTCGTCGCGGATGGGGTCGACGGCGCTCATCCCGATGACGTCCTCCAGCCCCTTCAGGCGCCGGACGATGATCGTCCGGTGGGCCCACGGGCAGGCGTAGGAGACGTACAGGTGGTAGCGCCCCGGCGCTGCCGGGTAGGCGGTGGACCCGTCGGCGCTCACCCGGTCGCGGAAGCGGCTCTGCTGGCGCACGAAGCGACCCGCGGCGTCGGCCTCTTTCGGGAACGGTGCGTTGCTGCTCACGGTGTCACCCCCACGGGTTCGGCGGTCAGGAGCGGCGCCAGGAACGCGCCGGTGTGCGACCCCGGTGTGGCCGCGATGGTCTCCGGGGTGCCCGCGGCGAGCAGGCGCCCGCCGCCGGAACCGCCCTCCGGGCCCAGGTCGATGATCCAATCCGCCGTCTTGATCACGTCGAGGTTGTGCTCGATCACCACCACGGTGTTGCCCTGGTCCACGAGCCGCTGGACCACCTCCAGCAGCTTCTCGATGTCGGCGAAGTGCAGGCCGGTGGTCGGCTCGTCCAGCACATACAGGGTCCGACCGGTGGCGACCTTCGACAGTTCGGCCGCCAGCTTGACGCGCTGGGCCTCGCCGCCCGAGAGCGTCGTGGCCGGTTGCCCCAGGCGCACGTAGTCCAGCCCGACGTCGTGCAGGGTCTGCAGGCGTCGGTGGATCCGCGGCACCGCCGAGAAGGTCTCCACGGCCTCCTCGATGGACAGCTCGAGCACGTCGCTGATGGTGCGCCCGCCGTAGCGCACGGCCAGGGTCTCCTGGTTGTAGCGCGCGCCGCCGCACACCTCGCACGGTACGTACACGTCCGGCAGGAAGTGCATCTCGATCGTGATGGTGCCGTCGCCCTTACAGGCCTCGCAGCGGCCGCCCTTCACGTTGAAGCTGAAGCGGCCGGGGCCGTAACCGCGCGAGCGGGCCTCCTGCGTCTTCGAGAACAGCTCGCGGATGTGGTCGAACACCCCGGTGTAGGTGGCGGGATTGCTGCGCGGGGTGCGCCCGATCGGCGACTGGTCGATATCGATGACCTTGTCGAAGTGCTCGAGTCCCTCGATGGAGTCGTGCGCCCCCGGCCGCGTGGGCTTGCGCCCCAGGCGGCCCGTAAGTGCCTTCAGCAGCACCTCGTTCACAAGCGTGCTCTTGCCCGACCCCGAGACCCCCGTGACGCAGGTGAGCGCGCCGACCGGGAACGCCGCGTCGATGCCCGTGAGGTTGTTCTCCCGTGCGCCGCGCACCGTGAGCCAGCCCTTGGCCTCGCGGCGCACGGACGGCACGTCGACGCCGCGGCGTCCCGACAGGAACGCGCCGGTGATCGACGCGGGCTCGGCCTCGATCTCGGGCACGGTGCCGGCCGCGACCACATGGCCACCGTGGTGGCCGGCGCCCGGCCCCATGTCGATGACGTGGTCGGCCGTGCGGATCATGTCCTCGTCGTGCTCCACCACCAGGACGCTGTTGCCCTGATCGCGCAGCCGCTCCAGTGTGCCGATGAGGCGGCGGTTGTCACGCTGGTGCAACCCGATGGACGGCTCGTCCAGGATGTAGAGGACCCCCATCAGCCCCGAGCCGATCTGCGTGGCCAGGCGGATGCGTTGCGCCTCGCCGCCCGAGAGGGTGCCGGCGGCGCGCGCCAGCGTGAGATAGCCCAGGCCCACGTCGTCCAGGAAGCGCAACCGCTCGCGCACCTCCTGGATCACACGCTCGCCGATCATCGCCTGCGTGGGCGACAGGTGCAGGGCGTCCAGCACGCCCAGGGCCTCTCCCACCGGCAGCTCGCAGAGCTCGGCGATGCTCCTCCCGTCGACGGTCACCGCGAGCACCTCGGGACGCAGCCGCGCCCCGCCGCAGGCCCCGCAGGGGCGCAGCGACATGAACTGCTCCACGCTGTCGCGCACCGCCTGCGACATCGACGTGGTGTGCTGGCGCCGCAACTGGGGGATGACGCCTTCGAACCAGCCCCAGCTGTTGCCGCCCTTGCGGCGCGGGCCCAGATGGATGCGCTGGCGGCGCGGGGGACCGTCCACCAGCAGCGCCCGTTGGCGGGCCGGCAGGTCGCGCCACGGCGTGTCCAGGTCGATGTCGTGCTGCTCGGAGATCGCTGTCAGCAGGAGGTCGTAGTAGTCGGTGGTGCGGTCGGTCCACGGCAGGATCGCCCCCTCGGAGAGGGTGCGATCCGGGTCGATCACGAGCTCCGGGTCCACCTCGGACATGAAGCCCAGACCGGTGCACTGGGGACATGCGCCGTGGGGGGCGTTGAACGAGAACACGCGCGGTGCCAGCTCGGCCAGCGAGGCTCCGTGCTCCGGGCAGGCGAACCGCTCGGAGTAGGTCCAGGTGCGCCCCTCGCCGCCGTCGCGCGGCACCTCCTCGACGCGCACCAATCCGTCGGAGAGCTGGGTGGCCGTCTCCAGGCTGTCGGTGAGCCGCCGGCGCAGGTCGTCGCGCATCACCAGCCGGTCGACCACCGCCTCGATGGTGTGGTGGAACTTGCGGTCGAGCGCCGGCACCTCGTCGATGGCGTGGACGGTGCCGTCCACCCACACGCGCGAGAAGCCGTCGGCGCGCAGGTGCTCGATCACATCCTTGTGCTCACCCTTGCGTCCCCGCACCAGCGGCGCCAGCACCATGAAGCGCGTGCCCTCCTCGAGCTCGAGGACGCGGTTGGCGATCTGCTCGACGCTCTGGCCCGCGATGGGCCGCCCGCACACGTGGCAGTGGGGCTCGCCCACCCGTGCGTACAGCAGCCGCAGGTAGTCGTAGACCTCGGTGACGGTGGCCACCGTGGAGCGCGGGTTGCGGCTGGTGGTCTTCTGGTCGATCGAGATGGCCGGCGACAGCCCCTCGATGTGGTCGACGTCCGGCTTGTCCATCTGCCCCAGGAACTGGCGCGCGTACGCGGACAGGCTCTCGACATACCGCCGCTGTCCCTCCGCGTAGAGCGTGTCGAACGCCAGGCTCGACTTGCCGCTGCCGGACAGGCCCGTGATGACCACCAGCCGGTCGCGCGGGATGTCGACGGTGACGTCCTGCAGGTTGTGTTCGCGGGCGCCGACAACCCGGATGGCCGGGGCGGACGCGGTGTGTGGGGACGCCATCACACGAAGTGTAGGGACCGCCCCCGATGGCGCGCCGCCACGTAACAAGTGTCACGCATTACCACACGTATCGTTCCCGTCGATATGACGCGACGACCCTTTTTGGGCGTCATCTGTCCCTTACGTGCAAAGCTGGGACGGCGATCCGGCAGACCGGTGCTATCACCTTCCGGGTCCCCGCACACCACAACGACTGCCGCCCGCGAACCAGAGGTCTCCGGTTGCGCCACGATCCCGCCCCACGCCGTCGTCCCCGCCAAGCCCTCGGGCTGCTGCCGATCATCATCGCGACGGTGGTCGCGCTGTGCATGCCGCTGGTGCATGCCGCCGCGGCGGCGGGCGCCGAGCCGCCCACCCGCGTGACCGCGCCGCTCGCCGGCGACACCGCCCCCGTGGTGGTCCCCTACGCGGACCTGCTGGCCGTTGCTGAGGACGGCGAGCTCAACACGGCCGTGGTCGACACCACCAGCCACTGGGTGGCGGCGACCGACCGGTCCGGACGGCTGATCGCGGCGGAGATCCCGGCGCCCCAGCGCGGCACCGACTTCGGCGCGGATGCCGATGCCGCCAGCACCGGCACGCCCGGTGTCTTCACCCTGGCGGACGCCCTGCGCGAGGACGGCGTCACGGTCCTCGCACCCGAGTCCGCGTCCGGTCCCGAGGGGTCCGGCGGCGGCTGGGGACGGTACCTGATGATGCCGCTCATGTTCACCGTGCTGGGGGTCGCCACGATCCTGGCGTTCGTCTACTTCCGCCGGCGCAGCGCCGGTGGCGGCGGACGTCCCAGCGCCGCCTCGCACGGCCGCATCCGCAAGAACGCCCGGGTCACCGCGCCCAAGCAACGCTTCGCCGACATCGCCGGTGTGGACGAGGCCGTGGAGGAGCTGCGCGAGATCGTCGTGTTCCTGAAGGAGCCCCAGCGCTTCGCGCGCGTCGGCGCCAAGATGCCGCGCGGCGTGGTGCTGCACGGCCCGCCCGGCACCGGCAAGACCCTCCTGGCCAAGGCCGTGGCCGGTGAGTCCGGCGTGCCGTTCTACGCACTGTCGGGCTCGGACTTCGTCGACACCTTCGTCGGCGTGGGTGCCGCCCGCGTGCGTGACCTCTTCGCCCAGGCACGGGAGAACGAGGAGGGCGCCATCATCTTCTTCGATGAGATCGACGCCATCGGCCGCGCCCGCGGCGGCGGCGGCTCCGGCGGCGGTGCCGATTCCGAGCGCGAGGGCACGCTGAACCAGCTTCTGGTGGAGCTGGACGGCTTCGCCGAGCGTGACCGCGTGGTCGTGATCGCAGCGACCAACCGCCTCGACACACTCGACCAGGCGCTGCTGCGCCCAGGCCGTTTCGACCGGCGCGTGCAGGTGGGCCTGCCCGCGGAGGCCGGGCGCCTCGAGATCCTGACCCTGCACTCGAAGGGGATGCCGATGGCCGATCCGGCGTCGCTCGCCGACCTGGCGCGCGTCACCGCCGGCTTCGCCGGTGCCGACCTGGCCAACGTGGTGAACGAGGCCGCGATCATGGCCGCCCGCGCCGGACGCGACACGATCCTCGCCGCCGACCTGGACGAGGGCATGCTGCGCGCCATCGCCGGCCCGCAGCGGTCCGACCGCCGGATCGCCGACGGGGAGCTGGAGGTCATCGCCTGGCACGAGGCCGGCCACGCGCTCGCCGCCGAGCTGTGCCCCACCCACGCCACCACGCAGCGGGTCACGATCCTGTCGCGCGGCGACACGGGCGGCCTGGCGCTGTACGGCAACCAGGACCGCGCGCTCACCTCGCAGCAGCATCTGCATGAGCGCATGGTGGTGGCCATGGCCGGCCGTGCCGCCGAGCAGATCCGCTTCGGCATGATCTCGTCGGGGGCCGCCAACGACCTGGAGCTCGTGAACGGGATGGCGCGCGACGCGGTGGAGCGCCTCGGCTTCTCCCCGCGCGTCGGCCAGATCATCTCGGTCGCCGGCGTGCGCCAGGTGCCGCTGTCGGGCCAGACCCGTCACACGATCGACGAGGAGATCGGGCGGTTGGTGGACGAGGCATACGCCGACGCCGTCGCGCTGCTGGAGGATCACCGCGACGAGTTGGACACGCTGGCGAGCGCCCTGCTGGAGCGCGAGCAGCTCGACCGCCACGAGATCGACGAGATCCTCTCGACGGTGTCCGGCGGCGGGCGGCGGCGTCCGACCGACGCCGGTCGGCTCCCGACCGACCGCACGCCGGTGACGGTGCCCGTCGCCGCCCCGGCTCCGGCCGAGGTGGTCGCGGCCGCCCCGACGCCCGTTCCCGCGCCGATCGCCCGGCGGGGCCGGCGGTCCGTCCGCGTCCCGCGGCCCGGGCGGGTCGGTGTGCGCCGTGCCAGGCGCGTGGCGGGCGCGACTCTGGCGGTCGCCGCGAAGGCGCCCGCGGGCATCGGCGCGCTGCGCGTGCGCCTGGCGCGACGCAAGCGCCCCGGGATCGCGTGAGACCGGGGGTGTGCGCGCGGGAGCAACCCCGCGCGCACACCCCGCTAGGCGATCTCCTCCAGGTTGCGCTCCGGGGCCGGCCACGGTGTGAGCAGGAGCAGGAGCATCGCGTCGGTCACCGCCAACACCTCGTGGCGCTCCGACGGATCGAACGTGGCCAGCGAACCCGGCTGCAGGTCGCGCGTCACCCCGTCCGCGTCGGTCACCCGCACCTGACCCCGGGCCACGACGAGCCACGCGCTCTCGTACACCTGGTGCTCACCGAGGCCGTGCCCCTGGTGCAGGTGGATGGCGATCGCCCGTCCTGCCGGTCCGGTGACCAGCACCTCCGGATGCCCGTCGCGGACCGCCAGCTCGGCGACATCCCAGACTTTCACGGGGCCCTCCTCCCGTTGGCTCCGCCGGCCGGTGCCGGCGCCGGCCCGGGGCGCGACGCGCCTCGGTGCAAGTGACCATCCCCCGAGCACGGACACCGGTCAAGCCCGCGGGCCGGTGCGACCGGGGCTGCTACACTGTTTGCGTACGCAACCATCTGGAGGCGTGATGCACCTCGACGGGATCCACCACATCAGCGCGATCACGGCGGACGC
>JBIQJW010000012.1:21248-25303 GCA_044507145.1 Actinomycetota bacterium
CGCAGATCCCCCGCGAGCATGCGCTGCAGGGCTTCGACGGCGTGCGCGTCTACGCATCCGACCCGGAGCGCAGCACCGCCTTCCTGGAGGGCGGGCTGGGCATGACCCGTACCGACGCCGGCTGGGAGGCGCGCGGGGACACACGCGGATCGCACTACATCTACGACACCCCACCGGCCGAGCGCGGCCTGCGCGGCGCGGGCACCGTGCACCACGTCGCGTTCGCCACCACCGCCGGGGAGATCGATGCGTGGCGCACCCGGGTCGCCGCCGCGGGGGCCCGTCCCACCGGGGTGATCGACCGCTTCTACTTCCGGTCGGTGTACCTCGACGAACCCGCGGGCGTGATCGTGGAGCTCGCGACCGCCGGCCCCGGCTTCACCGCCGACGAGGAGCTGGAGCACCTCGGGGAGCGGCTCTCGCTGCCGCCCGCCTTCGAGGCGGTGCGGAGCCGCGTCGAGGCGGAACTCACCCCCCTTCCCGACACCCGCCGCTGGCGGCCGACCCCGACAGGAGTGCCCCGATGACCGACGAACCGCTGCAGCACCTGTACGTCCCCGGCACCGGCTCGTGGACGCTGCTGCTGCTCCACGCCACGGGCGGGGACGAGAACCAGCTCACCGCGCTCGGTCGCGAGCTCCTGCCCGACGCGGCGCTGCTCGCGCCGCGCGGGACCGTGATGGAGAACGGCCATACGCGCCGCTTCTTCCGCCGCCACGGTATCGGCGCCCTCGACGTGCCCGACCTCACGGAGCGAGCGGACGAACTCGCCGCCGACGTGCGTGGGCGGCTGGCCGAGTACGGCCGCGACCCCGCGAAGGTCGTCGCCCTGGGGTACTCCAACGGCGCGAACATGGCCGTGGGCCTGATGTTCCGCGACCCGGGCCTGCTCGCCGGCGCGGCGCTGCTGCGCGCCATGCTTCCCTATACGCCCGAGCCGGCTCCCGACCTCGCCGGAGCACGGGTGCTGGTCGCCGCGGGGGCCGCGGACCCCTACAGCGCCGACGGGATGACCGAGGCGCTGCGGGAGGTTCTGACCGGAGCCGGTGCGGACACCCAGGTGGCGGTGCAAGCCGCCGGCCACGAGCTCACCGCCGCCGACATCGAGATCACGCGGACCTGGCTGCGCGACGTCACCGCGGAGGACTGACCTCCCCGTCCCAGCGGCGCAGCACGCGCGCATGGCGTGCGCGCCGCTCGGCGTCGTCGCTCCACCGGTCCGGATCGGGCACCGGCCAGGTCCGCCCATCCCCCCACACCGCGTCCGGCGGCGCTCCGCCGTCGAGCGCCGCCTGCAGGTCGTCCTCATCCAGGCCGGGCGCGGCAGCCGACCGGAACACCGTCCCCTCCGGGATCGCCCGCCGCGGCGCACGTCCACCGGAGGGCGACATCGCTCAGCGCCGTGACCGCTCGCTGGCCGCGCGCCGCGCCGAACCCCGCGGCACCGGCGCCGCTGTCCCGCGCCGCCGATCGGCGCCCGGGGGCTCCTCTCCTCCGGCGGCCTCGACCTCCGACAGCTCGGCGCGCAGATCCGCCAGCTCATCCCGCAGCCGCGCGGCCAGCTCGAACCGGAGATCCTCCGCGGCGGCCAGCATCTCCTGTTCGCGCTCCACGATCATCCGCTCCAGCTCGGCCGCGCTCACCGCCCCCGGCTCCTCGCGTCGGCGCGTGGCGCCACGCCGTCCGGTGGACGGGCTGTCCTTCAGGCCCAGGAGCTCCACGATGTCGGTGACGCCCTTCACGATCGTGCGCGGCGTGATGCCGTGCTCCTTGTTGTAGGCCAGCTGGATCTCGCGCCGGCGGTTCGTCTCACCGATCGCGGTGCGCATCGCCTCGGTCTCGTTGTCGGCGTACATGATCACGCGACCCTCGGCGTTGCGTGCGGCCCGGCCGATCGTCTGCACCAGTGAGGTCGTCCCGCGCAGGAACCCCTCCTTGTCGGCGTCCAGGATCGCCACCAGCGTCACCTCGGGGAGGTCCAACCCCTCGCGCAGCAGGTTCACCCCCACCAGCACGTCGAACTCACCCAGGCGCAGCGCGCGCACGATGCGGATCCGCTCCAGCGTGTCGATCTCGGAGTGCAGATAGCGGGCCCGCACGCCGGCCTCCACCAGATACTCGGTGAGGTCCTCCGCCATCTTCTTGGTCAGCGTCGTCACCAACGCCCGCTCATCGCGGGCCGCCCGCGCCGACACCTCTCCGATGAGATCGTCGATCTGGTGGTGCGTGGGGCGCACATCCACCTCGGGGTCCACCAGACCCGTCGGGCGGATGATCTGTTCCACCACGTGCCCCGACTGGCGGCGCTCGAAGTCTCCCGGCGTCGCCGACACGAACACGACCTGGTTCACGCGCTCCAAGAACTCCGGGAACTGGAGCGGGCGGTTGTCCAGCGCCGACGGAAGGCGGAACCCCGCGTCGATCAGCGCGGTCTTACGTGAGCGGTCGCCCTCGTACATGCCGCGCAACTGGCCCAGGGTGTTGTGGGACTCGTCGATGAAGCACACGAAATCGTCCGGGAAGAAGTCGATCAGCGTGTGCGGAGGCTCCCCCGGCCCGCGCCCGTCCAGGATGCGCGAGTAGTTCTCGATACCCGAGCAGAACCCCAGTTCTCGGATCATCTCCATGTCGTACTCGGTCCGCTGGCGCAGGCGATGCGCCTCGACGATGCGGCCCGTCGACTCGAACATCGCGCACTGCTGCTCGAGCTCCTCGCGGATGTCGCGCAGCGAACGGTCGATGACGTCCGGCGGCGTCACGTAATGGGTCGCCGGGTAGATGGCCAGATGCCCGGGTTCCCCGAACGCCTCGCCGGTGACCGGATGGAAGTGGGTGATCGACTCGACCTCGTCACCGAACATCGAGATCCGGTACGCCGTCTCGGAATCGGCGGGCTGCACCTCGAAGGTGTCGCCCCGCACACGGAACCGGCCACGGCCGAGCACCGTGTCGTTGCGCTGGTACTGGTTGTCCACCAGTCGCGTGAAGAGCCGATCGCGCGGGTACTCGTCGCCGACGGTGAGGAACACGACCCGGTCGCGGTAGGTCTCCTTGGATCCCAGGCCGTAGATGCAGCTCACCGAGGCGACGATGACGGCGTCACGCCGGGCGATGAGCGCCGCCGTCGCGGCATGGCGCAGCCGCTCGATCTCGTCGTTGATCGACGAGTCCTTCTCGATGTAGGTGTCCGACGCCGCGATGTACGCCTCGGGCTGGTAGTAGTCGTAGTAGCTCACGAAGTACTCGACCGCCGCCCCGGGCAGGAACTCCCGGAACTCGTTGCACAGCTGCGCCGCCAGCGTCTTGTTGTGCGCGATCACGAGGGCGGGGCGACCCAGCCGGGCAATGGTGCTGGCCATCGTGAACGTCTTGCCGGAACCCGTGACGCCCAGCAGCGTCTGGAACCGGTCGCCGCGCTCCACGCCGGCGGTGAGCTCGTCGATGGCCTGGGGCTGGTCCCCGGTGGGTGTGTAACCGGGGGTGATCTCGAAGGTCGGGCTCTCCACGGGCACAGGGTAGCGCCAGTCCCGCCGGCCGGGCCATGTGCAGCCCGACGCCGCTGAGATGATCACGAGGAACCCGCGTCAAAGGAGTGTCACCGTGAGCACGGAGAAGAAGGTCACCGGTCCCCGCTCGTACTTCCCCTCGATCGAGAAGAAGTACGGCAGGCCGATCGACGAATGGATGGCGCTCCTGCCCACGGCCGGCGTCACGAAACACATGGAACTCGTGAACTGGCTCAAGTCCGAGCACGGCATGGGACACGGCCACGCCAACGCCTTGGTCTCGGTCTACCTCCACGATTCCGCCTGAGGGCGGCTCGCTGCGAATGGGCCCAGATCCCGCGCCGTGGATGAGGGCCGTGCTACTCGCACTGTCCCTCATCCACGGCGCGCGATCTGGTCGCATTCTCGCGGCCGCCCCGGGTGGTCATGGCAGGCGGTCCTGATCCACCGGGGTGGCGCTGCGGCGGCGCTGATCGCGCCGTCTTCGCTTTCTCGGGGTCCCGGCCGGTAGGCGGTCTGCCCTGGGTGGGGTGCTGGCTGCAACGCGGC
>JBIQJW010000213.1:0-3623 GCA_044507145.1 Actinomycetota bacterium
TCTCCTCCACCAGGCGCCGGCCGTGCGGGTCATCGAGGTTCGCGGCACCGGGCGGGTCCGGGCCGTCCTCACCGGGACGCACGAACAGGCCGCGTTTGGCCTGGAAGTAGTCCTCCAGGTCGCGGTGGTAGTCGAGGTGGTCGCGGGTGAGGTTGGTGAAGAGCGCCGCCGCGAACCGCACGCCGGCGACACGCCGTTGGTGGACGGCGTGCGAGGAGACCTCCATCGCACAGGCCAGGTCGCCGGCGTCACGCATCCGGGCGAACAGGGCCTGCAGCTCCACCGGGTCGGGCGTGGTGTGCGTGGCCGGGGTGGCGACGCCGCCGACCCGGGTCTCGATGGTGCCCACCAGGCCGCAGGGCCGGCCGGCCGCGCCCAGCACGCCGGCCATCAGCATGGCGCAGGTGGTCTTGCCGTTCGTCCCGGTGATCCCCACCACATCGAGGTGGTGCGAGGGGTCACCGGCGGCTCGCGCGGCGGCGAGCGCCAGCCCGAGGCGCCCGTCGGGTACCACGACCTGGGGCACCCCGGCGCCGGGCAGCGGGCGCTCCACCATCACGGCCGCGGCACCCCGCGCCACCGCGTCGGCGACGAAGTCGTGCCCGTCCACGGTCAGGCCGCGCACCGCGCAGTAGAGCGCGCCGGGGCCCACGCGGTCGGAGCGACCGGCGACCGTCGCGATCTCGGTGGCGCCGGCGCGGGACCCGCCGTCGATGCGTGCGCCGGGGACGCCCGCGATCAACTGCTGCAGCATCATCGGCGGCGATCGTAGTCGACCCCGGCGGGCGCCGGCCGGCGCCCGGGGCCGGATGTCACGGCTCGATCCTCAACGCGTTGGCGGAGTACTCGGCGATGCGTTCGAAGGCCGGCGCGGCCACATCGCCGCCGTAGTACGAGCCGGCGGTGGGTTCGTCCACCACCACGGCGATGAGCAGTTGCGGGTCGTCCGCCGGCAGGTAGCCCACGAATGAGGCAGCGTACTTGCTCTCCGAGTATGCCTCGATCGTGGGGTCGTACTTCTGGGCGGTACCGGTCTTGCCGGCCACCTCGTATCCGGACACCGCGGCCTGGGTGCCGGTGCCCGAGTCGGAGACCACGCCGCGCAGCATGTCGTTCACCTGCGTGGCCGTCCGTGTGGTGATGATCTTGCGACCGGGGGCGACCTTCACCGGCTCGTCGCCGATCTTCTGCACCACGTGCGGGGTCACCAACGTGCCGCCGTTGGCGATGGCCGCGTAGGCGCGCGCCATCTGCGTGAGGGTCACCGAGACGCCTTGGCCCAGCGGGATGTTGCCGATGGAGAATCCGAACCACTCCTCCGACGGGCGAAGGTAGCCGGGCGACTCGCCGGGGAAGTCGAGGCCGGTGGTCGAGCCGAAGCCGAAGCGCTTCATCCACGCGATCATCCGCTCCTTGCCGAGCTGGATCGCGATCTTCACCGTGCCGACGTTGCTCGACTGCTCCAGGATCTGGGTGGCCGTGAGCGCGGTGTCGTAGTCGCGGTGCGACTCGCGGATGGTCCGGTCGTAGAGCTGCATGGTGGCCGGCAGGGCGAAGACGGTGTCGGGCGTCACCGTGCCGTCCTCCAGCGCCCCGGTCATCGCCACGATCTTGAAGGTCGAGCCCGGCTCGAACATATCGCTGGCCGGCCGGTTGGGCGTGAGCTCGATGTTGAGCGACCTGCGCCGGTTGGGGTCGTACCGCGGGACGGTGGACATGGCCAGGATCCGGCCGTCGCGCGGATCCATCACCACGGCCATCGCCATCTTGGCGCCGGTGCTCTCGCGCGTGTCCAGCAGGATGCGGTCCACGCGGTCCTGGATCGCGCTGTTGATGGTGAGCGTGACATCGCGGCCGGCCACCGGCTCCCGGTCCGCCGGCACGCGCAGGGTGCGTCCGAAGGCGTCGCGCACCCGCACCCGCGTGCCGGGCGTTCCGGTCAGCTCCTCATCCAGGCTCAGTTCCAGCCCCGACTGGCCCTTGCGGTCGTGGTCGGTCAGGCCCAGCAACTGCGCCGCGAGCGGCCCCCCGGGGAGGAATCGCTCGTAGGTGTCGTCGAAGTAGATCCCCGCCAGCCCCAGACGCTTGGCGGCGTCGGCCTTTGCGACACCCACCCCGCGCGCCACGATGGCGTAGGTACCGTCGCCCTCCAGCTTCGGCTGCAGCACGACCGGGTCCAGGCCCAGCACCGCGCCCAGGCGCTCGGCGGTGCCCTGGGGATCGGAGATGTTGTTGGGCGACGCGGTGATGTCCACCTTGAGGTTGTCGGTGGCCAGCACGCGTCCGTCGGCGCTGATGATGTTGCCGCGCTGGGCGATCAGGTCCGTGTGCTCGCGGTTGCTGTTGGTCGCCCGCGCGGAGAGGTCGTCGGCGCGCACCGTCCCGAGATAGGCGGCGCGAGCACCGACGGCGCCCACCAGGACCACGGACGCCAGGGCCAGCACACGGATGCGGCGCGAGCGCGCGCGGGCGCTCATGCCCGGCGGGTTTCCCGAACTCCCGCCGCGCCGCCTGGGGCGACGGGCCGGGGTCATGCGCGACCCGTCGCCGGCCGGCTGTGGTGGGGGCCGCTCACGGTCGCGCGGGCGCCAGAAGCGGGGTGACCGAGGCATCGAGCGGCATGCCCATGTCCAGGCGGTCCTGGGCGCGGTCGATCACCGTGGCATTCGCCCGGTCGAGCTGGGCCTTGAGGCGCAGGTTCTGGGCCTCGACGGCCCGCGAGCGTTCCACCACCCGGCCGGTCTCGGCCGTGAACGCCAGCTTGGACACGTTGATCCACACGATCCCCGCCAGGAGCAGGGCGATGATCGGGATGACCAGCAGCCCCACGCGCAGGCGTGGCCGCGACGCACGGCCGGATCGCGGCGCGCGCCGGGGCGCCGCCTGGGGGCGCGGACGTGGACCGGGATGCGGACGCCCCTGCGGGCGGGCACGATGCGGCGCCGGCGCGTGGGCACGGGCGGTCGCGCGTGTGCTCACGCCGCCCCCTCCCCGCGCCGGCGCAGGCCCCGGAGGCGCGACGGCTTGGCCCGCGGGTTGCGCTCCACCTCAGCCTGGCGCGGCATCTGGGCCTTGCCGGCCAGCAGGTCGGCTTCGGCAACGCGTCCGCACCCACACACGGGCAGATCCGGCGGGCAGATGCAGCCCTGGCTGCGCGCGCGCATGAAGCGCTTCACCATCCGGTCCTCGAGGGAGTGGAAGGCGATGACCGCCAGCCGCCCGCCCGGGGCCAGCACGTCGAACGCCCCCTCCAGGCCGCGTTCCAGCACGTCCAGTTCCTCGTTCACCGCGATGCGCAGCGCCTGGAAGACCCGCTTGGCCGGGTGGCCGCCCGCGAAGAGGGCCGGCGTGGGCACGGCCTGGCGCACCACCTCCACCAGATCGCCGGTGGTGGTGATGGGGGCCTGGGCGCGCCGGCGCACGATGGCCCGCGCGATCTGGCGCGCGTAGCGCTCCTCGCCGTAGGCGCGGATGATCTGCGCCAGTTCCTGCTCGGATGCATCGGCCACCAGGTCGGCGGCCGACCGGTCGCGCGACGGATCCATGCGCATGTCCAGCGGGGCCTGGCGCGAGTACGAGAAGCCGCGGTGCGGCTGGTCGACCTGCATCGACGACAGCCCGAG
>JBIQJW010000013.1:0-2926 GCA_044507145.1 Actinomycetota bacterium
CCCCCAACGGGATTCGAACCCGTGCTACCGCCTTGAAAGGGCGGCGTCCTAGGCCGCTAGACGATGGGGGCCGGAACGGACATAGGAAGGGTCCGAGGGATGTCGCCATCCCCCGGACCCCGGTGGCAGCAGTGGTTTGGCTCGGGGCGCTCGGTACGGCCCCCCATGGCTGCCGTTGGCACATAGGGGCACGCCCCTAGCTACCGCCACCTCCGCTGGTGCTATGCAATAGGACCACCTCCTTTCCGCAGTACCCCCACGATAGACGACCCGGCGGCCGGACGACCACCCGGCGCCGAGGCCCGCCGTCGCCCCGGCGCTCGAGTGCGGCCCATCGCAATCCGAAGGTGACGATCACACACGTCACCCACGCACTGGAGACACGATGGACAGGAAGCGCTCGCGCCTGCGCGCACCGAGCCCCGCGATGTGCGTCGCCGGTATCGCCCTGATCGCCGCGGTCAGCGGGACGGCATTCGCCGCGGGGACCATCAGCGGCTCGAGCATCAAGGACCACAGCATCTCGGGCAGCAAGCTGAAGAACCAGGCCGTGGGCACCGCCGCGCTCAGGGACTTCAGCGTCCAGACACGGGACCTGCAGAACGGTGCCGTGAACACCTCGAAGCTGCGCAGCAACGCCGTGACCGGTGCCAAGATCGCCCCCGGCGCCGTGGGCCCGAAGGACCTGGCGAAGGGCGCGGTGAACAGCAACGCCATCCAGGCCGGTGCGGTCTCGCGCACCGCCCTCTCCCTCGACGCCCGCGTGCCGCGCACCGCCGTGCGCCTCTCGGCCGTTATCGGCGTGCTGGACGGCGGCCTCGGCGACGCCCAGGCCCAGTGCAACACCGGCGAGGCGCTCCTGTCTGGCGGCGTGGCGGTGGTGAGCCCTCCGAAGCCGGGCATCAGCATCATGGCCAGCCGTCCCGAGCCCTTCACCGGCACGCCGAACCGCTGGCAGGGACTCGTGGCCAACACCAGCGGCGGGACGATCCAGATCCAGGCCTACGCCGTCTGCGCCGTCACCGCCTGAGGCGCCGTCGCGTCCGGGGTGGGCCGCCACCCCGGACGCGTCGTGGCGTGAGCGCGAGCGCCGCTCAGTCCTTCCCCTGCGCGGACGGGCGCAGCACCAGAACCGGGCAGGGCGCGTGGTTCACGAGGTAGTGCGCAAAGCTCCCCAGCGTGATGCGGGCCGCCAGGTTGCGATGGCCGGCGCACACCAGCAGGTCCACGGCGTTCGCCGCCGCCCAGTCGCAGACCTCGCCGGCCGGGTGCCCCTCCAGGACCACGCCGGTCGCCTCCGGGACGTCCTTGGCGATGCCGTCCAGCCAGCCCTGGGCCACGTCGGTGAGGTCCACCGGGTTCGGCACCCATCCGCCCATGCCGGTGGCGTACGGGATGGGGAACTCGACCACGTGCAGCAGCGAGAGCCGGCCCTGCCCGAAACCACGCAGGCGTCGCGCCTCCGCCAGCGCCCGCTGCGATGCGTCGGAATCGTCGAGACAACACGCGATGTGACGGAACGGTGCTTCCATGACGAACCTCCGGGAGCGGGCCTGACGTCCCGAGCCTACCGCCGGACCCCTGCGGGTGGCGGCGTATTGGCTACCCTGTGCCGTTGTGATGCGAATCCCGGATCTGCTCACCGACCGGCCGGCGTGGTCGATCGAGTTCTTCCCGCCCCGCGATGACGACGCGGAGCGCCAGTTCGGTGTGGCCCTGTCCGAGCTCGCCCCGATGGAGCCGACGTTCGCGTCGGTGACGTACGGCGCCCTGGGATCCACCAAGTCGCGCACCCGCGACGTGGTGGTGCAGATGAACGCGGACTACGGGTTCCCCACCATGGCGCACCTCACCTGTGTGGGCCACACGCGCGCGGAGATCACCGCGCTGCTCGACGACTACGCGGCACGCGGGGTGCTGAACATCCTGGCCCTGGGCGGCGATCCCCCGGCCGACGGCACGGCCGCCGACGGGGACTTCCTGCACGCGCTGGAACTGGTCGAGGTGGTGCGCGCCCACCCCGCGGGCTTCGGCGTGGGCGTGGCGGCGCACCCGGAACTGCACCCACGCTCCCCCGACCGTGCCAGCGACCGGCGCCACCTCGCCGCGAAGCTCGCCCGGTCGGACTTCGCCATCACGCAGTTCTTCTTCGACGCCGACGACTACCTGCGCCTGGTGGACGAGCTGGCGGCGCTCGGCTGCCACCGGCCGATCATCCCCGGCGTGATGCCGTTCGTGAGCGCGCCGGGCCTGTACCGGATGGCCGAGATGAACCGGACGCACGTGCCCGACGAGATCCGGCGGGCGCTCGACGCCGCCGCCGGACCGGACGAGGTCGCCGCCATCGGCGTGGAGGTCGCCACCCGCCTGGCGCAGCGCCTGCTGGAGGCCGGCGCTCCGGGCATCCACCTCTACACCCTCAACCGGGCCGACTCGGTGCGGCTCATCCGCGACAACCTGCGCCTCGGGGTGGCCTGAGCGCACCGGCGAGGCCGGAGTGCTACCAGCGCCCCACCCGCACCAGGTCACCGGCGCTGGCGCCGATGCGCCGGGCGGCGTCGCGCCCGTTCACGGCGATGGCCACGTGGCCGTGCGAATCGAGCAGGACCAGCATCGAGCGCGGACCGACGTCGGAGAACGTGCGCGCGACCGTGGCCGGGTGACGGCGGTCGGTCACCGCCACCCACACCCGGTCACCCACCTCCATCCCGGTGGCACCGAGGTGCTCCGCGCCGGCCAGGAGCTGGACGTTGCCGAAGTGGTCCACCCCGACCGCCACCGCGCGCAGGTGTCCGGGGCCCGCCTCGGCCGGTGGCAGATCGGGCTGCACGAGGGTGGCCGGGTCGATGCGGCGCCCCACATCCCCGATCGCCTCACCGGCCGCGAGACGGGCCGCGACGGGGGCGAACAGATCGCGTCCGTGGAA